>NZ_NYVD01000085.1 GCF_002684405.1 Parvibaculum sp. | reverse complement strand
TATTCTCCCTGCGCGATCATGCCCGCGATGCCGCCCAGAGATGCGCCAACCAGGACCGGAGGCACGGAGAAGCCGTCCGCGATGTCGAGGAGATCCTCCGCGAAACGCTCCATTCTGTAGTCTCCGTCCGGAGACCAGTCGCTTTCGCCGTGCCCGCGCAAATCGACGGCGAGGGTGTAGTATCCGTTTTGTCCCAACCTTTTACCGCAGGCTTGCCAAGCATGGCGTGTCTGTCCGCCGCCATGGGCGAGCATGACCGGACGCCCATGGTCGGGGCCGAATGCGTCCGCCGCGATTTTGAGATTTTGGACAAGGGTGAACAAGGTCCGGTTTTCTGACATCAAACGCCTTTTTCCAATGTTCTTCGTATGTGTATTAAGAGCCGGAATCCATTATGATAAATTGATGGGATGTTGCAAACACGGACGATGGTATTGTAGTCGGGTTCGCCCAACCGTTCCCTGATGGGGGGCGATTGGTCTTGAAAACGAAGAATGCAGGTATACGAATGAAAGCGAGCGTGTCCGTTTCGCGAGTTGGCCGATTTCCGAAAGGGTCCGGCAAGCGTGCCCTCACAGTTGCGAGGCAGATTGTCGACGACATTGAGCAGCAAGGTGCCGAGGTCGGAGATCGCTTGCCACCGGAACAGGAGATGCTCTTACGGTATGGCGTGGCCCGCGCGACTTTGCGGGAGGCGCTCAGGTTTCTGGAACTGCAGGGCATCATTTTTCTGCGGCCCGGCCCCGGCGGCGGGCCGGTTGTTCAGGAGCCTCGACCGAAAGATTTTGCCAGTACAATGGCGTTGCTGCTGCAGTTTCTCGGCACCACATTCCGTTCGCTGATTGAAGTGAGGCAAGCGGTCGGCCCGACCATGGCGGCGCTTGCGGCGGAGCGTGCGTCCGATGAGGATATCGACAAGCTGAATACCTCATTGGCCACTTTGAAGACGCTGTCCGTATCTTGCGACTCCTATGCGGAGGAGAACAGGCGTTTCCACGACGTGCTTGCGTGGGCGTCTGGCAATCCCTTGATCGGATTTCTGATCAGTTCGCTTCACAACATTACGAATGCGTCGGAAGTCGGCATAACTTACACCGAAGGTGAGCGTGATTATCAGATCAAGGCGTACGGACGGCTTCTCAAGGCGATTGAAGATCGCAATCCGGACCTCGCCTTCACCGAAATGTCCCGGTTCATAAGCCGATCCGACAAGTATCTGGAATCTCGTCATCCCGACATCATGTCCAAGATCGTGCGTTGGCAGGATGTGGACGACCTGAGCGTGCCGCGGGTTCCCCGACGGAAACGCTAGGCGAGTGCTAGCGATTTCGATGTCGTTTTTTGCGGCACTTGCGCCGGTCCTTGGGCGTCGCTAATTTATGATCATAAATAACGCGGCCGATGAAGTCGCCCATGGGAGGTTAGCTATGACTCTGCATAGCCGAGTATGTGATATTCTGGGAATCAAATACCCGATTTTGCTGGCCGGTATGGGCGGTGCGAGCGTTCCACGGCTTGCGGCGGCGGTATCGAATGCGGGTGGCCTCGGTGTGCTTGGTGCGGCTGCTTGTTCTCCCGATCAGCTGCGCGAATGGATTCGGGAAACGCGATCGTTGACGGACAAACCATTTGGTGTAGACACCCTGCTGCCAGCCTCCGTGCGCAGGGAAGCCTACAAAGGCAAGGCGGGTCCGTCTCCGATGGATCTGCTGCCTGAGTACCAAAAATTCGCGCAAGATTTTCTGAAGAAGGAAAACATACCGCCGCTGAAATCCAGGGCGCGGGAATCCGAGGAAGCTCACCGGTCGTCCAAATCGAGCGCGCCGTTGTTTTCGAAAGAATTCTTCGAAGCGCAAATGGAAGTCGTTGTTGAGGAACGGGTTCCTGTCTATGCGGCGGGTCTCGGCAATCCGGGACCCTGGCTTGATCGGCTCCACGCCAACGGCACCAAGGTGATGGCAGTCGTCGGCGCCGTAAAGCATGCCCTGCAGGTGGTCAATTCCGGCATCGATCTGATCGTTGCGCAAGGTCATGACGGGGGCGGGCATAACTCGCCCATCGGAACGATGGCGCTCATCCCGCAGGTTGTCGATGCGGTTGCGGGTCGCATTCCCGTGCTCGGCGCGGGCGGCATTTCCGACGGGCGCGGGATCGCGGCTGCAATGATGCTCGGCGCCGAAGGTGCCTGGATCGGTACGGCGTTTCTCGCGACCGACGAGGCGGGCATCGAGGACTTCCAGAAGGAAGCGATCGTCGAGTCGGGTGACGGTGACACACTTGTTTCGCGAACGGTCACCGGAAAGCCGGCCCGGATCATTCGCAACAAGTGGTCCGAGGCTTTTGTCGAGGCGGGTCTGGAGCCGTTGCCCATGCCCTTCCAGCCCATGGTTGCGATGCCGGTTCTGGCGGCGGCGGCGGCGGTAAAGCGGAAAGACATCGCTCCCGGTTTCGCAGGGCAGGGCATGGGCCTCATTCACAAGGTAAAGCCGGCTGCGGAAGTCATGGCCGATCTCGTGAAAAGCGCCGAGAGCTCGTTGAGCAGTGCAAACGCCTATCTGTAAGCCTCGGCTGCGCGCCCTGGGGATCATTTATTGAAGGTTCGGAGAAAACGAAATGACAATCGTTGCAAAACTGCCGGAGTTCAACCAGGAGATCGCAGAGGGTTTCATAAACGCCAGCAATTCAATGAAAGGGTTGCCCGAATTTCTGGGGGTCCGCATCACGCATATCGAGCCGGGCAAGCTCACTGCCGAGATGGAAGTTTCCGACCGGCTGTTGACGCCGATCGGAAACATGCATGGTGGGGTGCTGGCTGCGATGTGCGACCATGTTCTCGGCTGCGTTTGCTATCCGCATATGCGGAAAGGACAGTGGGCGGCCACGACGGAATTCAAGCTCAATCTGCTGGCGCCGGTATCGTCGGGCAAGGTTACAGCAGTGGCTGAACTGATTGCGATGACAAAATCGACTGCGGTGGTTCGTATAGATGTGACGAACGAGGGCCGCGCCTGTTGTGCGGCCCAAGGCACCGTTCTCATTCGCGATCCAAAGCCCGCTTAGGCAACGCAGCTCCCCTCCCGGCGCTGCGAGGAAGATTGCTCGGCGACCGAATATGGTTTTGATGAAGTAAATTCCGGAACGATATCCACCGTTTCGTGGCGGGGATAGGAAGGGAAGCTGTTTCCATGAGTTCGCTACAATCCGGCCAGACGCAAAAAAATGACGATGCCGAGGTATTCGATGCCCTCATTGTCGGAGCGGGATTCAATGGCATCTATCAGCTTCACCGCTTGCGGCAAGAAGGTTTCAAAGTGCGCCTGTTTGAGGCCGGTGCCGACATGGGGGGCATCTGGTACTGGAACTGCTATCCTGGCGCGCGGGTCGATTCTCATGTCCCGATTTATGAATTTTCGATCGAGGAATTATGGCGCGACTGGAACTGGACCGAGAGGTTTCCGGCTTGGGACGAGCTGCGCCGCTACTTCCACTACGTCGACAAAAAACTCGATCTCAGCCGTGACATAAGATTTGGCACGCGCGTCAGCGCGGCGGAATTCGACGAAGCGCGCGATCAATGGGTCATCCGCACGACCGATGGCGCCGTCGTGCGCGCCCGGTTCTTTATCCTTTGCACAGGTTTTGCGTCGAAACCCTATATTCCGAACTACAAGGGTCTTGAAAGCTTCGCGGGAGAATCATTTCACACGGGATTGTGGCCCCAGGAAGGCGCCAGTTTCACGGGCAAGCGGGTTGGCGTCGTGGGAACCGGAGCGAGCGGCGTTCAGGTGGTACAGGAAGCCAGCAAGGATGCGGCACATCTGACGGTGTTCCAGCGCACGCCGATCCTCGCTCTGCCGATGCAGCAGCGCAAGCTCGATGTCGAGACGCAGCAGCGGATGAAGGCCGATTATCCGGAGATATTCCGTGTACGGCGGGAGACGTTTGGCGGATTCGACATCCTGAGGGACGAAAGGTCCGCGCTGGAAGTGCCGCCGGAAGAGCGCTGCGCGCTTTATGAAAGGCTTTGGCAGAAAGGCGGCTTCCACTACTGGATTGGTGGATTTTCCGACATCCTGACGAATGAGGAAGCAAATCGTACCATGTACGATTTCTGGCGCGACAAGACCCGCGCCCGGATCAAGGATCCGGCATTGGCCGACAAACTCGCGCCGATGGAGCCGCCACATCCCTTCGGCGTCAAGCGGCCTTCGCTGGAGCAGTGGTATTACGAAGTGTTCAATCAGGACAACGTCAGCCTGATAGATGTGCGAGAGACGCCCATCGCGGAAATAGTTCCCGAAGGCGTGCGCACGGCGGATGGTCTGGTTGAACTCGATATGCTTGTTCTGGCGACGGGATTCGACGCCGTGACCGGCGGGTTGACACAGATCGATATACGCGGGACGGGCGGTGTGACGCTCAAGGAAAGATGGACCGAAGGCGCGCGTACTTATCTCGGTTTCGCGACGTCGGGATTCCCGAACATGCTTTTTCTTTACGGTCCGCAGAGTCCTTCCGGATTCTGCAACGGCCCGACATGTGCCGAATTGCAGGGTGAGTGGGTCGTCGGTTGCCTCAAACATATGCGCGAGAATAACAAGCGGCGGATCGAGGCGACCGCTCAGGCGGAGGAAGAATGGACGCAGTTCCTGAACGCCATCGCCGACATGACGCTCTTTCCCCGGGCCGATTCCTGGTACATGGGTGCCAACGTTCCCGGGAAACCGCGGCAGCTTCTGAATTTCCCCGGCGTGCCCATGTATATGGACCGGTGCAATACCGCCGCGGCCAAGGATTATGAAGGATTCGTCCTGGATTGATGTATCTGCGGCAGCCTCGCTGCCGGTTTTTGGGGGAGCCTGCGGGACAAAAGCGTTTGACGCTGAATCGTCCATATGATTTATTATAATGAATTACACAAAAGATTGCATGCGCCATGACGGGGGGATGCCGCGTAGCTGTCGATCGGGAGGACGGAGAGATGACGACCGACACATTGACTAGAGATCCGGCTTCGACGGTCCCGCTTTCTCAGATGGATGTCAGCGATCCAAAGCTCTTTCAAAGCGACACGATCGGGAGCTACTTCACACGGCTGCGGCGGGAAGACCCCGTCCATTATTGCCCCGAGAGCGCCTATGGCCCTTACTGGTCGGTAACGAAATTCAACGACATCATGCAGGTCGAAGTGAACCACCAGACGTTCTCCTCGGAGGCTAAACTTGGTGGTATCACCCTGCAGGACATGCAAAGCGGCGAAGCGTCGCTTGAACTTGAGATGTTCATTGCGATGGATCCGCCCAAGCATGACGCTCAGCGCAAGGCAGTCAGTCCGGCTGTCGCCCCGTCCAACCTTGTTCTGCTGGAGCCCATCATCCGCGAGCGCGCGGGGCTTATTCTCGATTCGCTTCCCGTCGGCGAGGAGATCGACTGGGTTGACCGGGTTTCCATCGAGCTTACGACGATGACGCTGGCGACACTGTTCGACTTCCCCTGGGAGGAGCGGCGCAAGCTCACTCGCTGGTCGGATGTTGCGACCGCGACGCCGGAGACGGGCGTGGTTTCTTCGTTTGAGCAGCGCCGCGAGGAGCTCCTCGAATGTGCGCAATACTTCAAGGGCCTTTGGGACAAGCGGGCCAACGAGCCGCCGAAGCCCGATCTGATCTCGATGATGGTGCATTCGCCCGCGACGCGGGACATGCCGTATCTCGAATTTCTGGGCAACCTGATTCTCCTGATCGTCGGCGGTAACGACACCACGCGCAATTCCATCAGCGGCGGGGTGCTCGCCCTTAATCAGAACCCGGCCGAATACCGCAAGCTCATGGCCGATCCAGGCCTCATCCCGAAAATGATCCCCGAGATCATCCGCTGGCAGACGCCGCTGACGCATATGCGTCGGACGGCACTCATGGACGCCGAAATCGGTGGCAAGAAGATCAGAAAGGGCGACAAAGTCGTTATGTGGTACCTCTCGGGAAACCGGGACGACGAGGTAATTGACCGCCCGAACGAGTTCATTATCGACCGCCCGAATTCCCGTCACCATCTTTCCTTCGGTTTCGGCGTCCATCGCTGCATGGGGAACCGCGTGGCGGAGTTGCAGTTGCGCATCATCTGGGAAGAAATCCTGAAGCGTTTCAGCAAGGTGGAGGTCGTCGGCGCGCCCGAGAGAACGCTGTCCAACTTCATCCGCGGGTTCACCCGTCTGCCGGTGAAGCTGCGCGGGCATTAGTTCGCGACGGAGCGGCGCCCCCGATTCATCGCGAAAACGAACGCTCCACTCGCCGTTTCATCCAGCATGATCGAAAAGAGAAAAATATGCCCACAGTCATTTTCATCGAGCCGGACGGCGCTGAATATCCTATCGCGGTCAAGAGTGGCACGACTGCGAGGGACGCCGCGGTCAACAACGGTGTGCCGGGCATCGACGGCGATTGCGGGGGCGAATGCGCCTGCGCGACCTGCCATGTGCATGTCGATGCCGCGTGGATGTCCCGGGCCGGCATGGCCGAGCCGGGCGGCATGGAAGCCAACTTGCTACAATTTGCCGAAGGTTCGACGGAAAACAGCCGCCTTGCTTGCCAGATCACAATGACCGACGATCTCGACGGTCTCATGTTGAGAATACCCGACGGTCAGCACTAGTCGCAGTCGGCGTGCGGATTTCGAGGTTCCTCCCCCGATCCTCCCCTTGAAAGACGGGCGTCGACTGCCCCTTGGGTCGAGATAGATCTCCTCCGACCCAAACCTCGTCTTCGTGCTGATCCCGAAAGTCGGCAGCGTTGGGACGCTGAATCAACCGAAATCATTTGCCTTCGACGGCGCCGCTCTTCCCGGGTGTCAGCATAACAGCGCTGTCGTCATCTTTTCCGGCCTGCGAAGTTCGTTTATTTCGTGAGGGTTCGATCTTGCGGGCCATGCGTTCGATCTTGAGCGAGGAGAGGCGCTCGCCATCGCTGCACTGTCCCGGCAATTTCCAGACCGGCTCATCGAGCATGCATCCCTGTGATCGGAGAGATGCATCGGCGCATCCGGCTTTCCACGCCGCCAGATCGCCGTTACCAAGGCATCGACGACAAGCCGGGTCGTCGCCTGGTTTTCAGATCAGACCGCCACGAGGCTTCCAGAAGCGGACGCGTCAAGCCACCTTGCGTTTGCTGCTCTTTCTCAGGGCCGGTATGACGTGTCTGGCAAACGAACGCATGCTTTCGGCTGCTTCCTCGTAGCTCATGCCACCGAAAAGGAAGCAGGGATTGATGTCGAATTCGCCCAGAAGCGATTTGCGATATTCGAACTTCTCGACGATTTCCTTGGGCGTCCCCCAGGCCGTGACATCGAGGTAGGTCTTGGCCATTCCATCCTTGCCGAGCGCGCGAATGGCGTCGACGGCCTGGGCGTAGGACTCGTAGCCCTTGGCGTTCTTAAAATGCTCGCCGGCCAGTTCATAGTGATCGAGTACCGAAAGCAGATAGTTGGTCACATATTTCTGTCCCAACTCCTTCGCGCGAGCAGGATCGGTGTCGCAATAGGTGAAGTCGCATATCATGATCGGCGGTGCGTCTTCGCCATGCTGCGCCTTGTACGCAGCCTTGTATTCCTTGACGGCCTCGGCCTGAGCTTCCCACGGCTTTTGAGCAAAGATCACCATCCGCGCGCCAGCCTTCGCGCACTGAAGAACGGATTCCGGCGACATGGCGACCTGATAGATGCGCCCCTTGAAGGAGCCGCGCGGATTGGGACGGATTTCTATCCGCTTCTGCGGATAGAAGGGGCCGCTTCCTTCGATGAAGCCGGTCTCGAGAGCGTCTATAATCATCGGGCTTGCTTCATCGAAGCGTTGGCGGGCTTCGTCCATGTTCACGCCCATGCCGTCATATTCCTTGCGCGCCAGACCGCGCCCCATCCCGAAGAGCGTTCGGCCTTGGCAAAGGTGATCCAGCAGGACGACCTTTTCCGCGATCCGAACGGGCACATTCCAGGGAAGGATGACAGCGCCGGTGCCCAACTTGATGCGTTTGGTGCGCGCCGCCATGTAACTCAGGAACTGGGTGTTGTCGGGACAAAACGAATAGTCCTCGAAATGATGCTCGACGGGCCACAATGCGTCAAAGCCGAGTTCTTCCGCCAAAAGCCCGAGACGGATCTCCTCGTCATAGACCTGGCCGTCGGTTACGCCAGAGTTGGCTCTGTCGAAATTCTGAAAAACCATCTGAATGCCGAACTGCATCGGAACGTCTCCCCGTGGTAATGATTTCGGTTTCTTGCTTCAACGGCCCTTATAGTTTGGCTTGCGCTTCTCCATGAATGCCTTGGGCCCCTCGCGGGCATCCTCGGTCTTGAACACGGGGGCTGCGAAGCGCGACTCCATACCCATCGCCTCGCTCTCGGGGCGTCCCAGACATTCGCGGGCGGATTTGCGAATCGCCTGAACGGCGATCGGCCCATTCGCGGCGATCTTCTCCGCGAGTTCGAATGCCGCGTCGAGCACTTGCTTCTGGGGGACGACACGATTCAGGAATCCCAGATCGTAGGC
>NZ_NYVD01000084.1 GCF_002684405.1 Parvibaculum sp. | reverse complement strand
GCCAGCGCCGTCGCACTGGGCGAGCGACAGCCCGTGATCGGCCGTCCGATGCAGTACGACCATCGCCGCATCCTCGCCACGGCGATGAGCCGGCTGCGCGCCAAGATCAAATATCGCCCCGTCGTGTTCGAGCTGATGGCCTCGACCTTCACACTTTACGAGTTGCAGCGCACGGTGGAAGCGCTGATCGGGCTGCATGTCCACAAGCAGAATTTCCGCCGGCTGGTCGAAAAAGGCGGCATGGTGGAGCGCACGGGCCGCGTCTCCACCCGCACGGGCGGGCGGCCCGCCGAGCAGTTCCGCTTCCGCCGTGAGGTGCTGAACGAGCGCCCCGCGCCCGGCCTCAAACTCGCCCCCTCGCGCAGCCGCGCCAATAGCTGACACGAATCGGCAGACCGCCCCTCCCGATCTGCGTTACCCTCCCTCCCGATAATTCGCGCGCGGGGAGAGTTCGATGGTTGAGTTCTTTATCTTCATCATGATCATTGTCGCCGGGGCAGGCTGGTACTCGCTTTCCCGGCGGGTGAAGCGCCTGACGAACGATGTGGAACGGCTGAAGGCCCAGCTTGCGCCGGATGAAGGCGCAACGCCCCGGCAGGCGGACGCGCCTGCTTCGCCCGAACCGCGAGAAGAGAAAAGACCGGAAACGGCCCCGGATGTCCGTGGGTGGGTCGCTCAAAGGCCGAAAACTCCTCCGCCGCAACCCGCGAACGCACGCGCCGACAGCCCCGCCCCGGAACGCAGAAAGCGTGACGGAGAAGGCGGCGGTCTGGAACAGGCTCTCGGCACCAGATGGACGGTCTGGATCGGCGGCCTCGCCCTCGCCTTCGGCGCCATCTTCCTGGTTCAGTATTCGGTGCAACAGGGGCTCGTCGGCCCCGGCGTCCGCATCTTTCTCGGCGTCCTGCTTTCGGTCGCGCTGCTCGCAGCGGGAGAAATGCTGCGCCGCCGCCCGGATATCGTCTCCCTGTCGCAAGCCGGCAATGTTCCGATCCCGCCCATTCTCACCGCGACCGGCTGCATTGCCGGCTATGCCACCATCTACGCCGCCTATGCGCTTTACGGCATGCTGTCTCCCGCTGCCGCCTTCCTGCTGCTTGGCGGCGTCTCCCTCGTGACCATTCTTCTTTCGGGCGTTCATGCCAGCTATCTCGCCGCCATCGGTCTGCTCGGCAGTGTGCTGACGCCCGCGCTCATCGCGTCGGATACGCCGCATCCGGAAGTTCTCTTTCTCTACCTGACCTTCGTTATCGGCGCGGCGATCGCCACGGCGGAGCTGCGGCAATGGCGGTGGCTGAACTACGCTGCGCTCGGGAGCTCTCTCATCTGGCCGCTTATCTGGCTCATCGGGCTATGGCTTCCCGGCGACGAGATCGTCATCGCGCTTCACCTGCTCGCGCTCTACGGGTTCCAGCTCTTCTGGGCATGGGACGACGCGCAAGAGACCGACAAGGCGGATTTCATGTCCCCGCCAAGTGTCACCGCTGCGATCACCGGCTTCCTCATCATGCTGTTCCTCTTCGCCGCCGATTATGAAGGATCGGCGCTTGTCGGATTCGCGGCCTATATCCTGCTCACCCTCGGCGCAGGCTGGCGGCGCGAGGGGTTTGCCCCCGCCGTCGCGATCTCCGCACCCTTTGCCGTGGCGGGTCTTGGATTATGGGCCATCCCCCGGGCCGCGTGGGACCAGAACGTCTCCACCTCCATCACGCATTATTTCACCCAACCGCTTCTCTCCGAAGCGCTGACGAGCTATCTCCTCGCAAGCGCCCTCACCGCGCTTCTTTACGGCGGCGCGGGCTATCTGAAACAGATCGCCGGGGCGCGGCAGAAAAGCTGGGCGGCGGCCGCGACCTTCGTTCCGCTGACGCTTTTCACAATCGCCTATGCACGCACCGAGTTGCTCGAGACCAGTGTCTCATGGGCTTTCCTGGCCCTCATCCTCGCCATCCTGCATGCCGGTATCACGCAGCAGCTCAATCAGCGGCAGCGCGACAGTGCGACGGGAGATTTTGCCATCGCGCTTTATGCCGGCGCCACGCTCGGCTTTCTGGCGCTGACCTTCGCCATCGCCTTCCGCAATGAATGGCTCACCATCGCGCTTTCGCTGCTGGTCCCCGGCATCGCGTCCATCCGGCGCCATCTCAATGTGCCGGTGCTTGAGAAGATTGCGGTCTTCTTCGGCGGCGTGATCCTGGTCCGGCTCATCTTCAACCCCTACCTGCCGGAATACGGCATAGGCACCACGCCTATATTCAATGTCCTTCTCTACACCTACGGCCTGCCCGCAGCATTCACCGGCCTCGGCGCCATGCTGTTCCGCCGCGAAGGACTGGACAGGACGGCGAACTATCTGGAGCAGGTCGCGCTCGTTCTGGGCTTCGCCCTTATCCATCTGGAAATCAATCATGCCTTCAACAACGGCAATGCGTTCGGTTTCCCGGGCATGCGTTACGGCCTCGCCGAGCATGGCTGTTTCCTCATCGTCTGGCTGACGGCCGCGCTCGCAATGATGAAATGGCGCCTCCATGTGGCGAGACCCCATTATCGCTGGATGACAAACGTGCTGCTCGGGCTTTCCTATGCCGGCTTCTTCATCGGCCTGTTCATCATGTCGCCGCTTATCTCGACCATCAGGTTCAACGGGCCGCTCTTCTTCGATGCGATGATGCTCGCCTATCTCGCGCCCGCCCTGCTGGCGGCCCTTTGCGTCCCCGCCCTGCAAAAGCTCAATGCCAGAAGAAACGGCCTGGCCATGGCGCTTGCATCGGCCATTGCGGGCTTTGCCTATTACAGCCTGGAAATCCGCCGCCTCTTCCACGAGGGCAGCATCGCCCTTCATCGTGTGCCGGTTTCCGAAGTGGAAAGTTACAGCTACTCGCTCGCCTGGCTCGTTCTGGGCGGCGTCATGCTGGCAGCCGCTTTCGTCACCCGCCGGCAAATGCTCCGCGTCGGTTCGCTCTGTCTCATCATCCTCGTGGTCGGCAAGGTCTTCCTGCTCGACATGTCCGGGCTGAGCGGCATCCTGCGGGCGGCCTCTTTCCTGGGTCTCGGTGCAGCATTGATCGGCATCGGGCTCTTCTATCAGCGGATGGTCTTCCGCAAGGACCCCGCGCAGGACTGACGGAAAGCCCAATTATGGCGTGAAAAGAGCCGTTCGGACCTCGACTGAATAATGGTTGACGGGACTAATGCTCATCTGTAGCATAAGCCTCAGTTGGAAACTGGATCAGTCGGCCGGCAGGAGCCGGTGTTTTTGATCCCTACAATATGCTCACTTTGAGCATTAGCCTCTCCCGCAAATGCCGGTTCCCGGCAGGTGCGACAGGAAGAAGAGGCGTCTGGAGGTTGAGATGGCACTTGCTGGCGAAATCGAAGCCAAAACGGGTCAAGCCGCCGAGAAGCCGGATTCGGTGGCGAAGAAATATGCGCCCATCGCGAAGCCGAACCTGGAATACACGCCCGAGCTGGCCGAAGAGATGGCGCCGCTTTACGAGAAGGTGAAGCACGTCATTCCGTCGGTCGAGTGGCCTTTCTTCGCGCCTTACATCAAGGCGATCAACGAACTGAAGAAAGAGCGTAACGCCGTCATCCTGGCGCATAATTACCAGACGCCGGAAATCTTCCACTGCGTCAGCGACATTGCGGGCGACAGCCTGCAACTCGCCAAGGACGCGGCGAAGGTGGATGCCGATGTGATCGTGCAATGCGGCGTGCATTTCATGGCGGAGACCTCGAAGCTCCTCAATCCGGAAAAGACCGTTCTCATTCCGGATGCGAAGGCGGGCTGCTCTCTGGCCGAAAGCATCACCGGCGCGGATGTGCGCATGCTGCGCGAGAAATTCCCCGGCGTGCCGATCGTGACCTATGTGAACACCTCCGCCGACGTGAAGGCGGAAAGCGACATCTGCTGCACCTCGTCCAATGCCGTTCAGGTGGTCGAAAGCTTCGACAGCGACACGGTGCTCTGCATCCCGGACGAATATCTGGCGCAGAATATCGCCAAGCAGACGAAGAAGAAGATCCTCACCTGGAAGGGCCATTGCGAAGTGCATGAGCGCTTCACGGCGGAAGAGCTTCGCCGCTATCGCGAGGACGATCCGAACATCGTCATCATCGCGCATCCCGAATGCCCGCCCGATGTGGTGGAGGAAGCCGACTTCTCCGGTTCCACCAGCGGCATGATCAACTGGGTTCAGGACAACCAGCCCAAGAAGGTCGTGATGGTGACGGAATGCTCCATGAGCGACAATGTGGCGGTGGCCAATCCGAACGTCGAGTTCGTGCGGCCGTGCAACCTCTGCCCGCATATGAAGCGGATCACGCTCCAGAACATTCTGGATTCGCTTCTCTATATGAAGGACGAAGTGACCGTCGATCCAGCCGTTGCCGGCAAGGCGCGGCTCGCGGTCGAGCGGATGATCAATCTCGGAAACTGACCGGCTTCCCCCGCGCTCCACGCGCGGGGGTTTTGCCATCAGGTCACGACGGCACGATGCGCACCATCCGCGCACCGCGACCGGGATATGCGGGGTTTTGAACCATGGCCCATGACAACATCACAGATGCAGGCGACGTACTCATCGTCGGGGCGGGACTGGCCGGTCTCTTCACCGCGCTGAAACTCGCACCCCGCCCCTGCACCGTTCTGGCCGGCGCGCCCATTGGCGCCGGTGCCTCCAGCGCCTGGGCGCAGGGCGGCATCGCCGCCGCCGTCACCGAAGGCGATACGGCGGAAGATCATGCCGCCGACACCATCGCCGCGGGCGCCGGGCTGGTGGATGAGGAAGTCGCACTTTCCATGGCGCGGGAAGCGGGCCAGCGCATCGAGGATCTGCTGCGCCTCGGCGTGCCCTTCGACCGCGATCTCGAAGGCAAGCTGAAAGCAGGCCGCGAGGCCGCCCATGGCCGCAACCGTATCGTGCATGTGCGCGGCGACCAGGCGGGCAAGGCCATCATGGAGGCGCTTGTCGCCGCCGTGCGCGCCACGCCCAGCATCCGCATCATCGAGGGTTTTTCAGCTTACGAACTCGCCGTCGAGCAGGGTCGCGTCGCGGGCGTCTTCGCTCGGCCTGCGAACACCAATGCCGCCCGGACGCCGCTGCTCATCAAGGCGCGCAGCGTGGTGCTCGCCTCCGGCGGTACGGGACAGCTTTTTGCCGTCACCACCAATCCGCGCGAGGCACGCGGCGAAGGCCTTGCCATGGCCGCGCGCGCAGGCGCGATGATCGCCGATCCGGAATTCGTCCAGTTCCACCCCACCGCCATCGCCGCCGACCGCGATCCCGCGCCCCTCGTCACCGAAGCGCTTCGGGGCGAAGGTGCGATCCTTCTGAACGATCGCGGCGAGCGTTTCATGCAGGCGATCCACAAGGAAGCGGAGCTTGCGCCGCGCGACGTGGTGGCACGCGCGATCTTCCGCGAGCTGGCGGCAGGCCGCAAAGTCCTGCTCGACGCTTCGAAGGCCGTGGGCGACAAATTCCCGACCGCCTTCCCGACCGTCTATCAGAGCTGTGTCGCGCTCGGTATCGACCCGACGAAAGACGGCATCCCGGTCGCGCCCGCCGCGCATTACCATATGGGCGGCATCATGGTGGACATAGCGGGTCGCTCCACGCTCCCCGGCCTTTGGGCCTGTGGCGAGGTGGCGGCAACCGGTGCGCATGGCGCCAATCGGCTTGCCAGCAATTCGCTGCTGGAGGCCGTGGTCTATGCCGCGCGCATTGCCGCCGACATCGATGCCTCCATGCCGCTCACCAACACCGGCTCCGCGCATCATGTTGCGCCGCCCGCACTCGGACGCGGCGATGCTGTGGCCGCGCCCATGATGGACGAGCTGCGTCGCCTGATGACGCGCCATGTAGGCGTGGAGCGCAATGAGGAAGGCCTCGCCCTCGCGCTTGCCGGTATCGAACGGCTGGAACGCGCGGCGGGTCCGGCGAGCCTCTTCCGCAATGTGGCGACCGCGGCCAAGATCGTCACTGCTGCCGCTTATGCGCGCGAGGAAAGCCGGGGCGGCCATTGGCGCAGCGACTTCCCGGATCAGCGCATTCCCTGCCGGCACCGGACATTCATCACGCTCAAGGAAGCCGAACGCATCGCCGAGGCGGCGGTGTTGGCTGCGGGCATCCATGCGGACAACAACATAAAAGCCGGAGATGCCGCGTCATGAGCATAGACGTCGAGCCGCTGCCCCCGCTCATGATCGAACCGGCGGTGCGCGACGCGCTGCTTGAGGATCTCGGCCGCGCGGGCGACATCACCACCCAGGCGACCGTGCCCGCCGCCGCGAAAGCGCGCGTGCTTCTCAATGCGCGCGTGCCGGGCCGCGTCTCGGGCCTCGATTGCGCACGCATGTCGTTCCGCCTCATCGACCCGGCCCTCAAGGTCGCCGTGGTGAAGCCGGACGGTTCCGATGTCATGCCGGGCGATACCATCGCCGCCATCGAAGGCCCTGCCCGTTCGATCCTGACGGGCGAGCGCGTGGCGCTCAATTTCATGGGGCATATGTCGGGCATCGCAACGGCGACGCGCGAAATCGCCAATGCCATCGCGCATACCAAGGCGCGCATCTGCTGCACGCGCAAGACGACGCCGGGGCTGCGCCTCTTTGAAAAATACGCCGTGCGCTGCGGCGGGGGCATGAACCATCGCTTCGGCCTCGACGATGCGGTGCTCATCAAGGACAACCACATCGCCGTCGCAGGCGGGGTCGCCGCCGCCATCAAGGCCGCGCAGGCCCATGCGGGGCATCTCGTGAAGATCGAATGCGAGGTCGACACGCTGGAGCAGCTGGCAGAAGCGCTCGACGCGGGCGTCGATGCGGTGCTGCTCGACAATATGGGGCCGGAGACGCTGGCGGAGGCCGTGCGGCTCGTCGACGGCCGCGCCATCACCGAGGCCTCGGGCCGCGTGACCGCCGAAACGGCGCCTGCGCTTGCGGAAGCCGGTGTGGACCTCATTTCAAGCGGCTGGATCACCCATTCCGCCCCGACGCTCGATATCGGCCTCGATTTCGACAGTCTGACGGCCTCCTGACACGCTTTCTCCTTGCTGCTTCCGGGGACCGCTTTCTAGACTGCGGTCTATAAAAAACCAGAAGCACAGAGGGAGGAACATCATGAGCACCGCGAATGGGCGGCAATCCATCTTCATCACCGGCGCCGCTTCCGGCATGGGCCGCGAAACGGCGAAGCTCTTTCACGGCAAGGGCTGGTTCGTCGGCGGTTTCGACGTCAATGCGGAGGGCCTTGCCTCGCTCGAAAAGGAGCTGGGCGCCGACAACTGCATGACGCGCACGCTCGACGTCACCGACCTTGAGGATTACCGCAAGGCCGTCGCCGCCTTCGGCGAGGCGACCGGCGGCAGCATGGACATTCTCTACAACAATGCCGGGATCGGACGCGGCGGGCTCTTCGCCGATATGGCCTATGAAGACATCATGGCCGTGGTGAATGTGAATTTCGTCGGTGTACTGAACGGCATCCATGTCGCGCTGCCGCTTCTGAAGGCGACCGACAATTCGCTCTGCTTCACCACATCCTCTTCCTCCGCCACCTATGGCATGCCGGGCATTGCCGTCTATTCGGCGACCAAGCATGCGGTGAAGGGGCTCACCGAAGCGCTTTCCATCGAGTTCCGCCTCATCGGCGTGCGCGCGGCGGATGTCCTGCCGGGCCTCATCGACACGCCCATCCTGCCGGAAGGCACAGTGGAGGCCGCACCGAAGGAAGGTTTGTTCCGCGCCATTCCGCCGGTCGAGGTCGCAAAATCCGTCTGGGAGGCCTACAACTCCGACAAGCTGCACTGGTATGTGCCGCCGGAACTCGTCGAACTCGACAAGGCTGCTGGCAACTCGCCGGAAGCCGTACGCGAGCAGATCGCCTCTACCGGTCCGCTTGCCGCGATTTTCGAGGAAATGCAGAAGCAGTAACGAAAATGGCGGCGCCCTTTTCAGGAGCGCCGCCATTTTTCATCGGTCTGCCGCCGGATCAGCCGTCGCTGGAGGCGAGCTCGGTCTTCTTCATGGGCGCATCGCCTTTCAGGCGGTAGAAGATATGCCGCCCGACCTTGGTGACCTCGACCATGTTGTTCGCCCAGCGGGGACGGACATAATCGGCGTGATAGAAGAGCGCCTTGCCCACCACATTGTCGCGGACACGGCCCAGCAAGGCCTGCTCGGCCACGCTGCGCGCCTGCCGCCAGGCCCGGCGGTCATGCGGCTTTTCCGACATGCCGTCGCAGGTGAAGGAGAACTGACAGCCCGTCGTCAGCTTGGAGCCCTGATAGACCACATCGCAGACATTGTCCGGATAGAGGTTCGATTTCACCCGATTGAGGATCACTTCGGCCACGGCGAGCTGGCCTTTCAGCGTCTCGCCCCGCGCCTCGTAATAGATGCCGATGGACAGGCACTGCCGCTGACGGTCCAACGCAGCCACATCGACATCGGCGACGGGGCGCTTGAATTCCATCAGGCCCGGCTGGTCCTTCTCGGCGGCGGCCAGCTTGTAGGTGGGCTGCACGAGGTCGGTCGGCTTCATGGTGGGCTTGGGCGGCATCCAGGGCAGCTTGCGGCCCGGCGTCGTCGCCATCGCAACCATGGGAACGCTCGCAGGGGTCACGACGGGCGCAGACGTACCGGCGGCGTGGAACACGGCCCCGCCGACAACGCCCAGGCACAACAGCGAAACCGCCGCATATGCCGTACCCTTGAATATGTGGCCCAGTTCGAGCCACTCCATGACCTTGCGCATCGTTCTCTTTACCGACTGCGTTGTTGTACTTTCAGGGTCCTCTTTTCCGCCTGCGCCTTCCGTTCCCACTCAACATACCGTTGGAACGTAAAGTCGCTGGAGGTTCCGTCGCTCAGATATTTCGAGGTTCGGACAGACCTGCAGACACAGCACTCATTCGTGCCAGAGCCCGACCGCATTCATACTCGGGGCGGCATTCCGGGCGTAAACCTTCTCAAGTCGCTGGCGTGGGTAACACACGCTTTGCGAGGTAGGCAACGTAATAAGTTGACGCACCCTTAACGGCCGCACCTAACCTGCTGAATCCTCACAGGTTTTCCGACATAAATTCTGTGCAAAGAAACGCGCGAAACGGCTTTCCCGGCCCACATAACGTAAAAGAAAGTGGTATCGAACGACTCAAATTCAAGAGGCGTTGTTAATGGTCTCCATCACGCCATTTTCGTTGCAGACGCGATGAAAGATCCGCATGCAGCGCAAAGGGAGAGCGCTGCGCATCGGACGAAATCTCTTCCGCCACAAGCGAAAGCCCTTCCCGCCCGAACCGTCCGCCCAAGGATGATCTGACCCAGGACAATCCTTGGTTCCGGCGCTTGCCGGGAAGAATATCGTCCGCAGACAGATGCTTCCCATGCGCCTCGATCTCGTCCACGAGGCCGGCCACCCCCTCCCCCTTCGTGGCGGAGACGGTGAGTACCTTCACCTGCCACCCGGTCGAGGGGGCTTCGGACAGGCCGAGCGCCCCGCGAACGTCGGCGACGGCCCGACTCGCGGCGGGGCCCATATCGGCCTTGGTGACAAGCGTAATGTCGGGCACCTCCATGATGCCCGCCTTCATGAACTGAAGGCTGTCGCCGGAGCCCGGCTGGATGCAGAAGACGACCGTGTCGGCGACATCGGCAATGTCGGTTTCCGACTGGCCGATCCCGACCGTTTCCACCAGCACCACGTCGAAGACGGCGCGCATCAGGACGAGCGCCGGGAAGGTGAGGTCCGCGAGCCCGCCAAGCCGCTCGCGGGCGGCCATGGAGCGGATGAAGACGCCCTGGTCGGCGGGGTCCGTCACCATGCGCGTCCGGTCGCCCAGAAGCGCGCCGCGTGTGCGTCGGCTTGAGGGGTCCACGGCGATAATACCGACGGTTTTCCCCCGTTTTCGCCATTCGGCAACCATCGCATTGGTCAGCGTGGACTTGCCCACGCCGGGCGGGCCGGTCAGGCCCGCGACCGTCGCCCTTGGCGCTGCCCAGGCGGCATCCAGCAGCTCCACGGTGCGCGGATCGTCGGGCGCCGCCTCCACGGCGGCCAGCGCCCGGGCGAGCGCGGCCTTGCCGCCTTTCAGCAGCTCATTGAGCGCGGGAATGTCGAGCCGCCTTGCCACCGGCCCTCACGTCTCCTTAGCGAGCGCGGCCTGCGCCGCCGCCAGCCTTGCGATCGGCACGCGATAGGGCGAGCAGGACACATAATCGAGCCCTACCTCTTCGCAAAAATAGATCGAGGACGGGTCGCCGCCATGCTCGCCGCAAATGCCGAGCTTGATGCCCTCGCGCGTGGCGCGGCCGCGTTCGGCGGCGATCTTCACCAGTTCGCCCACGCCATCCAGATCGAGCGAGACGAAGGGGTCCTGCGCGATAAGGTTCTTTTGCAGATAGTCGTTGATGAAGCTCGCGGCATCGTCGCGGCTGATGCCGAAAGTCGTCTGCGTCAGATCGTTCGTGCCGAAGGAGAAGAACTCCGCCGTCTCGGCGATCTCGCCCGCCATCAGCGCGGCGCGCGGTAGCTCGATCATGGTGCCGACGTGATATTCGATCTCGGCGCCGTGTTCCTTGCTCACTTCTTCGGCGACCGCCACGATGCGCGCCTTCAGGAAGTCGAGTTCGGCCTTCATGGCGACGAGCGGCACCATGATTTCCGGGATCACATGCTCGCCGGTCTTCTTGCCTGCTTCCAGCGCACCCTCGAAAATCGCGCGCGCCTGCATTTCGTAGATTTCCGGGAAGGTGATGCCGAGGCGGCAGCCGCGATGGCCGAGCATGGGGTTGGCCTCCGCCAGCTCCATCAGGCGGCGGCGCAGATCGGCGGCGGGCATGCCCGTATCCTCCGCCACTTCCGCGATTTCCTCGTCGGTCTTGGGCAGGAATTCATGCAGCGGCGGGTCCAGCAGGCGGATCGTCACGGGCAGGCCGTGCATGATCTCGAAGAGCTGGCGGAAATCGTCGCGCTGCACGGGCAGGATTTTCGACAGCGGTTCGCGGCGGCCCGCCTCGTCCTTGGCCAGGATCATCTGGCGCACATGGGTGATGCGGTTCGCCTCGAAGAACATGTGCTCGGTACGGCAGAGACCGATCCCCTCCGCGCCGAATTTGCGCGCCGTCTTCGCATCGGTCGGCGTTTCGGCATTGGTACGCACCTTCATGCGGCGATGCGTGTCGGCCCATTCCATCAGCGTGGCGAAATCGCCGGAGAGTTCCGGCTGCAATGTCGGCACGCGGCCCTTCATCACTTCGCCGGTGCCGCCGTCGATGGTGATGATGTCGCCCTTCTTCACCGTCTCGCCCGAGACCGTCATGGTTTCGGCCTGATAGTCGATCCGCAGCGCGCCCGCGCCGGAGACGCAAGGCCGGCCCATGCCGCGCGCCACCACCGCCGCATGGCTCGTCATGCCGCCGCGCGAGGTGAGGATGCCGACGGCGGAATGCATGCCGTTGATGTCTTCCGGGCTCGTTTCCACGCGCACGAGGATCACGTCATGCCCGTCCTGCTTCAGCTTCGCCGCCTCGTCGGAGCTGAAGACGACTTCGCCGCTCGCCGCGCCCGGCGATGCGGGCAGGCCCTTGGTCAGGATTTCGCGGTCCGCCGCCGGGTCCAGCGTCGGATGCAGAAGCTGGTCCAGCGCGCCGGGCTCCACGCGGGTGATCGCCATGCGCTCGTCGATCAGCCCCTCGCCCACCATCTCCACGGCAATCTTCAGCGCGGCCTTCGCCGTGCGCTTGCCGCTTCGCGTCTGGAGCATCCAGAGCTTGCCTTCCTGCACGGTGAACTCGACGTCCTGCATCTCCTTGTAGTGTTCTTCCAGGCGGCGGAAGACCTCGACCAGCTCGCCATAGGCGTCGGGCATTTCCTCTTCCATGGAGGGCTTCTTGTCGCCGCCCGCGATGCGCGCCGCCTTCGACAGCGATTGCGGCGTGCGAATGCCCGCCACCACGTCCTCGCCCTGCGCGTTCACCAGGAACTCGCCATAGACGGCCTTTTCGCCGGTCGAGGGGTTGCGCGTGAAGGCGACGCCCGTCGCCGAGCTGTCGCCCATATTGCCGAACACCATGGCCTGCACATTGACGGCCGTGCCCCAGCTTTCGGGGATGTTGTGGAGGCGGCGATAAGTGTCCGCGCGGCGGTTGCGCCAGGAGCCGAACACCGCGTCGATGGCGCCCCAGAGCTGTTCCTTCACATCCTGCGGGAAGGGCTTGCCGAGTTCCTCGTCCACGCGCGCCTTGTAGCGCGTGATGACATCCTTCCAGTCATCCGCGGTCAGCTCGGTGTCGAGGTCGTATTCCTGCTCTTCCTTGTAATATTCGAGGATCTCCTCGAAATTATAATGCTCCACGCCCAGCACAACGTCGCAATACATCTGGATGAAGCGGCGATAGCTGTCATAGGCAAAGCGCTTGTCGCCGGAGCGCACGGCGAGCCCTTCCACCGTCTCGTCATTCAGACCGAGATTGAGCACCGTATCCATCATGCCGGGCATGGAGGCGCGCGCGCCGGAGCGCACGGAGACGAGAAGCGGGTTTTCCTTCTCGCCGAAATTCATGCCGACGCTCTGGCCGATCTTCTCGAGCGCGGCTTCCACCTGCTCCTTCAGCCCGTCCGGATACTGACGGTCGTTCTCATAGAACGCCGTGCAGACTTCGGTGGTGATGGTAAAGCCCGGCGGGACCGGCAGCCCGATATTCGACATCTCGGCCAGGTTCGCCCCCTTGCCGCCGAGAAGGTTCTTCATCTCCGCCGTTCCCTCGGCCTTGCCGTCGCCGAAGGAATAGACCCACTTGTTCTCTGCCATCGTTACTGCCTTTGGTTGAGGCTTACCAGTAAACCAGATTTCGTCATGCCCCGCTTCAGGCGGGGCATCCACGCCTTTCTTTAACTCGGCAAAGACGTGGATGGCCCGGACAAGCCGGGCCATGACGCAGTAGGTTGTTCCGCGAGGGGGCTTACCCCTCGACCTTCGAGAAGTCCGCGACCTCGTGCAAGGCCGCGCGGATGAGGCTCAGAAGGCGCAGGCGGTTCGCGCGCACTTCCGCTCTGTCGGCATTGACGGTGACTTTATCGAAGAAGGCATCGACCGGCGCGCGCAGCTTGGCAAGCGCGGACATGGCGGCGGCGAAATCTTCACGGCCTATCGCATGCGTCGCTTCCGAGCGCGCTTCCTCGATGCGGTCGAACAGCGCGCGTTCCTCGTCGAGTTCGAACAGCCCCGCATCCGGCTCGCCGCCATAAGAAGCGCCGTCCTTCTTCTCCTCGATGCGGAGAATGTTCACCGCGCGCTTGTAACCGGCCAGCAGGTTCGTACCGTCATCCGTGCCGAGGAAATCGGACAGCGCCTCGACGCGCTTCACGATCAGCACGAGGTCGTCCTGACCTTCCAGCGCAAAGACGGCATCCACCAGATCGTGCCGCGTCCCGCGATCACGCAAATAGACTTTCAGACGGTCGACGAAGAAGGAGAGGAGGTCCCGATAAACCTGAGGACCTTTGCCAAACCATTGGTGCCCATGGTTCGTATAGATCGTCATTGAATCGCTGAAAACTTCCCGCAGCGAGATTCGTATCTCATCTTCAAGCACGACACGAAGAACGCCCAGCGCCGCGCGGCGGAGTGCGAAAGGGTCTTTGGATCCCGTGGGCTTTTCGTCAATCGCCCAGAAACCCACCAGCGTATCGATCTTGTCGGCGAGTGCGACGACCTTGCCCAGCGCGCTGGCGGGCACGTCGTCGGTCGGGCCGACCGGCGAGTAATGTTCGGCAATCGCGTCCGCGATGTCGTCGCCGAGTCCATCGTTCCGCGCATAATAGGAGCCCATCAGGCCCTGCAGTTCGGGGAACTCGAAGACCATCTGGCTGACGAGATCGGCCTTGGCGAGGCGGCCCGCCTGTTCGGCCTTTGCCGGATCGACACCCGGCAGGTCTTCGGCCAGTGCGCGAGCAAGCTTCGCAATACGTTCGGCCTTATCACCGACGCTGCCCAGCCCTTCATAGAATTTCACATCGGCGAGCTTCGGCAGGCGCGCTTCCAGCGTTTCCTTCCGGTCCTGATCCCAGAGGAAACGCGCATCGGCGAAGCGGGCGCGCAGCACGCGCTCGTTTCCGTTCACGATGGCCGCGCCGCCGTCATGCGCCTCAAGGTTCGCGATCACGATGAAGCGCGGGGCGAGCTTGCCGTCCTTGTCGGTGCAGGCGAAATATTTCTGGTTCGCGCGCATGGTGCTCGTCAGCACTTCCTGCGGCACGGACATGAACTCGTCGTCGATCCTGCCCATCAGCGGCACGGGCCATTCGACAAGCCCGGCGACTTCCGTCAGCAGCGCCTCGTCTTCGAAGAGCTTCAGCCCCTCATCCTTCGCGAGAATCGACGCGGCGGAGTGGATCGCCTTCGCGCGGTCTTCCGTCGCCAGCACCACGCGGGCCTTTTCCAGCTTCGCCTTGTAGTCGGCAAAGCTCGTGACGTTGAAGCCGTCCGGCGCCATGAAGCGGTGACCATAGGTCATGCTGTCCGACGACATGCCTTCGAACTCGAAGGGCACGACCTTGCCGCCGAAGAGGCAGAGAATGGAATGAAGCGGGCGCACCCAGCGCAAGGATCCCTCGCCCCAGCGCATGGATTTCGGCCAGGGGAAATTGCGGATCACCTGCGGCACGATTTCGGCCAGCACATCGGCCATTTCCCTGCCCGGCTTTTCGATCACCGCGACATAGAACCGGCCCTTCTTGTCTTCCTGGATTTCCGCCTCGTCGATGGAGGAAAGCCCGGCCGCGCGCATGAAGCCTTCGATGGCCTTTTCCGGCGCGCCGACCTTCGGCCCCTTGCGCTCCTCGCGCACATCCGGCGTCTTGTCCGGCAGACCATCGATCACCAGCGCCAGCCTGCGCGGCGTCGCGTAAGCCTCCGCCTTGCCTGCGTCCACGCCTTCGGCCTTCAGCGCATCCGTCACCAGCCGCTTCAGATCGTCGGCGGCGCGGAGCTGCATCCGGGCGGGAATTTCCTCGGAGAAAAGTTCGAGCAGGAATTCAGACATTATTCGGCCGCTCCTGCCTCTACGCCCGCCTGGGGCGTCTTCAGCCATTCCTCGGCGCAGCGCTTGGCGAGCGCGCGCACGCGGCCGATATAGGCCTGCCGCTCGGTGACGGAAATCACGCCGCGCGCGTCGAGCAGGTTGAAATTATGGCTCGCCTTGATGACCTGGTCATAGGCCGGCAGCGGCAGCGGCTGGTCGCGGTCCAGCAGCGCGTTGCACTCCTTCTCCGCATCCTCGAAATGGCGGAACAGCATTTCCGTGTTCGCCGCCTCGAAGTTGTGCGCGGAGAATTCCACCTCGTTCTGGTGGAAGACGTCGCCATAGGTCACGCGGTCCGCACCCTCGGCGCCGTTGTAATCCAGCTCATAGCCGTTATCGACGCCCTGGATATACATGGCGAGGCGTTCGAGCCCGTAGGTCAGCTCGCCGGACACGGGCGAGCAGTCGAAGCCGCCCACCTGCTGAAAGTAGGTGAACTGCGAGACTTCCATGCCGTCGCACCAGACTTCCCAGCCAAGGCCCCAGGCGCCCAGCGTCGGGCTTTCCCAGTCGTCTTCCACGAAGCGGATATCGTGGTTCTTCGCGTCGATCCCGAGTTCGTAGAGGCTCTCCAGATAGAGCTCCTGAAGATTGTCCGGGCTCGGCTTCAGGATCACCTGAAACTGGTAATAGTGCTGAAAGCGGTTCGGGTTCTCGCCATAGCGGCCGTCGGTCGGGCGGCGCGAGGGCTGCACATAGGCGGCCTTCCAGGGCTTCGGCCCCAGCGAGCGCAGCGTGGTCGCGGGATGAAACGTGCCCGCGCCCATCGACATGTCATAGGGCTGCAGGATCACGCAGCCCTGCCGCGCCCAATATTGCTGGAGCGTGAGGATCAGGGACTGGAAGGAATGGTCGGGCTTGCCGGTCATGGTCGCCTTGCGAGTCGCGGGCGGACTGCCCGTTTGAAAGCGCGCGAAACCTAGCTCCGGGGGGATAAGCGGTCAAGAAACGGTACGGACCGTCCCAAAATGACGAAAACCCGGCGTCATGCGCCGGGCCTTCCCGAAATTCCGTCCGCGTTCGCGGGTGTGGATCAGCGATGGTCCTCGGGGACGTAATAGCCGTCGCGGGTGCGGCGAAGCCGACCCATGTCGCGCGGCTCCATACGGCTGCGGGACCGCGCCTCGGCCATGGCCATGCGCTGGCGTTCCGCCGCCTTCACCACTGCCCGATACGCCGAGTAGCAGGCGGCAAGGAAGATCGCTGTGAAGACGAGCTTTGTCATCTAAATGCCCTTTCAACACTGGGGCCGGTCAGCCCAACCCGCTCGATTGGAATCATTAAAGGCCAAATCGGCTCCAAATGGAACGCCTCTCTAGGGCCGAAATGATCCCGTCTGCGAATGAATCCGCAAAATTCGGGCCAAAATCAGGCAGGGCATCCGTTTTCTGCAACGATCTGACGGTATTTCCGAACGGCCAGAAGGAACGCCGGGGCGCCACGAGGCGCAATTTCACCTCCTCGCCGAAGCGTTCTCTCATGATACTCCTGATTTCGCCGATTCCGTCGATCAGGCCGCGTTTCAGCGCGCCCTTGGCGGCCCAGAAGGCGCCGGAGAAGAGTTCGTCATCCGCGCCGTCCAGCTTGTCGCCCCGGCGGCCTCTCACCAGATCCTTGAAATAGTCATGGACCTCGCCCTGCAGGTCGAGAAGGCGTTTCACATCCTCTTGCCTTTCGGGCTGGAAGGGATCGAGCATCCCCTTGTTGGTGCCCGCCGTATGGACGCGGCGTTCCACGCCCAGCTTCTCGATCAGGCCGGTAAAGCCGAAGCCCGCCGATATGACGCCGATGGAGCCGAGCACCGAGCTTTCATCGGCGTAAATCTCGTCGCCCGCGCAGGCGATCATATAGCCGCCGGATGCCGCCGCATCCTCGGCAAAGACGATGACGGGGAGTTCCTTCTCCTCCGCCAGCGCCCGGATGCGCTTGAAGATCAGCGAGGACTGGACGGGCGAGCCGCCCGGCGAATTGACGATGAGCGCCACCGCCTTTGCGCCGCTTGTGGAAAAAGCCTGTTCCAGCGGCCCGGCCAGCGCGGCCAGCGTCACGCCATTGCGCAAGGGCTGGCTGCCGCCGATGACGCCGGAAATGCGCACCACCGGCACCACGGGCGGCGGCGACCAGCCCGGGGCGATACGGCTCATGACGGATTTGGGGAGAATGCGTCCTGCGAGATTTTTCATATAGCTTCAAATAGGTGCGTGAAGGCCGATAGGCAAGGCGGGCGGCGCGTCACACCCGGTCGAAATGCAGCGCTTCCCCGCCCCGCAACAGCGCCTCGGCGGCTTCCGAGAAGCGCCCGTCCCGGCGATGGAGCACCAGCCCCGGACGCAGCACCAGCGGGGCGCGCGAGCCCCTTATGCCGCGCACGATCACCCGGCTCGCGGTCTTGCCGAGGGCGGGCCAGAGCGGAAAGACCTCGATCCCGCCGACATGGCCCTGCAGCGCGGCCAGCAGCGTCGCCAGCGCATCGGCCCGGTGGATGAAGGTCACCGTCGCCTTAGGACGCGCCATGACGCAGCTAAAGCGCACCCAGTCCTCCAGGTCGGAGCCCAGCGTCATATGCGCCTTCGCCTTGCTTTCATTGGGCGATACGGGGCTTGCCGCGGGATCGTGGAAGGGCGGATTGGCAAAGACATGATGATAGGAATTGGGCTCCAGCCCCAACGCGGCGAGGTCGCGCGCGGGCAGGCCGATATCGCCCTGGAATATGGAGACGCGGTCCGCAAAACCATTACGGCGAATATTCTCCGCCGCCAGCGCCACCATCTCCGGCTGCAGTTCCAGCCCGTCCACTTCCAACCCCGGCACGCGCGCGGCCAGGCAGGCGCTTGCGACGCCGACGCCGGCGCCCGCTTCCAGCGCGCGTTCGCCGCTTCGGGCCTGAATGGAGGCGGCAAGCAGCACCGCGTCGATCCCCGCCCTGTAGCCCTTGGCGGGCTGGCGAAGCGTGATGCGTCCGTCCAGAAAGCCGTCTTCCGTGGTCTCTTCGATCCGTTCGGGGGTCGTTTCGCGTGCCGCCGCGCCGCTCATTCGTCCTCTCCCTGCTTTTCCGGCCCCTGCTGGCCCTGCCCCGGCCCGGCCTCGCTTTCGCGCTGGACCTCGTCGAGAATGCGCGCCGCCCCGGGGTGGTCTTCTTCCGTCACCATCATACGCCTTGGCAGGATGCCCAGCGAGCCCTCGACGATGGAGGTATAGGCGTCGAGCACCAGCGGCTCGATACCTGCCTCACGCAATCGGTGCTCAAGATAGGACACCAGCACGGGATCGTTGCTTCTCAGAAGTTCCTTCATGGGGCTCCTTCGCCGACGGCGGCAATCGGCCGCATTCAAGCCAACTCTAACGGCCCCGCCCCGCCCGACCCCAGAAAAAACGCGACCCTTTCGCAAATTAGCTCAAATCCGGAACGCTCTATTGCAGCAAGGCCCGGACTGCCGCACTTGCCGCAGCGAGGCCGTCAACCTATTCTCCCGGAAAATCCCTCAAAAGGTCCGCCGCGCGGTTTGCGCGCCCGGTCCGGCAAGCAAGGAAGTCTGTTTTGGGTGTCGTCGTCCCCCTCGGAGAAGACCGCGAGCGCAGCAAGAATGCGATCGCCGACCTGCAGCGTCTCGTCGCGGCGGATATGGAGCAGGTCAACGAGTTGATCCGTGAGCGGATGAGCTCCGACGTGAAGATGATCCCGGACCTGGCCTCCCACCTGATCGAGTCCGGCGGCAAGCGCCTGCGTCCCATGCTGACCGTCGCCTGCGCGCGGATGTGCGGCTATGAGGGCACGTCGCATCAGAAGCTCGCCGCCACGGTGGAGTTCATGCACACCGCGACCCTCCTCCATGACGATGTGGTGGACGAGAGCGATCTTCGCCGCGGCAAGGTCACCGCGCGCATGATCTGGGGCAATCAGGCCAGCGTGCTGGTCGGCGACTATCTCCTCGGCCGCGCCTTCAAGCTGATGGTGGAAACGGGCTCGCTGCGCGCGCTCGACATCCTGTCGGACGCCGCTGCCGTCATCGCCGAAGGCGAAGTGATGCAGCTCATCGCGGCGAAGGACACCGGCACGACGGAAGACGCCTATATGCGCGTCATCGAAGCCAAGACCGCTGCGCTCTTTGCGTCGGCTTGCGAAATCGGCGCCGTGATTTCCGAACATGGCGACAGCGCGGAAGCGGCGCTCCATTCCTATGGCCGCAATCTCGGCATCGCCTTCCAGCTTGTGGACGACGCGCTCGACTATGGCGGCGCGGCGGCCGCGCTCGGCAAGAATGTCGGCGACGATTTCCGCGAAGGCAAGATCACCCTTCCCATCGTGCTGGCCTATCGGCGCGGCGACGATGAGGAACGCGCCTTCTGGCAGCGCACGCTCGGCGAGGGCGACCAGTCGGAAGAGGATCTCCAGCACGCCATCGAGCTGATCGACAAGCATGACGCGCTGTCGGACACGATCTCCCGCGCCCGCCATTACGGCGCCATCGCCATCGATGCGCTGGCGATCTTCCCCGAAAGCGACCTGCGTCAGGCGCTGAGCGATCTCGTCGAGTTCTGCATCAGCCGCGACCACTGAGCGTGTCAGCATAGCCTCTCCCTCGGAGAGCAAAGTTGGCCCGGGCATGTGATGCGAAACAATACTGTCATCCCGGCCTTGTGCCGGGATCCAGAGCGACAAGCTCGGCGATTGCGGCCCCTGGGCCCCGGGACAAGCCCGGGGTGACAGCTATTGGGTGAGAGCAATGCTCAAACAATAGCGGCACAACACCGACAGAAAATTCTCGCGCGCCTACCCCGTCACGACTGGCGCTGCGGCGCACCACCAGTCCGGATAATCCGCCGACAGGATGGAGAGCGCGTCCTGTGCGTCATTGCGGTCGCTGAAGATTGCAAAACAGGTCGCGCCCGAGCCGGACATGCGGGCCAGCAAGGCGCCGGGCAGCGTGTCGAGCTTGCGCAGCACCACGCCGATTGCCGGGGCGATCTCCATGGCCGGCGCTTCCAGGTCGCTGGGATGGCCGGCGAGCCATTGAAGAAGCTCCT
>NZ_NYVD01000083.1 GCF_002684405.1 Parvibaculum sp. | reverse complement strand
TCTTTCGGCGGCGGCGAACCGTCCTGCCAGAATGCCCATGGCGCCGCTTTCCACATAGCCTTCGACGCCGGTGATCTGGCCGGCGAAACGCAGGCGCGGCTGCGCCTTCAGCCGCATGGCATGATCGAGAAGCGTCGGGCTGTTCAGGAAGGTGTTGCGGTGCAGGCCGCCGAGCCGCGCAAACTCCGCCTTTTCAAGGCCGGGAATGGTGCGGAAGACGCGCTTCTGTTCGCCGTGCTTCATCTTGGTCTGGAAGCCGACGAGGTTGTAGAGCGTGCCGAGCTTGTTGTCCTGACGGAGCTGGATCACCGCATAGGGCTTCACATCCGGGTTATGCGGATTGGTGAGGCCGACCGGTTTCATGGGGCCGTAGCGCAGGGTCTCGACGCCGCGTTCGGCCATGACCTCGATAGGCAGGCAGCCGTTGAAATAGGGGGTGGATTTTTCCCATTCCTTGAATTCGGTCTTCTCGCTTTCGATCAGGGCACGGATGAAGGTCTCGTATTGCTCCTTGTCGAGCGGACAATTGATGTAGTCCTTGCCCGCGCCGCCTGCGCCTTCGCCGCCCGATCCCACGCGGTCATATCGCGACTGGTACCAGCAGACGGACATGTCGATCGTCTCCTTGTAGACGATCGGGGCGATGGCATCGAAAAAGGCGAGTTCGTCGTCGCCGGTCAGTTCGCCGATGGCCGTGCCGAGCTTTGCCGAGGTCAGCGGGCCAGTGGCGATAATCACATTGTCCCAGTCTTCGGGCGGCAGGCCGTCCACCTCGCCGCGCTCCACCGTCACCAGCGGATGGTTCGAGAGGCGTTCGGTGATGACGCCGGAGAAGATGTCCCGGTCCACGGCCAGCGCGCCGCCCGCGGGCACTTTTGCCTGTTCGGCGGCTTCCATCATCAGCGAGCCCGCCCGGCGCATCTCTTCATGCAGCAGGCCGACGGCGTTCTGCTCGGGATCGTCGGAGCGGAAGGAGTTGGAGCAGACCATCTCCGCAAAGCCGTCCGTCTCATGCGCGTCGGTTTTCACCACGGGGCGCATTTCATGCAGGACGACGGGCACGCCGGCTTGCGCGAGCGCCCATGTGGCTTCCGAGCCGGCCATGCCGGCGCCGATCACGTGAACGGGTTTGATGCTTTCTGTCATGTCGCAGGAGATAGCATCAGCCCCGGCTCAGTTCCAGACCCTCAATCCCACACTTTCGGCTTCCGGTCCTTCCAGGCACATTCCTTTTCGAGCTGGGCGGCGAGGCGGAAGAGCGTTGCCTCGTCGGCATAGCGGCCGGTGAACATCATGCCGATGGGCAGGCCGTTTTCTGACTGCCAGAGCGGCACGGACATGGAGGGCTGGCCGGTGAAATTGAAGGGCGGGGTGAAGGGGAAGACGCGGCTCTGCCGGCGGTTCAGCTCCTTGGGCTCCTGATCGGCGGTCAGATGGCCGATTTCCGGCTGGAGGTCGCCCAGTACCGGGCAGAGATAGACATCGAAATCCTCAAACAGGCCGAGGATCTGCCGGTTCATCAGGCGAAGCTGCTGCCAGCCCCACATGGCCTGTGCGCCGGTGACTTTCTGGCCGCCCTTGAAGCCCGCCCAAGTGTTGGGTTCCAGCTCGTCCTCGCGCGGTTCCCGGCCCATCGCCTCGATGCGGCGCATCATGCCGGCGGCAAAGTTCGACGCGGAAACCAGCCCCTGCGCGCGGTAGAGGGTGCGATAATCGACGCCCAGCCCCGTCGGCACGACCTCGTGGCCGAGCTTTTCCAGAAGGTCTGCCGTCTTTTCGAGCGCCGCCTGAATTTCCGGCAGGATGGGCCGCCCGCTCGGCGTTTCCGGCGACCAGGCGATTTTCAGCTTGCCGGGGTTCTTGGTGATTTCTTCCATATAGGGTGCAGCCTTGGGCGGCGGCGCGTAAGGCGAGGCGGGTTCGGGGTATCCCGTCGCATCCAGCATGGCGGCGCTGTCGCGCACCGTGCGGCTCACCACATGGTCGACGCTGAAGCCGATGGCGCGGTCATAGTCGCCGGGGCCTTGCGGATTGCGGTCGCGCGTCACTTTCAGGCCGAAAAGGCCGCAACAGGCCGCCGGGATACGGATCGAGCCGAGCCCGTCCGAGGCATGGGCCAGCGGCACGATGCCCGCCGCCGTAGCCGAGGCCGCGCCGCCCGACGAACCGCCGGAGATGCGCTCCGGGTCCCAGGGGTTCCGGCAGGGGCCGAGCAGCGTTGATTCCGTCGTTCCGGTGATGCCGTATTCCGGCGTATTGGTCTTGCCGAACAGTACGGCGCCGGATGCGCGGTAGCGTTTGGTCAGCTCGGTGTCTTCGGTATCCACGATATCGGCCACGAAGCGGCTGCCGGAGGTGCGCGGCCAGCCTTTCACCTGGATGCCCAGATCCTTGATCAGGAAGGGAACGCCCTTGAACGGGCCATCGGGGAGGGGGCCTTTCGCCGTTTCGAGCGCCTCGTCATAGGCCTTGTGAACCACGGCATTGAGCGTCCCGTTGTGCCGTTCGACCCGCGCAATCGCCTCCTCGGCCAGTTCGGCGGGCGTGACCTCTCCCTTTTCCACCAGCCCGGCCAGGCCCAGCCCGTCATAGTCGGCGTATTCCTTGAACGGCATCCTCGTTCCTCCCCTTGTTTTCGCGATCGGTATCTATGGGGAAAAGATTAGCGGTTGGGGAGGCCGGGTCAAATCGGGCGTGTGTGAGTAAAAATTACTCCGAGTACGGATAAGGCGGTTTCCCGGTGAAGAGAGGGCCCTCGATGACCGCATCCTCGCCCGGTCCCCAGCTCTTCACGACGAAACGCGCCTTGTGCCGGATATCGGGGCCGGTGGGGCCTGCGTCGTGCGACACGTCGCCCACATTCATCTGTTCCACGACGATGGCGTTTTCGGTCACGGTCACAAGCGAAAAACCGTGCCCGCGCGAGTCGACATAGGAAAGCCCGGGGCTCGCCCGATCGTTCACGAACCAGTCGCCCCAGCCCTTGCCTGCATAAGAGGTCACGAGGCCGCAGCGGAACCCGTTCACCAGCGTGTTGTTCCAGTTGGGCAGGTCGTTGCCGTCGGCATCCTTCACGACAGTGATGCGGTAGAACGTATCGTTGCCGCTTGCGGCGCGCTCGACGCTGGAGAACAAATCGCCGGAGCTGATGGCGCCGCTCATGAACTCCGCAGCCGGGAAGGTCGGCGTTTCCGCATCCGGGTCCACCGGCAGCCGGCCCGCGGCGAAAGCGTGATAGTCGCCCGACAACGTCACGAGATTGGTGATGCCGCTGGCGCGCACATAGGCCATGAGCTCGCGCAACTCGCCGGGATAGCCCTGCCAGCCATCCGTGCCGACATAGCCGTCCCGATAGTCCGCCATGGGGACCGATGAAAGGTCCAGGCGCATGGAGAGCGCAGGGACGGAACTGCCCCAGAACCGCCAGCGCGCCTTCGAGGCTTTCAGCACGGCCTTGAACCAGCGCTTCTGGCGCGCGCCCATCATGGTGCCGGGCGGCAGGTCGGCGCGGGGATTGGCGATTTCCTTGTCGCCATAGGAGATGGTCGCGGGCGGCTTGCCGCCATTCGCCATACGTCCGGCATCGAGCGTTGTGACGATATCGATTGGTGGAAGTGGCGCTCCCTTCGTCAGCTCCTTCACCTCTTTCGTCATCACCGGCGGACTGCGATAGGAGCGCAAATCCGTCAGGATGAGGTCGAGCAGGGAGCCCCAGCGGAGCGTCCGGTAAATGGTGATGCTGTCGAGCGCGGCGATATTCGATTTGTCCTGCAGGAGGAAGCCGTCATCGGGATCGCCGAAGGGCTCGTCCTTCACCGTCGCAATTTTGAAGTCGGCGGCCTCGGAGGCGATGTCGTCGAGCGAGCTTGCGCCGGTGAGGATCGCGGGCACGAATTCGAACCAGGCGGCGTTGGCGGCCAGCTTGCGGCTCTGCGCGGGCGTCGCATCGTCAAAATAGGTGGCGGCGGACTGCCAGGCATCGTTTGAAAACTCGTGATCGTCCCATGTCGCGATGATGGGAAAGCGGGCACGGGCGGCCTGAATGTCAGGGTCGCTGAGATAGACCATGTAGAGATAGCGATAGTCGTCCTTCGTCACGGCGGCCTGTGCGCCGCGCTGCCACCAGGGATGCGAACCATCCGGCTCCCATGGGTCGGATCCGTCCGGCATATGGCCGACGAGCCGGGCAGGCGTCTGGTCCTGAGGCACATCGCCCGCGACCTCGTAAATGAAATCGCCCAGATGAAGCACGAAATCGAGTTGGCGCTCCGGCGGCGCGGCGATGTCGTCATTTACCAGACGTCGCCAGGCCCCATAGAAACCCTGTTCGTAATTCTGACAGGACACAAAGGCGAAACGCACGGGCCGGTCCGCATCCGGGGGCGGGGCCGTCCGTGTACGCCCGATCAGGTGGGAGGTGTCGCTGCCTGCGTAGAAACGGTAGTAGTAGATCGTGTCCGGCTGAAGGCCGTCGACAAGCAGGCGGACGGTATGGTCGGCTTCGGCCGGCGCCCGCACCGTACGTTCGAGAACGAGGCTCTCGAACGCCTCGTCCTTCGCGACCTGGACATAGAGGTCGATGGAGCCGTTGAGCGGCTGGGCAACGGGATCGTCATTGCCCGCAATCCGCGCCACGCGCGTCCAGAGCAGAACGGCGTCGGGCTGCGGGTCCCCCGAGGCCAGACCTTGCGGAAAATGGAACTGGCCCGGCGCGGCTTCGGCCCGGTTCAGGCGCGCCAGAAACGGAACGGGCGAGGCCGTGAGGGCATAGCAGCCCGCCGCCGCGCCAAACAATTTCAGAAAGTCGCGTCGGCTCGGCCGCGCCCCGTCGCCTTTCAGCATTTTGCTGTCCCCAGCCACCTCACGTCAGGCTTCTCTTATAGGAAGTTTGACGCCGGACGGATACGCCTGGATTTCGGGAGCGGCCTGTTATTTGGCCGTTTTTCGACGCGAAGATGCGGATGGCGATTTGCGCCGCGTGGTGGGGGCTTTCTTCGCAGGCCCGGAGCGGCTGGCCGCGGCGGCGCTTCGCTTGGCGCCGCTCTGGCCACCCGTCTTCTTGCCCTCCGTCGTCTTGCTCTGGAGAGGCTTACGGGAAAACATGGTCTTCAGATATCGGCCGGTATAGGAGCGCGCTTCGGCGGCTACATCTTCCGGCGTCCCGAAGGCCACGATCTCGCCGCCGCCATCGCCGCCTTCCGGTCCCAGGTCGAGAAGCCAGTCGGCGGTCTTGATGACTTCGAGATTGTGCTCGATCACCACCACCGTGTTGCCATTGTCGACAAGCTCATGCAGCACATCGAGCAGCTTCGCCACGTCGTGGAAGTGGAGGCCGGTGGTCGGTTCATCCAGGATGTAGATGGTTCGTCCGGTCGCACGCTTCGACAATTCCTTGGCGAGCTTCACGCGCTGCGCCTCGCCGCCGGAAAGCGTCGTCGCCTGCTGGCCGACCTTGATGTAGCCCAGGCCCACGCGCTTCAGGACTTCCATCTTATCGCGCACGGCGGGAACGGCCTTGAAGAAGTCGGCGGCTTCCTCGACCGTCATCTCGAGCACGTCGGCGATCGACTTGCCCTTGAACTTCACTTCCAGCGTTTCGCGGTTGTAGCGATGGCCGTGGCAGGCGTCGCATTCCACATAGACGTCCGGCAGGAAGTGCATCTCGATCTTGATGACGCCGTCGCCCTGACAGACCTCGCAGCGGCCGCCCTTCACATTGAACGAGAAGCGGCCAGGCTTGTAACCGCGGGCGCGCGATTCCGGCAGTTCCGCAAACCAGTCGCGGATGAAGGTGAAGGCGCCGGTATAGGTTGCGGGGTTCGAGCGCGGCGTGCGCCCGATGGGCGACTGGTCGATATCGATGATCTTGTCGAGATGTTCGAGTCCGAAAATCTCGTCGAAGGCGCCGGGATGTTCGCGCGCATTGTTGAGCCTGCGCGCCACCGCCTTGTAAATCGTTTCGATGAGCAGGGTGGACTTGCCGCCGCCGGACACACCGGTGACGCAGGTGAAGACGCCGAGCGGTATTTCCGCCGTCACGTCTTTCAGATTGTTTTCTCTGGCGCCGGTCACCTTGAGCGACTTGCCGTTTCCCGTGCGGCGCTCGGCGGGCACCTCGATCTGGCGGAAGCCGGTGAGATACTGGCCTGTCAGGCTGTCGGCATTGCGCATGATGTCGTCGGGCGTGCCTTCCGCGACGACTTCGCCGCCATGCACGCCTGCGCCGGGGCCCATATCGACTACATAATCGGCCGAGCGGATGGCGTCTTCGTCATGCTCGACCACGATGACCGTGTTGCCGAGGTCGCGCAGGCGCTTGAGCGTGTCGAGCAGGCGGTCATTGTCGCGCTGATGGAGGCCGATGGACGGCTCGTCCAGCACGTAGAGAACGCCGGTCAGGCCTGAGCCGATTTGCGAGGCCAGACGGATGCGCTGGCTCTCGCCGCCCGACAGCGTGCCGGAATTGCGCGAGAGCGTCAGATATTCGAGGCCGACATTGTTGAGGAAGTGAAGGCGCTCGCGGATCTCCTTGAGGATGCGCGCGGCGATGTCCTTCTGCTTCTTGTTCAGATCCTTGTCGAGGTCGCGGAACCATTCATCCGCCTGACGGATCGACATTTGCGAAAGCTGGCCGATATGGAGGCCGGCGATCTTCACTGCCAGCGCTTCCGGCTTCAGGCGGTAGCCGCCGCATTCCTCGCAATCGGTGACGCCCTGATAGCGCTCGATCTCCTCGCGCGCCCAGGCGCTGTCGGTTTCGCGCCAGCGGCGCTCGAGGTTCGGGATCACGCCTTCGAACGGCTTCTTGGTCTTGTAGGACCGCATGCCGTCGTCATAGGTGAAGGTAACGATTTCGTCGCCCGACCCGTAAAGGATGACGTTCTGCGCTTCCTCCGGCAGCTTCGACCAGGGCTGCGCCATGGAGAATTTGTACTGCCGCGAAAGCGCCTGAAGGGTTTGGGTGTAGTAGGGCGAGGTGGAGCGCGACCAGGGCGCGATGGCGCCGTTCTTCAGGGAGAGGCCGGGATCGGGCACGACCAGTTCCGGGTCCATGTAGAACTGCGTCCCGAGACCGTCGCAGCTCGGGCAGGCGCCAAAGGGATTGTTGAAGGAAAAGAGCCGCGGCTCGATTTCGTCGATGGTGAAGCCCGACACGGGGCAGGCGAAGCGCGACGAGAAGATGATGCGTTCGGCGTCTTCCTTGCCTTCCTTCCTGTCGGCGAGTTCCACCACGGCGATGCCGTCGGCAAGCCCCAACGCGATCTCGAAACTGTCCGCGAGGCGATTGCCGAGATCGTCGCGCACCACGATACGGTCGACCACCACGTCGATGTCGTGCTTGAGCTTCTTGTTCAGCGCCGGCACGTCGTCGATTTCGTAGAACTCGCCGTCGACCTTGACGCGCTGGAAGCCCTTTTTCTGGAGTTCGGCGAAATCCTTGCGGTATTCGCCCTTGCGGCCGCGCACGATGGGGGCCAGCAGGTAAAGCCTTGTGCCTTCCGGCAGCGCCATCACGCGGTCCACCATCTGCGTCACGGTCTGGCTTTCGATGGGAAGGCCCGTCGCGGGCGAATAGGGGATGCCGACGCGCGCCCAGAGCAGGCGCATATAGTCGTAGATCTCCGTCACCGTGCCGACGGTCGAGCGCGGATTGCGCGAAGTCGTCTTCTGCTCGATGGAGATGGCGGGCGAGAGGCCGTCGATCTGGTCGACATCCGGCTTCTGCATCATCTCCAGGAACTGGCGGGCATAGGCCGACAGGCTTTCGACATAGCGCCGCTGGCCTTCGGCATAGATGGTGTCGAAGGCGAGAGAGGATTTGCCCGAACCGGAAAGACCGGTGATGACGATGAGTTCGTCGCGCGGCAGTTCCACCGAGACGTTCTTCAGATTGTGCTCGCGGGCGCCGACGACGCGGATGGCGCGCGTGATATCCGCCGGCGCGGATTTGTCGGTCTTGCCGGTGGCGGCTTTTTTGCTGCGCGTGGTGCTCATGTCGGGGGGCCGGTACTCAATGGGGAAGGCATGGAAAGACGGGGAGAGGAGACGGTCCCGTCTCTCAACCACTCATGTATGTAGCCCGGAGCGTCCGCCTTCAAGGGGCGGGCTCAATCCGGACTGCGAAAAGGCAGAATATTTGCGTCGGGGGCGCGGTCTTCGACGGCGAGGACGTCCTCTTCCGTCAGGGGGCGTCGCCCGAAGGCGATAAGGCGGCGGTTCACCCTCTCAAGGGCTGTCATGAACTGGTCCGTCGTCTGGTCGAGATTATCGCACAAGGCCATCCAGTTTTCTGCGGCATTCATCGGTCGGTCTCCGGCTAGACTCGCTGTCACGTGAGAATGCTAGCGCCTTGATATGAACAAAACAAGAACAAGTGAGGTTGGTCGGAGACCGTCAGTCCTGGCGGGGAAGCGGTTCGAGGGCGCGCGGGTGGGCCCGGTCGATCATCCAGCCGGATACCGTCCAGATGAGGATGGCCGCGGCAGCACCGACAATGCCGTCCAGCGCATAGTGGAAGGCGAGCATGATGGAGCCGATGAAGATCGCGACGGCAAAGGCGGTCAGGGCGATCCCCCAGATGCGTCCCAGCCGCCAGCCCAGCAAGGCCAGCGTGGTGGCCATCGCGACGTGGATGCTGGGCATGGCCGAAATGCCAGCACCCGCGATGGTGCCTTTCAGGGAGAAGATCGACCACAGGCCGCTTTGCACCGAGAGCGCCATCAGGCTGTGCTCATTGCCGTTGATGGCGTGGAGATGCTGGAGGAGGCCGTCGAAGGGTGTCGGGGTTCCCCAGAGTTCCGGCAGGAAGGCCGGACCGGCGGAGGCAAGGGCGAGCGCGCCGAACGTGCCGAGAAGCCCCCAGTTCAGGGCCAGCGTGGTGATGAATTGCAGCCGCAGATGAGGACGGCGGACGGAGAGAAGCTGGAGAACGAAGGTCGCGGCGAGGAGCGGAAACCAGAGATAGTAGATACCGTCGAGCGCCTTGATCGCCCAGGGGGCGCCGAAGGGCCCCATCAGAAACTGCCAGGGCAATTCGCCGCCCGTCAGCCGGAGGGTCCAGTCGATGATGGGCCTGTCGAGATCGAAGGGCTGCAGGTGGCCGACATAAACCTTCGTCGCCGTGAAGCCGGCCAGCACGAAGGCCAGCGGCACGAGCACGGTGAGGAGGTTGGCGGCTTGCCCGGGCTGGAGATATCTGGCCTCAAGCACCCGCTTCAGCGTCTCGCGCGGATGGGAAAGGCCGGTCTGGACGGCGCAGATGGCGGTCCACAGGACGAGGACGACCGCCAGGGGCATGGCCATGATGAGGAGAAGGCTGGCGAGGTTCCGGGACAGGAGCGCCGCGCCGCCGGGGGCGGAGAGGGCCAGAAACGGCCAGACCGTTGCGACGCAAAGCAGGCAAAGCGCCAGATAATGCCGGTGGCTGAAGACAGCCTTCCCGACCTCACCGGCCCAGATATTCCAGCTTTTACCGCTGCTTTCGCTTTGCATCGTGGCGTAGTCGGTCATGTTCCGGTTTGCCCTCCCGGGGATCCCGGAGGCCAGATTGCGCGAACGACTTTATGGAAGAGTTAATGGCCGAATTGCGTTTGTCCCGCTTTATGAATAGGACAACAGGGTAGCGAAACGAGCTGCGCGATTCCGGGAACGGGCAGACCGGCCTGTTCAAGGCGATACGACGGGGATAAACCTGTCGCAGGCAGAAAACAGCGAGGCGAATATGGCAGGCAGCGTCAACAAGGTCATTCTGGTGGGCAATCTGGGCGCGGATCCTGAAATCCGCCGCACACAGGACGGCCGGCCGATCGCAAATCTGCGGATAGCCACATCGGAAAGCTGGCGCGACAAGAATTCCGGCGAGCGCCGCGAGCGCACCGAATGGCACCGCGTGGTGATTTTCAGCGAGGGGCTGTGCCGGATCGCCGAGCAGTATCTGAAGAAGGGCTCCAAGGTTTATCTCGAGGGCTCGCTGCAGACCCGCAAATGGCAGGATCAGTCCGGCCAGGACCGCTATTCGACGGAAGTCGTGCTGCAGGGCTTCAATTCCGTCCTGACCATGCTGGACGCCCGCGGTGGCGGGGGCGGCGGCGGCGACTTCGGTGGCGGCGGTGGCGGCAGCTACGGAAATGATGATTTCGGCGGCGGCGGTGGCAGCTCCAGCGGCAGCGGTGGCGGTAACGATTTCGCCCAGGACCTCGACGACGAAATTCCGTTCTGAGGCATTCGCGCCCTATTGCCGGGCGGCAAGATTCAAGGCCCCGTTCCGCCTGAAACCATGGCGGGCGGGGCCTTTCATTTGCCGTATTCCGGGCAGGCCGACGGCCTGACTTTTTCTTCTTTTAAATCAATGTCTTATGCTTCCCCATTCGCGGTCTTTGAAGTTGCCGTGACAGGACCGACCTGCTAGATTGTGGGCAAGTCAAAAAAGGGGATTCGGAGCTCTTCCGAAGCCTCTTTTTCATCCCTTAAAATGCCACGCAGCAAGGCCGGTTTTTCCAGCTCTGGCGGGCGCTCAAGAAGACGAAAAACACTTGTCCGATACTCCAGAAACCGATCAGCCGGGCGACGAGCCGATGTCCGGAAACGGGGACGGCATGAACGGCGGTCCTGGTGGCGGCCAGGGTGGCGGCACCGGAAACGGCGAAGGCGGCGGCCCGCCGCCCGAGCGCGATGTGGCCCCGATTTCCATCGAAGAGGAAATGCGCACCTCCTATCTCGATTACGCGATGAGCGTGATCGTGAGCCGTGCGCTGCCGGATGCGCGCGACGGGCTCAAGCCCGTGCATCGCCGCATTCTCTTCTCGATGAACGAGAACGGCTACGACTGGAACAAGGCCTATCGCAAATCGGCCC
>NZ_NYVD01000082.1 GCF_002684405.1 Parvibaculum sp. | reverse complement strand
TATGCCGATGAGGCGGAACGGAGTCCCGTCCGCTTCGCGCGCAAGCATCGGCGAGGCCGCGCGATAGATGCGGTCGGCAAGCTGGGTGGGGTCGTGCAGCGTCAGGTTGCGGGTGCGCGACTTGAAATCGCCCGTCTTGAGTTTCAGGACGATGGTCGATCCGGCAAGCCCGGCTTCCTTGGCGCGCGCGGAAACCTTCTCGCAGAGCTTCCACAATGTGCGGTCGAGTTCGGCCTTCGATGAAATATCGGTCTGGAACGTGACCTCGGTCGAAATGCTCTTCGTCTCATGCGACGGCTCGACGATGCGCGCATCCTGCCCTCGCGACAGCCGCCAGAGCCTGCGGCCCATGACGCCGTATCGGGCCATCAGGTCGTTTTCCTCCATATGCTGAAGCTGGCCGATATGGGTGATCCCCTGTGCGGCGAGTTTCGCATTGAGCGATTTGCCGACGCCCCAGATCATCGAGACGGGCTTTTCCGCGAGGAAGGCGATGGTCTCCACCTTGCCGATCACGGAGAAGCCGCGCGGTTTGTCGAGGTCCGAGGCCATCTTGGCAAGGAACTTGTTGTGGCTAAGGCCGATCGAGGCCGTGATGCCGATACCGGTTTCGATCCGCTTCACCAGCTTTGCTGCGCTGATCGCCGGGCTTGCATGATGCAGGCGTTCGGTGCCGGAGAGGTCGAGAAAGGCCTCGTCGATGGAGACCGGCTCCACAAGGGGCGTCAGGTCGCGCATCAGCGCGCGGACTTCCTTGGCGACAGCGGCATATTTTGACATGTCGGGCTTCAGCACCACGGCATCGGGGCAGAGGGCTTTTGCCTTGAACATGGGCATGGCGGAACGAACGCCGCGAATACGCGCGATGTAGCAGGCTGTGGAGACGACGCCGCGCTGTCCGCCGCCGATGATGAGCGGCTTGTCGCGCAGCTCCGGGTTGTCGCGTTTCTCGACCGCCGCATAGAAGGCGTCGCAATCCATATGCGCGATGGAAAGCGCATGGATCTCGTCATGCCAGACGAGACGCGGCCGATTGCAGGCCGGACAGCGGGTGATGCGGCCTTCCAGCGGCGTGAAGCAGTCCCGGCAGAAACCGGGCGTGCGGTCTTCCTTTTCGTCCTCTTTTTCGGCCGCTGCTGTCATGCCTCCGTCTCCGCAGGCCAGAGCCATGCCGCGCCGCGCACGCCGGAGGCATCTCCATGGCGGTGGCACTCGATCCGTGTACGTACCGTATCGGAAAACACATAAGCCGGTAGAAGCTCGGGCAGCAGCGTGTAAAGCGTGCCGATATTCGACATGCCGCCGCCCAGCACAACCATGTCGGGATCGAGAACATTGACGACGGATGCCAGCGCACGGGCGAGGCGGTCGACATAGCGGCGGATCGCGTCGGCGGCGTCCGGGTCGCCTGCCTGCGCCGCGCCGGCGATCTCTTCCGCCGTTGCCGCGCGGCCCGTCTCGCGCTCGAAGGCGGCGGCAAGGCCGGGGCCGCTTGTCCATGTTTCGATGCAGCCTTGCTTGCCGCAATAACAGACCGGGCCGGGCCGTTCGTCTTCGTGGGGCCAGGGCAGGGGGTTGTGGCCCCATTCCCCGGCAATCGCATTGGGGCCGGAGAGAAGCCTGCCGTCATGCACGATGCCGCCGCCCGTGCCGGTGCCGATGATGACGCCGAACACGGTTCGGCAGCCGGCGCCCGCGCCGTCCTTCGCTTCGGAAAGCGCAAAGCAATCGGCATCATTGGCGAGGCGAACCTCGCGGCCCAGCCGGTCTTCGAGGTCGGGTCCGAAGGGCCGGCCGTTGAGCCATGTCGAATTGGCGTTTTTCACAAGCCCGCTGGCAGGCGAGATCGCGCCGGGCATGCCGATACCGATGGAGCAGGTCGCGCCGCATTCGGTTTCGAGATGGTCCACAATGCCGCAAATGGCGCTCAGCGTGTCGCCATAATCGCCCCGGGGCGAGGGGATGCGCCGTCTTGCGCGCACTTCTCCACCGGCATCGAGAACGATGCCTTCGATCTTCGTTCCTCCGAGGTCGATGCCGATCCGCATGGCGGAGACTCAAAATCCGGTTGTCGTTTGCGAGGGGCAGAATAGCCGCCCGGACGCCCCGTCAGAAGCCTTCCGCCGCCAGCTTCTCTTCGATGAAGGCTTTTGCCGCGTTCCAGTCGGTGGTGTGGAAATGGCTGTCCTTTGCCGGGCCGAGCAGTTTTGCCAGCCTTTCATCCGCAATGAAGTGGATGCGGTGCGAGGGTTCATATGCCTCGGCCACGGAAGAGATATTGGGCGGCAGGTCGTCGAGAAAGAAGACCGGGGCCTCCACCAGTTCGGCCAGTTTGCGGACGGGACCGCCTTTCAGGCCCTGGTTGGCGATCACGGGGTAATCAAGGCCCTGCGCCGACAGATTGTCGATCCGGGTTCTGCGTTGCGTCAGGGGCAGGTTGGACAGCACCACCACCTGGGCGCGCTTCGACAGTTCGGCAAGGGCGTCCGCCGCGCCTTCGACCGCGTCCAGCCGGTGGGTCTCGGTATCGAAGAAACGCTCGAGCAGGGCGGGCATCTCTTTGGGCGGCACGGGCTCGTTCGTGTCGCGATGCTTGATATTGCCGGAGAGCGCGAAGCTCTGAAGGTCGATCCAGAGATTATTGGCCTCGAGATAGCGTTCGAGCCCTTTCAGGAATTCCACCAGCACCTCGTCGCAATCGGTGACGATGAGCGGGCGGCCGCGTTCCAGTCGCAGCTCGGCGAGCTGTGCGGGAACGCTTTCATGAAGGGCTAGCGGATCGGGGGAGGTCATGCGGCGGCTTTACGTCCAGTTTACATGCTCGCCGCCGGGCAGGGCATGGCGGGCGGCCAGCGGGGTTTCGGGCGACAGCCTCTCGGCGGCGCAGAAAGCGAGCACGCGTTCGTCTTCCATCAACAGGAAGTCCAGCACGCCGATGAGGAAGCCCGGCTCGTTCAGGCGCTCGCGCAACTCGTCCGGCGAGAGGCCGGACTGGGCCAGAAAGGCGCCCATCAGGTCCTGATCCTGCGCAAGGAAGGTGAGCGCCTTGATGGCGATTGTTTCCGCCCTGTCGCGTTTCAACGTGTTTCTCCCTGAATCCCGCTACGACCACTACCTCAGGCGCGCAAATTGCCCGAAACACGAACCCCGTGCGTCATTTTTCTGCATTTTGAACGAGAAAGATCGTCGGCATTAATCTCGAGTTTAGCGTGAATTGCGAATATTGGGGCTCTGGAGGCAATAAGCGCGGTTTTTCCCCGATTCCGGCCATTGATAAAGAGTTGGTTAAGGATGTCATGGGCACTATCGGGATGATCCTGCCAGTGAATCGCGGGGATACCCCCCGCCGGTTTCGAGGTCAATTGGAGTTCCGGAGCGATGGACGCTATGTCGAAGAAAGTCCTGATCGTGGAAGACAACGAGCTGAACATGAAGCTCTTTCACGATTTGCTGGATGCACACGGCTATGAGACGCTGCAGACGCGCGATGGCATCGAAGCGCTCGAAATCGCCAGGGAAAACCGTCCGGACCTGATCCTGATGGACATCCAGCTTCCGGAAGTTTCCGGGCTCGAGGTCACGAAGTGGATCAAGGAAGACGATAGCCTGCGGGCTATCCCGGTCGTCGCCGTCACCGCGTTTGCGATGAAGGGCGATGAAGAAAAGATCCGTGAGGGCGGGTGTGAGGCCTATATCTCCAAACCCATTTCCGTGACCCAGTTTCTGGAGACTGTGAAACGGTTCCTCGGCTGAGGTGATCTCGTGACGGCCCGTATCCTGATAGTCGACGATATTCCGGCAAACCTGAAGCTTCTCGATGCGAAGCTGACCGGCGAATATTTCGAAGTGTTCGCCGCCAGCTCCGGGCCGGAAGCCCTGGAGGCCGTGAAGGAATGCCAGCCGGACATCATCCTGCTCGATGTGATGATGCCGGGCATGGATGGGTTCGAGGTGTGCCGCAGGCTCAAATCCTCGTCCGAGACCGAACATATTCCCGTCATCATGGTCACCGCGCTCGACCAGCCCAAGGATCGTGTCCAGGGGCTGGAGGCGGGGGCCGACGATTTCCTGACCAAGCCGGTCAACGACCTGGCGCTGTTCGCGCGTGTGCGAAGCCTCGTTCGCCTGAAAATGGTGACCGACGAGTTGCGCCTGCGCGATGCGACGGGCCAGCGCATCGGTGCCTTCTCGGCGAAGGAAGGGGCCGACATGCTCCTGAAGGAGCCCGGCCGTTTCCTAGTGATCGACGACCGGCCGTCCTCGTTGCGGCGCATCACCGATACGCTTTCGTCGGAACATACGGTCATGGTGTCCGAGACGCCCGACGAGCTTATCGAGCTTGCCGGTCAGGGCGATTTCGACATGTATATCGTGAGCCTCACGCTGGAGGCGCATGACGGGCTCCGTCTGTGCTCGCAGCTCCGCTCGCTGGAGGCGACGCGGCAGACGCCGATCCTCGTCATCGTCGAGGAAGGCGATACGGCGCGGCTGGTCCGCGCGCTGGATATGGGCGTGAACGATTATCTGGTCCGCCCGGTGGAGCGCAACGAGCTTGTGGCCCGCTGCCGCTCGCAGCTTCGCCGTAAACGCTATCAGGACTTCCTGCGCGACAAGTTCCAGCAGGGCATGGAGCAGGCGGTTACGGACCCGCTGACCGGGCTGCATAACCGCCGGTATATGGAAGGCCATCTGGAATCGCTCGTCGGCGATGCCGCGCATACCGGCAAACAGGTTTCCCTGCTGATCTTCGACATCGACCATTTCAAGGCCGTCAACGACACCTATGGGCATCCTGCGGGCGATGCCGTGCTGAAGGAGTTCGCCCAGCGGATCGCTCACAATGTCCGCGGTGTGGATCTGTGCTGCCGGCTGGGCGGCGAGGAATTCGTCGTGGTGATGCCCGATACCGATGCGGATTTCGCCAAAGTGGTGGCCGAGCGGCTGAGGGTCTGCATCGCGTCGCGGCCTTTCGCTCTCGATGACGGCAAGACGATGCTCGATGTGACGGTGTCGATCGGGCTTTCGACCACGATCGGGGGCGGGGATAGCCCGTCCGGCCTGCTGTCGCGGGCCGATGACTGTCTCTATGAAGCCAAGCGGAGCGGTCGCAACAAGGTCGTCGCGCAAGCGGCCTGACGGAGCGTTACAAAGCGTTTTCTCGCGGAATTGTCCCGAAACAGGCGGATTGAGGGTGCTACTTCAGATTGTGGATGAAGTGGCGCACTCGCGCGTTAACCTTAATTCTTTAATATATTTCAAGCGTCTGGCCTCTGACTTTATCGTGTCACTTTATCCTTGTTGAGAAACATGGTAACTTTTGTCTTAACGTGGAATCTCGTTGCCGCACAGTCTTCCGCCCTTGCTGGGGGGTGAGGCGGATAGACGAACGGTAACGAAACGTGTCCCCGTGGGGTGCTCAGGTCCGCCGCATCTCCTGGGTCCGCGGGGCACGGCCGGTCGGGGCGTGGTAATGGAGTGGCCTCCTCTGATACCCGCATTATTTCCCGGCCGGCCACCCCCCGGGTGGTGGCGGTAGAGAGGCGTCAGGCGCGAAAATGACGAAAGGCCGGTCCATCAGGACCGGCCTTTGTCATGTCGGCTTCCCGCTTGCGGCGCGGGGTCAGCTCAGCTTGATGTAGGTGGTCTTGAGCTGGGTGTACTTGTCGTAGGCGTGAAGCGACTTGTCCCGCCCGATGCCCGACTGCTTATAGCCGCCAAAGGGAACCGTGATGTCGCCGCCGTCGGTGTCGTTCACATTCACCGTGCCGGCCTTCAGCCTGCGCGCGACCTTGTGGGCACGGTTCAGGTCATCCGTCCAGAGACAGGCCTGCAGGCCGTAGATCGTGTCATTGGCGATGCGAACCGCTTCTTCTTCGTCCCTGAAGGTGATGGTGGAGAGGACGGGACCGAAGATTTCCTCCTGCGCGATGCGCATGGAGTTGTCCACCTTGTCGAAGATGGTCGGCTCGACATAGGCGCCACCGGTGTTCTGGCGTACCTGCTTGCCGCCCTGTACCAGGCTCGCGCCTTCCTTCTCGCCGATCTCGATATAGCTCTTCACGCGCTCCATCTGGTCCACATCGACCATGGACCCCATCAGCGTTGCGGGATCGAGCGGATCGCCCGGCTGCATGGTTTCGGCGACCTTCTTCACCTTCTCCACGAACTCGTCATGGATGTCCTCCTGTACGAGGAGGCGGGTGGAGGCGACGCAAACCTGGCCGGTATTGAAGAACACGCCCATGCCGGAGCCCATGGCGGCGGCATCGAGGTCCTTGCAGTCGTTGAAGACGATGTTGGGCGTCTTGCCGCCGCATTCGAGGCTTATGTGCTTCATGTTGCTGTCGGCGGCGTATTTCAGGAAGTATTTGCCGACTTCGGTCGAGCCGGTGAAGGCGACCATATCGACATCCATATGGAGGCCGAGCGCCTGACCGGCCTTTTCGCCGAAGCCCGGTACGACATTGAAGACGCCGTCGGGGATGCCTGCTTCCGCTGCGATCTCGGCAAGGCGGAGCGCGGAAAGCGGCGACTGCTCGGCCGGCTTCATGATGATGGAATTGCCTGCGGCGAGCGCCGGGCCGAATTTCCAGGCGCCCATGAGGAGAGGGAAGTTCCACGGCACCACGGTGGCGACGACACCCAGCGGTTCGCGCGTGATCATGCCGATCGCATCGCGGCCCGTCGGCGCGATCTCGTCATAGATCTTGTCGATGGCCTCGGCATACCACTGCACGGTGGAGACGACGCCGTCGATATCCACGCTTTGCGCAAAGGTGATCGGCTTGCCCATGTCGAGCGTTTCGAGGAGCGCCAGTTCCTCGCGATGGTCGGCAATGGCGGCGGCGAAACGCAGTAATGCCTGCTTGCGGTCGCGCGGGTCCATTTCCGACCAGACACCGCTTTCGAAGGCGGCCCGCGCGGCTTTCACCGCAGCGTCCACATCTTCCTTGTCGCAGGACGCCACGCTGGTCAGCACGGCGCCGTCGATGGGGCTTACGCAATCGAAGGTTTCGCCCGAGGCGGCGGGCACGTATTTGCCGCCAATGAAAGCCTGGTTGCGGTAGCTGAGGGAGGATGCCTGGTTACGATACTGTTCGGCGGTCGCCATGGGAGGTCTCCAGAGAGCACAAAGAAAAAGAGCAGGCCGTGGCCTGCTCTGATCTTATTTGATTTTGGTCTCTTTGAACTCGACGTGTTTTCGAACGACGGGGTCATATTTGCGGACCGTCATCTTCTCGGTCATCGTGCGGCTGTTCTTCTTGGCAACGTAGAAGTAGCCCGTATCCGCCGTGCTCTCGAGCTTGATCTTGATCGTGGTCGGCTTCGCCATGGCGCGAAATCCCTGTGGTTGCGCGGGGTTTAGGGACCCTCGCGGATGGTCGTCTCGCAATCTAAGGATGTGCGTGTTGGCGGGAGACTACTCGTGCGCCCTGTGAAGTCAAGAGCCTGATTTTCCGGGGGTTTCGCTCTCAAATCCCGTATCGGCGGGGCCTTTGGGGCCGGTGAAATAG
>NZ_NYVD01000081.1 GCF_002684405.1 Parvibaculum sp. | reverse complement strand
TTCCAGCTTGCCCGGCTTCTTCGTCATGTTTTCGAAGTAGGGCGGGTTCTGGACATAGGTGGAATTGTCGTCCCAGCTATAGGTGTTGCCGCCGGTGACCTTGATGCTCTGCCACTTGTCGTCGCCGTCGAAGACGTTGGCATAGCGCTCGCGGAACATTTCCGGCGTGACGCAGGCATGGACGATCTCTGCGATTTCCTTGGAGGAGGGCCAGATGTCCTTCAGATAGACCGGCTGACCGTTGGAGCCCGTTCCGATGGGTTCCGTCGTCAGGTTCTTGCGGGTGGAACCGGCCAGCGCATAGGCGACGACGAGCGGGGGCGAAGCGAGATAGTTCGTCTTCACATCCTGGCTCACGCGGCCTTCGAAGTTGCGGTTACCCGACAGCACCGACGAGACGACCATGTCGTTCTTGTTGATCGCCTGGCTGATTTCCGTCTGCAGCGGACCGGAGTTGCCGATACAGGTGGTGCAGCCATAGCCGACAAGGTTGAAGCCCATCGCATCGAGGTCTTTCTGCAGACCCGACTTGGTGAGGTAGTCGGTCACGACCTGCGACCCGGGGGCGAGAGAGGTTTTCACCCAGGGCTTCACCTTCAGGCCGAGCTTGTGGGCGTTGCGGGCGACGAGGCCGGCCGCGACGAGCACGTTCGGATTGGAGGTGTTGGTGCAGGAGGTGATGGCGGCGATCATTACGTCGCCATGGCCGATGTCGTAATCCTCGCCTTCGACGGGGACGCGCTTGTCGGCTTCCGACGCCTTGCCGAATTCGCCCGTCAGGGCGTTCTCGAAGTTGTCCTTCACCTTCGACAGGCCGACGCGGTCCTGCGGACGCTTGGGGCCGGCCAGGCTCGGCTCGACACCGGCAAGGTCCAGCTCCAGCGTATCGGTGAAGAGCGGCTCTTCCATGTCCGGCTCGTGGAACATGCCCTGCGCCTTGAGATAGGCCTCGACCAGCGCGATGCGCTCTTCGGAGCGGCCCGTGGCCTTGAGGTATTTCAGGGTCTCGTTGTCGACCGGGAAGAAGCCGCAGGTCGCGCCATATTCGGGAGCCATGTTGGAGATGGTCGCCCGGTCGGCGAGAGAAAGATGCTGCAGGCCATCGCCGTAGAATTCGACGAACTTGCCGACCACGCCCTTCTTGCGGAGCATTTCGGTGACGGTGAGCACCATGTCGGTCGCCGTGATGCCTTCGGCAAGCTCACCGGTGAGCTTGAAGCCGATGACTTCCGGGATGAGCATCGAGACCGGCTGGCCGAGCATGGCCGCTTCGGCTTCGATGCCGCCCACGCCCCAGCCGAGAACCGAAAGGCCGTTCACCATGGTGGTGTGGCTGTCGGTGCCGACGCAGGTGTCGGGATAGGCGACTTCCGTGCGGCCTTCCTTCTTGGTCCAGACCGTCTGGGCCAGATATTCGAGGTTCACCTGGTGGCAGATGCCGGTTCCGGGCGGCACGACGCGGAAATTATCGAAGGCCTTGGAGCCCCAGCGCAGGAACTCATAGCGTTCGCGGTTGCGCTGATATTCGATTTCCGTGTTCTGCTCGAAGGCAAGCGCGGTGCCGAACTTGTCCACCATCACGGAGTGGTCGATGACGAGATCCACCGGCACTTGCGGGTTGATCTTGCTCGTCGAGGCGCCAAGCGTCTTCACGGCGTCGCGCATGGCCGCGAGGTCCACCACGGCGGGAACGCCGGTGAAGTCCTGCATCAGCACGCGAGCCGGGCGATAGGCGATTTCGCGGGTGGAGGTGCGGTTCACCATCCATTCCTTCACCGCGCGGATGTCGTCGGCGGTGACGGTGCGGCCGTCTTCATGGCGAAGCAGGTTTTCCAGCAGCACCTTCAGCGAAAGAGGCAGACGCTCGATACCGTCGAGACCGGCCTTCGCCGCGTCGGGCAGGCTGTAATAGGTGTAGGTGCGCCGACCGACCTTCAGGGTCTTTTTGGCACCGAAGCTGCCGCCGCTCTTTGCCGTGCTTTTGGGCGCGGCTTTCTTCGCGGGGGCCTTGCGGGCCGTGGGCTTTGCTGCCGGCTTGGCCGCCGTCTTGCGGGCAGGTGCCGCCTTGCGGGCGGGCGCCGTCTTCGCAGCGGGCTTGCGTGCCGTCGCGGCTTTCTTCGCAGGCGCCGCCTTCCTGGCCGTCGTCGTCTTTTTGGCCGGGGTCGCCTTGCGGGTCGCGGCGGTCTTCTTGGGCGCCGCTTTCTTCGCTACAGGTTTTTTTGCGGCAGGCTTTTTCGCAGCCGCCGTCTTGCGAGCGGCAGGCTTGGCCGTCGCGGTCTTGCGGGTCGTGGTTGCCTTTTTCGGGGCGACTTTTTTGGGAGCGGCCTTTTTGGGAGCTGCTTTCCGGGCGGCGGGCTTCTTTGCCGCCGTCTTCTTCGCAGGCGCCTTCCTTGCTACCGGCTTCTTGGCGGCGGTCGCTTTTTTCGCCGTGCTCGCCTTTTTGGTGGTCGCGGCTTTTTTCGGTGCGGCTTTCCGGGCGACCGGCTTTCTGGTCGCGGTTGCCTTCTTCGCGGCCGGCTTGGCCGTCGTCTTCTTCGCAGCAGGCTTTTTAGCGGCCGGTTTCTTTGCCGCCGGTTTCCGGGTGGCGGCTGCCTTCTTGGGAGCGGCCTTGCTGGCTACGGTCTTTTTTGCGGGGGTCTTTTTCGCAGGTGCCTTTTTCGCGGGCGCCTTCTTTGCCGTGGTCTTCTTCGCGGTGGCGGTTTTCGCCGCCGCTTTCTTTTTCGCTACGGGCTTCTTTGCGGGGGCCTTTTTACTGGCCTTCGCCACTGCCTTTTTCGCCATCAGTTCGATCCTCGATGCTGCTTGCCGGACCCGGGAATGCGATGCGATACGATGTGGCGCGATGCGTGTTACGCACGCTCTCCAACGCCGCTGTCGATACGCCGCCGATCTGTCGTTGCGGGCCGCTGTTCGTGACGCGGCGGACTATAATGACTTTCATCGGCTAATGCCATGCTTCGCGCGCGGTCTTGAGCCATGATAATGAGCATCACGGAACAGTTCAGGGGAGACGGCGATGAATGCGGTGAGAACGGAGAAAAACGGTGCCGTCACGACGATCGTGCTCAGCCGGCCGGATGTGAAAAATGCGGTGGATCGCGAAACCGCCGATGCACTGGCGCAAGCCTTTCTCGATTTCGAGCGCGACGAGGATGCACTTGTCGGTGTGTTTCATGGCGAGAACGGAACTTTCTGCGCGGGCGCGGACCTGAAAGCGGTATCCCGGGGCGGGGAAGGCGGCGCCAACCGCATGACGTCGCCGGGGACCGGCCTGGAAGCGGACAGGCTTGCCGCGGACGGGCCGATGGGGCCCTCGCGCATGGTGCTTTCCAAGCCCGTGATCGCGGCGATTTCCGGTTATGCGGTGGCGGGCGGCATGGAACTCGCCTTGTGGTGCGACATGCGCGTCATGGAACGCGACGCCACGATGGGGGTATTCTGCCGACGCTGGGGTGTGCCGCTGATCGATGGGGGCACGGTACGTCTGCCGCGGCTCATCGGTCATTCGCGGGCGATGGATCTCATTCTCACCGGCCGTCCGGTCGATGCGGAGGAAGCACTGCAAATGGGTCTTGCGAACCGGATCGCGGAGCCGGGGACGGCGCGGGAGACCGCGGAAGAGTTGGCGCAGCAGATTGCGCGTTTTCCGCAAGGCTGCCTCCGTCACGACCGGATGTCGGCCTATGAGCAATGGGACCTGCCTTACGATCAGGCCCTGGCAAACGAGTTCACACATGGCCGGAAGGTGCTTGCTTCCGGTGAAACGGTCGCAGGCGCCACGCGGTTTGCCGCCGGCAAGGGACGGGGCGGGAATTTTGACGATATTTGAAGATGCGATGGCGGCGCCCGCCGCGCGAAAGATGACATTGCGGGCGTCCGATCTTGCCTGCATCCGGGGCGGACGGCTCGTCTATCAGGGTCTCGGCTTCGAGGTGGCGAGCGGCGAGGCGCTTGTGCTGGTGGGCCCCAACGGGGCGGGGAAATCGAGTCTGCTGCGCCAGATTGCCGGTCTTGTGGAGTTGGCCGAGGGGCATCTGACGCTCGATGGCGGCAAGGCGGACATATCGGTTGGCGAGCAGGCGCATTATCTCGGCCATCTGGACGCGCTGAAGCCCGCCTTTTCGGTGGAAGAGACGCTCCGATTCTGGAGTTCGTTTCTGGACGGGGCAGGCGGCGCGCGCGATGTTCTGCCCGCGCTCGACGCCGTGCGGCTTGGCGATCTCGCCGATCTCTCGGTAGCCTATCTATCCGCCGGGCAGCGCAAGCGGCTGGCGCTGGCGCGGCTTCTTGTGGCGCCGCGCCCCCTCTGGCTGCTGGACGAGCCCAGCGTCGCGCTGGACAAGGCCTCGACTGCCATCCTGGCGGAGCTCATGGAGGCGCATCTGGCGCTGGGCGGGCTCATCGTGGCGGCAACGCATCTCGAACTGGGGCTCAAGCGCCAGCTGACGCTCGATCTTTCGCCTCGCCGGCAGGTGGCCTGATGGGACGCGCCATTGCAGCATTGATCGCGCGGGATTTGCGGCTGGCCGTGCGCGCAGGCGGCGGCGGCGGCATGGCCGTCTTCTTTTTCCTGATTACGGTGAGTGTCGTCGCGGTGGGCGTCGGGCCCAACCTGTCGCTGCTGGCGCAGATTGCGCCGGGCATTTTGTGGGTGGCCTTGCTGCTTTCCTCGCTGCTGACGCTGGAACGTCTGTTTCAGGCCGACCTCGAAGACGGAACGCTCGACCTCCTCGCCATGGGGCCCTTGCCGCTGGAGGTGATCGCGGCCGCCAAGGCGTTCAGCCATTGGCTGACAACGGGGTTGCCGCTGCTGGTCGCCGCGCCGCTTCTGGGCCTGTTGCTCAACCTGCCGGTGAATGTGTTTCCCCCGCTCATCCTGTCGATGGCCATCGGGACGCCCGCATTGAGCTTTCTGGGCGCCATCGGAGCGGCGCTGACCGTCGGGGTGCGCCGGGGCGGCCTGCTCGCCTCGCTGCTTGTGGTGCCGTTCTATGTCCCGGTGCTGATTTTCGGCGTCGGGGCGGCGGATGAGGCGATTTCGGGCGCGCCGCCCGGCGTCATGATGCAGGCACTCAGCTTTCTCGGGGCCGTGACGCTGGCAAGCCTCGTCATCGGCCCCGTGGCCGCGGCGGCGGGGCTCAGAGCTGCGCTGAAATAGGGAGTGCGTTGGAATGAGGCGCGACCTTATGTCGGGATCACAAATCGCCCCGCTCTCTTGCCGTTTCACGCCCTGCCGGGCTACATCACAGGCATGACCATGCTCACCGCCTCGCAGCGGCTCCAGGCCTTCGCCAATCCCACGCGCTTCATGGCGCTGTCGGGCCGTCTTGTCGCGCCGCTCGGCGTGCTTACGGCGGTGGTGATGGCGGCGGGGCTCTATTTTGCGCTGTTCGCTTCTCCGCCTGACTATCAGCAGGGTGAGACGGTGCGGATCATGTATATCCATGTGCCGTCGGCCTGGCTGTCGCTCTTCGTCTATTCGGTGATGGCGGTGTCGAGCGGCGTGGCGCTCGTGTTCCGCCATCCGATCGCCGATGTCTGCGCCAAGGCGGCGGCGCCCATCGGGGCGGCCTTCACCTTTCTGGCGCTGGTCACGGGCTCGCTCTGGGGCGAACCGATGTGGGGTACCTGGTGGGTCTGGGATGCAAGGCTGACCTCGGTGCTGATCCTGTTCTTCATCTATCTGGGCTATATGGCGCTGCGCGCCACTATCGACGACCCGCATGCGGCGACGCGGCCGGCGGCGGTGCTGGCGCTGGTGGGCTTCGTCAATGTGCCGATCATTCATTATTCGGTGAACTGGTGGAACACGCTGCATCAGCCGGCCAGCGTGTTTCGGATGGACGGGCCGACCGTTGCGTCGTCCATGCTCGTTCCGCTGATGACGCTGGCCATCGGGTTCACGTTGTTCTTCTTCGTGATGCTGCTGGTGCGGATGCGGGCGGAAGTGCTCAGGCGGCGTGTGCGGGCGATGAGCCTGCGCCGGGCCGAAGGGTAGGGCGGAAATGGCCGAATTTTTCTATATGGGCGGATATGCCGCCTTCGTCTGGCCAAGCTACGGGCTGGCCGCGCTCGTCTTTATCGGCGTGATCTGGCAGAGCGTCACCGATCTCAGGGCGCAGAAACGTCTGGTGGACAAGCTCGAAACGCGACGCCGGGATCGCAAGCCGGAGGGCGGCGCGTGACCGACGAGCCTTCCACGGGCGGAAGACGGCGGCTGCTGGCGCTGATCCCTGCCGTTGTTTTCTTCGTTCTGGCCGGTTTCTTCCTTGTGGCGCTGTTCAACGGGGATCCGTCCCGTGTGCCCTCGGCGCTGATCGGGCGTGAAGTGCCGGTGTTCGACCTGCCACCGGTCGAAGGGCTTCCGCACCCGGGACTGGCCGATGGAAATTTGCGCGGGGGCAAGGCGAGCATCGTCAATGTCTGGGCGAGCTGGTGCGTGCCGTGCCGCGAGGAAATGCCGATGCTGGTCGAGTTCCGCCAAAAGCACCCCGAGGTGCCGCTTTACGGGATCAACTACAAGGACGATCCGCGGGCTGCGCGGCGTTTCCTTTCCGAACTTGGGGACCCGTTCGACCGGATCGGCGCCGACGCCAGGGGGCAGGCCTCCATCGACTGGGGCGTTTATGGCGTTCCGGAAACCTATGTGGTCGATGGCGAGGGGCGGATTGTCGTGAAACATGTCGGCCCGCTCACACCGGAAAGTATCGAGAACGATATCCTTCCGGCGCTGCGGGCCGCAAACCCGGCGACTCCCGCCGCCGGGCAGTAGAGGCAGACGGCTTACTTCTTCTTGCGGGCCGTCGTCTTCTTCGCTGCCGGCTTGCGGGCCGGGGCCTTCCGGGCGGCGGGCTTTTTCGCAGCCGGTTTCTTGCGGGCCGGGGCGCGCTTGGCCGGCGCCTTTTTGGCGGGCGCGGCGGCTTCCTCTGCCTTCATGCCTTCCACGGCTTCGTTCAGATGGCTGAGCGCCTTCATCAGATCCGACTGGACGGTCTTGGGCATGATGTCGAGAAGCGCCTTCTCGGCGGCCAGGGCGCGCGGCATGGCGCTTTTGAGCGCGCGGCGGCCGGCTGCGGTCAGGCGTACGGAATTGGCGCGGGCGTCTTCGGCGGTACGCTTGCGGGCGAGCAGGCCGTTCTTGATCATGCGGCTGATCATGTCGGCCAGCGTCGAGCGGTCGATGCCCGTGCGGTTCACCAGATCGGTCTGGCTCAGGCCTTCTTCCTCGTTGACTGCGAACAGCACGATGAACTGACGCGGCGTGAGCGAGCTGTCGCCCATCTGCTGTACGAACTGGTCATAGGCGAACTGCTGCGCGCGGCGCAGCAAATGACTCAGCGAGCTTTCAAGGTCGAAACTTCCGGCAGTCTTCCTCGGGGCCATGCAATTTTTCCTTCAGATGTTTGTCGCCGGAGTGATCCGCGGGAAACGGGCCGCATACGGAAAGCCGACGGCTGGCTTAAGCCATGTTGTGCTTTTGGACGCGTTGCCTCGCCGGATAAACCGAATGCAGAAGGTAACGCTGCCCGGCGCGCGATGACCGGCCATGAAAGCACCGCATATCTGTATGCCTGCGTGCCGGGATATGGCCTGAACGTCTGCGCCGATCTATCATCATATGCACCTGAGGACCCCTGCCGCGCAAGAGGCAAGGGCGAAAGAATCGTGCTTATGTGTCGCGTATATCTGTAGCCGGAGCAATAAGGCGCCGCTCCGGCTGAAATCCCGGCGGCAGCTGCGTAACTCCGTGGGCAGACAGACCCTTCCGGATGCGCGGTAACGATAAGCGGCAATGACGAAAAGTGACACGGCGATGACGAGCGGCAACCAAAACGATAAAGAAGATGAACAAACTGCAATGCGCGAAAAAGTGACGCATCGCGTGCCCAAGCCCCAGGAGCCGGGACGGGAAGAGAGCGTCGCCTTTTCCCGTCGCGTGCCGGATGGGGACAATCTCGCGCGCGATGTGTGCGATGCATGCGGTTTCATCGACTATGTGAATCCGCGGATCGTGGTCGGATCGGTGGTCGAACATGAAGAGCGTTTCTTGATGTGCCGCCGTTCCATCGAGCCGCGCCGGGGATTTTGGACATTGCCGGCGGGTTTCATGGAGCAGGGCGAGACGACCGAAGACGGTGCGAAGCGTGAGGCGCGTGAAGAAGCGAATGCTGAAATCGTCATTCGCGACCTGCTGGCGGTCTACAACATTCCGCGCATTTCGCAGGTGCAACTCATGTATCGCGCAACGTTGGCCCGGCCCGAATTTTCCGCCGGCGAGGAAAGCCTCGAAGTCGCTCTCTTCGCCTGGGACGATATTCCGTGGCAAGAGCTTGCCTTTCCAAGCGTCTATTGGGCGCTCACGCAATATCGCAGCGTTAAGGAGAAATCGGCTATTGTACCCTTCGGCAATCCGGAGGGCGAGAACGGAAATTTCTTTCCCGCCGCCCCCTCCGCGGGCTGAGGGGTTCGTGTTTTCGTCGCTTGGCGATCCTGCCTCGTTTGGGCATGATCTTCGGTGGAGGAGGCCCGTTTCGCGCAGAAGGCGACGGGCCGCTACATCGGGGGAGGAAACGACGTGGCCGAATTGTCGGGCGGTGAGCAGGCCTATAAGCACAAGATGACGCGTGAAGAACGGCGGGTGATTTTCGCCTCGTCGCTGGGCACGGTTTTCGAGTGGTACGACTTTTACCTATACGGTTCGCTCGCTGCGATCATCAGTGTTCAGTTCTTTTCCGGCGTGAACCCGACGGCGGGTTTCATCTTCGCCTTGCTCGCATTCGCGGCGGGTTTTGCCGTCCGGCCTTTCGGGGCGCTGGTGTTCGGCCGGCTGGGCGATCTGGTGGGCCGCAAATACACTTTCCTCATCACCATCACGATCATGGGGCTGTCGACCTTCATCGTGGGGCTTCTGCCCAATTACGCGACCATCGGCATGGCGGCGCCGGTCATTCTGATCGCGTTACGTCTGGCGCAGGGGCTGGCGCTGGGCGGCGAATATGGCGGCGCGGCGATCTACGTCGCGGAACATGCGCCGACGCATAAACGCGGCAATTATACCTCATGGATCCAGACGACGGCGACGATGGGTCTGTTCCTGTCGTTGCTGGTCATTCTGGGTGTGCGGCTCTCCATGGACGGCGCCTCATTCGAAAGCTGGGGGTGGCGTATCCCCTTCATTCTTTCGATCATTCTGCTCGGTATATCCGTCTGGATCCGCGTGCAGCTCAACGAGTCGCCGCTGTTCAAGAAGATGAAAGAGGAGGGCACGCTCTCCAAATCGCCGATCAAGGAGAGTTTCGGCAAATGGCCCAATCTGAAGATCGTGCTGATCGCGCTGCTGGGTCTCACAGCGGGGCAGGCGGTGGTCTGGTATACGGGCCAGTTCTATGCGCTCTTCTTCCTCACGCGGATTTTGAAGGTGGACGGGCAGACGGCCAATCTGCTGATTGCGGGCGCCCTGCTGCTGGCGACGCCCTTCTTCATCGTGTTCGGTTCGCTGTCGGACAGGATCGGCCGCAAGCCGGTCATCCTGGCCGGCTGTCTGATCGCGGCGCTGAGCTATTTCCCGATCTTTACCGCGCTGACCCATTTCGCCAATCCCGCGCTTGAAACGGCGCAGCGCGAAGCGCCGGTGGTGGTTGTCGCGGATCCGGCGGAATGTTCCTTTCAGTTCAATCCGGTCGGCACGGCGTCCTTTACCTCATCCTGCGATGTGGCGAAGTCGGCACTGGCGAAGGACGGCATTCCTTACAGCAATGAAGCCGCGCCCGCCGGGGCGGCGGCGATTGTGAAAGTGGGGGATGCGGAGCTTGCGTCTTTCGACGCCACGCAGGATGGCGCGGCGGACAGACGCGCGGCTTTTACCGCCACGCTGAAAACCGTGCTGCGTGATGCCGGCTATCCGAAGGCGGCCGACCCGGCGCGCATCAACTATACGATGGTGGTCGCGCTGCTCTTCATGCTCGTGCTGCTGGTGACGATGGTCTATGGCCCGATCGCGGCGGCGCTGGTGGAATTGTTTCCGACGCGGATCCGCTATACCTCCATGTCGCTGCCCTATCACATCGGCAATGGCTGGTTCGGCGGTTTCCTGCCGACGGTTTCCTTCGCCATCGTGGCGGCGACGGGCAATGTCTATTCGGGGCTGTGGTATCCGGTCATCATCGCCGCGATGACATTCGTGATCGGGCTGTTGTTCCTGCCGGAGACGAAAGACCGTGAACTGCATCCGGAAGAGGAGTGAGGCCTACTCCGCAGGCTGGATGGCTTCTGCTTTCTCGTCGTCGGGCTTTTCCGGCGCATGCTTTGTGAGCACGCCCAGCTGTGCCATGCCGAAGACGAGGGTGATGGGCGTCACGCCGAAGAGCTTGAAACTGACCCAGAAGTCGGTCGAGAAATTGCGCCAGACGACTTCGTTCACGATGGCGAGAAAGACGAAGAAGAGCCCCCAGCGCACGGAGAGGATCATCCAGCCCGTATCGGTGAGGTCGAACGCGCCGTCGAAGAGCTTCTTCATCAGCGGCTTGCCCATCATCGCAGCGCCCAGCAGCGCGGTTGCGAACAGAAGGTTCACGATGGTGGGCTTCAGCTTGATGAACTCGTCATTATGCAGCCAGAGCGTCAGCCCGCCGAAAACCATCACGAAGACGCCGGTGACGAGCGGCATGGTGGGGATATGGCGGAATTTCGCATAGGACACGCCGAGCGAGACGGCTGTCGCGATCATGAAAGCGCCGGTGGCCCAGAAGATCGTCTGGCTTTCGGGCACGCCGAACAGATTGTCGGCCTGGGCGTTCATGATGAAGAACACGGCCAGCGGCCCCAGCTCGATGGCCATGCGGCCCCATTGAGAGCCGGTCATGCCCGCATGGGTGTCTTTAGATGTGGTCTCGGCCTTCGTCTCGGTCATTCCGGACTCCGCAGTTATGTATCGAGCCGTCCGTTACTTTCTACGAGACCAATCCGCCTATCGGATCAGTTCGCCCCGGCAATGGCTTTCGCGTAGGCGTCCGCCGAGAAGGTCTGCAGGTCTTCCACGCTTTCGCCGACCCCGATCATATGGACCGGCATGCTGAATTTTTCGGCAATGGCAACCAGGATGCCGCCGCGCGCCGTGCCGTCCAGCTTGGTCATCACAAGGCCGGTGACGCCCGCTGTGCTGCCGAAAATCTCCACCTGGTTCACCGCGTTCTGGCCTGTGGTGGCGTCGAGCACCAGCAGCGTCGCATGGGGCGCTTCGGGCTCGATCTTCTTGACGACGCGGATCACCTTTTCGAGCTCCGCCATCAAATCGGCCTTGTTCTGGAGGCGGCCTGCCGTGTCGATCAGCACGACATCGGCGCCTTCTTCCTTGGCGCGCGCAATGGCCTCATAGGCAAGGCCCGCCGCATCGCCCCCGAGCTTGGTGGTGACGACGGGCGCGCCGATGCGCTCGCCCCAGACCTTGAGCTGTTCCACGGCTGCCGCGCGGAAGGTGTCGCCGGCCGCCAGGATGACGGATTTTCCTTCCCCGATCAGCTTTGCGCCGATCTTGCCGATGGTGGTGGTCTTGCCAGCGCCGTTCACGCCGACCATGAGCAGCACATAGGGCTTCTTCGTTGCGTCGATCTCGAAGGGCTTTTCCACCGGTCTGAGGATGTCCGCAATCTCGCTGGCCAGCGCCTCGCGTATTTCTTCCGGGCTGACTTCCTTGTCGAAACGGTCCTTGCGGATCTGGGCGGTGATCTTCGAGGCCGCGTCGATGCCGAGATCGGCGGAGATGAGCAGGTCTTCCAGCTCTTCAAGCGTCTCGTCGTCGAGCTTGCGCTTGGTGAAGATGCCGGTGACGCCTTCGGAGATGTTTTTCGCGGAGCGGGAGAGCCCCTCCTTCATGCGGCGAAAGAGGCCCTTTTTCTTTTCTTCCGATCCGGTTTCGCTTCCGGCGTCGTCCTGGGTTTCGCTTTCGCTCATGCAGCCAATAATCCCTTGAAACGCTTGCCGTCATGCCCGGCGAGCTGCACCGGCAGGATGTCGCCTGCCTGCGCCTTGCCGCCTTCGAGCCTGACCGGCGTGAACTGATGCGTGCGGCCCATCGTGCCGGTTTCCATCAGCACCGGGCAAGTGGCGCCGAGACCCGATTCCAGATGGGCGCGCAGGCGCTCGGCGCCCTTCTGGCGAAGGCGGGCGGCGCGGGTCTTGATAAGGCCGCGTTCCACCTGCGGCATGCGCGCGGCGGGTGTGCCGGGGCGCGGCGAATAGGGAAAGACATGCAGCCAGGTGAGGCCGCATTCATCGACATGCCGCAGCGAGTTCTCGAACATCTCGTCGGTCTCGGTCGGGAAGCCGGCAATGATGTCCGCGCCGAACACGATGTCGGGGCGCAGGCGGCGCGCTTCCTCGCAAAAGGCGATGGCGTCCTCGCGCGAATGGCGGCGCTTCATGCGCTTCAGGATCATGTTGTCGCCGGACTGCAGCGATAGATGGAGATGCGGCATCAGCCGCTCTTCCTCAGCGATGAGGCGCATCAGCGCGTCGTCGGCTTCGATGCTGTCGATGGAGGAAAGCCGCAGACGCTCCAGTTCCGGCACCAGCTTCAGAATGCGGGTCGCGAGATTGCCGAGCGAGGGCCTGCCGGGCAGGTCCGATCCGTAAGAGGTGATGTCGACGCCCGTCAGCACGATTTCGCGGTAGCCGTTTTCGACGAGGTTCCGGACCTCGGAGACGACTTCGCCCGCGGGCACGGAGCGCGAATTGCCCCGGCCATAGGGAATGATGCAGAAGGTGCAGCGATGATCGCAGCCGTTCTGCACCTGGACGAAGGCGCGGGCGCGGCCTTCCAGCCCTTGCACCAGATGGCCGGCGGTTTCGCGCACCGACATGATGTCGTTGACGCGGATCTTTTCGTTCGCATGTAGCGCGCGGGCGGGTGTCCAGCTTGCCGCTTCCATCTTTTCGGCATTGCCGATGACGAGATCGACCTCGCCCATATCGCCGAAGCTTTCCGGGTCCACCTGCGCGGCGCAGCCGGTGACGATGATGCGGGCTTCCGGGTTTTCGCGGCGCGCCTTGCGGATCGCCTGCTTGGCCTGGCGTACCGCCTCGCCCGTGACGGCGCAGGTATTGAAGACGATGGCGCCTTCGAGCCCTGCTTCCGCCGCATGGCCGCGCATCACCTCGGATTCATAGGTGTTGAGGCGGCAGCCGAAGGTCACGATTTCGGTGGGCTTCTTCTCGCTCATGCCGCCCCTCCCGAAAGAAGCGCGGGGTCGAGTTCGCTTTCATAGTCGAGAGTCGCGGGGCCCGTCATATAGATGCGGTTGTCGGCCTCGCGCCATTCGAGCGTCAGGTCGCCGCCGGGCAGGCTTACCGTCATGGTCCGCTCCGTCTTGCGGCGGCGGATCGCGGCGACCGCGCTGGCACAGGCCGCCGTGCCGCAGGCCTTGGTGAGGCCTGCGCCGCGCTCCCATGTGCGAATGCGGATATGGGTCGGCGAAAGCACCTGCGCGACGGAGATGTTCGCGCGCTCGGGAAAGAGCGGATGGTGTTCCAGCATCGGGCCGATGCGGCCGAGGTCTATCGCGTCCACATCGTCGACGAAGAAGATCGCATGCGGATTGCCGACATTCACCACGGCGGGCGAATGCATGATCGGATCGCCCAGCGGGCCGACTTCGAGTTCGATGGCGCGGGTGTCGCGAAATTCTTCGGAGAGCGGGATTTCGTCCCAGCCGAGGCGCGGCTCGCCCATGTCGACGGTGATGGTTCCCTCGGGGCCGCGCGTTGCGACCGTGTCGCCGCTCGGGGTCTCGATGGTGACGGCGTCCTTGCCCGTCTCGTCCAGCAGGATCTGGCCGATGCAGCGGGCCGCGTTGCCGCAGGCTTCCACCGCGCCGCCGTCATTGTTGCGGATGCCCATAAAGGCGTCGCCGCCGGTGCGCGCCGGTTCGATGGTGATGAACTGGTCGCAGCCCACGCCGTTTTCCCGGTCAGCGATGCGGCGCGCAAGCTCCTCCGTCAGCGCGAGCGGATGCGCGCGCAGATCCAGCACGACGAAGTCGTTGCCGAGGCCGTTCATCTTGCGGAACGGCATGGGACGGGGTGTTGCGGTCATGGCTGCCATAATGAGGGGATATATGGCGCTTTTGGCCCAAAATTGCCAGTGGAATGAAGATTCGGCGGAACCGGGCGGAGGAGAGGGCGGCGGGCCGGTCAGGGCAGTCATCCGGCGTTCCTGTGGGGCTCCTGATCCTCCGTTATCTGACGGATTCCATTTGCCGGAATTTCAAACCTTCCATAGAGTTTTTGTCGGGTCGCCCGGAGGTGATTCACGAGACAAGGCTAAGGATGCCTCCGTGGCCGTCGAGAGAGCCCGCATCGGTTTGCGGTCGGCCCGGGCTTGCTCGTACCGGCCGGAGATTTCCGGTGACGGACCCATGCGCAACAAGGCCGCATGGATGATCGACATGGCGACGAAAACTGCCAAGGCTTCCAAACCCGCTGCGGCCAAGGCCGCGAAACCGGCTGCCAAACCCGCCGCGAAGAAAGCCGCCGCCGTGGCTCCGGCTGCCAAGCCGGCCGCCAAGAAGGCCGCGAAGAAGAAGTAATCCGGCCGTTCCACGAGACGATGCGGGCCCGGTGCGTAAGCGCCGGGCCCTTCTGGTTCCGGTCGCGGAAGGGCGGCTCAGGCCTTCTTCAGAAACTCGGTCTTGAGCACCAGTCCCTTGACCTGCTTGGTGCTGCAATCGACCTCGCCGGGATTGGCCGTCAGGCGGATGTTCTTCACCAGCGTGCCGCGCTTGAGGGTCTGGGAGGTGCCTTTGACCTTCAGATCCTTGATAAGAGTGACGGAATCCCCGTCATTGAGTTCCGTGCCGTTGCTGTCGCGCACGATGACGTCGTCGGTCAAAGTCGTGTTCCTTGCCGTTTGGTGGTTGAGGAGGCGTAAAATCGACCCTGCCGCGACCAAGGGCAAGCGAATATCCGCGGCAGGTGATGGTTGGGCTCTGAAACTTGACTTAATCGCCTCCAAACCCTAGTTTCCGCCCACGTTTTTCGGGACATTGCCGTTTTCCCGACCGCCCCAGGCGTTTTGCCGGGGTCCCCCTCCGCCGACGATATTCGTTCGCGGAGGCGATTTTGCTTTGTGCCACCGGAACTTGAAGGCTGAAAGGGCCCCATGTTCGAAAACCTGTCAGGCCGTCTGGGCGACGTCTTCACCAAACTCAAGGGCCGCGGCTCGCTGAGCGAGAAGGATGTCGACGAGACGATGCGCGAGGTGCGCCGGGCTCTGCTGGAGGCCGATGTGGCGCTGCCGGTCGCCCGCTCCTTCATCGACAAGGTGAAGGCGCGCGCGGTGGGCGCGGACGTGCTGCGCTCCGTGACGCCCGGCCAGCAGGTCATCAAGATTGTCCATGACGAACTGGTGGAGATGCTGGGCGGCGAGGGGGCCGACAGCTCGATCTCGCTCGCGGCCGCTCCGCCGGTCTGCATCATGATGGTGGGCCTGCAGGGCTCGGGTAAGACGACCTCGACCGGCAAGATCGCCAAACGGCTGACCGAGCGCGACAAGCGCAAGGTGCTGATGGCCTCGCTCGATACGCGCCGCCCCGCCGCGCAGGAACAGCTGAAAGTGCTGGGCGAGCAGACGGGGGTGGCGACGCTGCCCATCGTCGAGGGTCAGCAGCCGGTCGCCATCGCCAGGCGCGCCATGGAGGCGGCCAGGCTCGGCGGCTATGACGTCGTCATGCTCGATACGGCGGGCCGTATCCATATCGACGAAGAGCTGATGGCCGAGGTTGCGCAGGTGCGCGACGCGACCCATCCGCATGAAACGCTGCTCGTCGCCGACAGCCTGACCGGTCAGGACGCGGTCAATGTGGCGGAGAACTTCAAGGATCGGATCGGCGTGACCGGCATCGTCCTTACCCGCGTCGACGGCGACGGGCGCGGCGGCGCGGCGCTTTCCATGCGCGCGGTCACGGGTGTGCCGATCAAGGTGCTGGGCACGGGCGAAAAGCTCGACGCCATCGAGGATTTCAAGGCCGACCGCGTGGCGGGCCGCATTCTCGGCATGGGCGACGTCGTATCGCTGGTGGAAAAAGCCGCCGAGACGATCGACGCCGACAAGGCGAACAAGATCGCCGAGAAGATGCGGAAGGGTCAGTTCGACCTGGACGACATGGCCGAGCAGCTCAAGCAGATGGGCCGCATGGGCGGCATCAAGGGCGTGCTGGGCATGCTCCCCGGTTTGAGCTCCAAGCAGATGGCCGGCGCCAATATGGACGACAGCGTCTTCAAGCGTCAGGGCGCGATCATCTCCTCCATGACCAAGGCGGAGCGCCGCAATCCCAAGCTCCTCAATGCCAGCCGCAAGAAGCGTGTGGCGAAGGGCTCGGGCACGGATGTCTCGGAAATCAACAAGCTTTTGAAAATGCACCGCCAGATGGCCGATCTGATGAAGCAGATGGGCAAGCAGAAAGGCGGCGGCATGATGAGCAAGCTGTTCGGCGGTGGCGGCGGGATGCCCGAGCTTCCGCCGGAGGCCGCGCAGGATCCGGAAGCGATGAAAAAGCTGATGGATCAGGGTGGTGGCGCGCCCGGTGGCGGTCTGCCGGGGCTTCCCGGCGGCATGGGCGGCGGCATGCCCGGCGGTCTTCCCGGCCTTCCGGGCGGTGGTTTCGGCGCACCGGGTGGCGGGCGCAAGGCGACCAAGAGCCCCAAGAAAAAGCGGCGCAAATAGAATTTCGCGTTTCGGGCCCGCGCATATCGGGCCTTTCAGGATCAACAGGTTATCCGCCGCAAGGTCAATAAAGCGGCGGCAAGGTTCAACGAAGGAAGTAGACATATGGCACTCAAGATCAGGCTTTCCCGTGGCGGCACCAAGAAGCGCCCCATCTACCGTATCGTCGTGGCCGACACCCGGTTCCCGCGCGATGGCCGCTTCATCGAGAAGCTCGGCACCTATAATCCGATGCTCCCCAAGGACGGCGATCAGCGCGTCGTGCTCGACACCGAGCGCGCCAAGCACTGGCTCGACAATGGCGCTCTGCCGACGGATCGTGTCGCGCGCTTCCTGACGGATGCCGGCCTGTGGAACCGCAAGCCGAGCAACAATCCGGAGAAGGCCAAGCCGAAGGCGAAGGCGCAGGAACGCCTCGAAGCTGCCCGTATGGCGGCCGAGGAAGCGGCTGCTGCCGAGGCGGCCCCGGCCGAAGAGGCTCCCGCCGAGGAAGCCCCTGCCGAAGAAGCCGCCGGCGAAGAGCAGGCCGAGGCCTGATCTCGTGCCATGTGAGCGCCGCGCGGAGATCGCCTTATGAGCACGGACAAGAGAGTCTGTCTCGGCGTCATCGCCGGCGCGCATGGCGTGCGCGGCCAGGTCCGGGTGAAATTCTTCACCGAGGCGCCCGACGGCATTGCCGCCTATGGGCCGGTGGAGACAAAGGACGGCGGTCGCAGCTTCGGGATCGACTTCAAAGGCGTCGCCAAGGGCCTTGCCCTGTGCGCGCTTGAGGGCGTCACCGACCGCGACGAGGCCGAGGCGCTCAGGGGCACGGAGCTTTACGTGTCACGGGAGCGTCTGCCCGAGCCGGATGAGGACGAGGAAGGCTGGTATTACGCCGACCTGGTCGGTCTGGCCGCCATCGGTGCCGACGGGACCCGTTACGGCAAGGTCGCGGCCGTCCAGAATTTCGGCGCGGGCGACCTGCTGGAAATCTCGCCGGAAGGCGGCGGCGCCACGGTGCTGATGCCCTTCACGGCGGAAAATGCGCCGGAAGTGGATATCGAAGGCGGGAAGATCGTGATCGACCCGCCGATCGGCACTTTTGGCGAAGAAGATGAGGAGGCGGCGGATGAGTAAGGCCGGCGCCTCCGATCCGGAAAGAGTATGGGAAGCCGACGTGCTGACCCTCTTTCCGTCCATGTTTCCCGGCCCGCTCGGCATTTCGCTGGCGGGGCGGGCGCTCGAAGAGGGCACATGGCGGCTCAGGGCTGTGGACATTCGCGGGTTCGCGAGCGATAAACACCGCAGCGTTGACGATACGCCGGCAGGCGGCGGTCCGGGCATGGTGATGCGGGCCGATGTGGTGGCGGCGGCGGTGGATGCGGTGCATCGGCCGGATAGCGCCAAGCCCTTGATTTATTTGAGCCCTCGGGGTAAGTCGCTGACCCAGAAACGGGTCCGGGAGCTGGCCGCCGGGCCCGGTGTGACGCTTCTGTGCGGGCGTTTTGAAGGGGTGGACCAGCGCGTGATCGAGGCGCGGTCCATGGAAGAGGTAAGCCTCGGGGATTTCGTACTCTCCGGCGGCGAACCGGCCGCGATGGCACTGATCGATGCCTGTGTAAGGCTGCTGCCCGGCGTGATGGGCAGCGGGCTTTCGGGCGAGGACGAGAGTTTCGAGAGCGGGTTGCTTGAATACCCGCACTACACCCGGCCTGCGGTTTTCGAAGGACGGGAAATTCCGGCGGTTCTGACCTCCGGCGACCATGCAAAGGTTAACGCATGGCGCAGAGAGCGGGCCGAGGAGCTGACAAGAACGCGGCGGCCGGACCTTTGGGAAAAATTCCTCACGGAATCGCCCAAAGGTGGTCGCCATACGGATTAAAACGTGATAGTGAACCGCGCTTCCGGAGGCATTTTGCCCGGAAGGCCTTCACATTCGAGGTTGATCGTTATGAATATCATCCAGCAGCTCGAGCAGGAGCAGATGGCATCGCTGGCAGCGACCAAGGACGTCCCGGAATTCGCGCCGGGCGACACGCTGCAGGTCAATGTGAAGGTGGTGGAAGGCTCGCGCGAGCGCCTTCAGGCATTCGAGGGCGTGTGCATTGCGCGTTCCGGCTCGGGCCTGCAGGAAAACTTCACCGTCCGCAAGATTTCCTACGGCGAAGGCGTGGAACGCGTCTTCCCGGTCTACAGCCCGCTTGTCGCCTCGATCAAGGTGCTGCGCCGCGGCCGCGTCCGTCGTGCGAAGCTCTATTACCTGCGTGGCCTGCGCGGCAAGGCAGCCCGAATTACCGAGAAACAGGACCATAAAGCCCGTCGCGAAGACAAGAACGGCGCCGCCTGATTTCGGCCGCTCTCACAGAGCAGAAAACCATCTTCGAAAAGCGGGCAGGGCGCCGGAGCGCCCGGGCCCGCTTTTTTCGTTCCGGAGTGCGTCCCATATCCAGCGCATTCCGACATGCCTTTGAAAATAACGGCGCGTAAGTAAACGGCGCCGGAGACGACAGAGAGGATTGGAGCCATGGCGCCCCGCACCATGTACGACAAGATCTGGGATGCCCATCTGGTGGAAGAGCAGAAGGATGGAACCTGCCTGCTCTATATCGACCGGCATCTGGTGCATGAAGTCACCAGCCCGCAGGCGTTCGAAGGCCTGCGTATGGCGCATCGTCAGGTGCACCGCCCCGAGCGCACGCTGGCGGTTGCCGATCATAATGTGCCGACCACCGACCGGGCGCATGGCATTTCCGATCCGGAATCGAAGCTCCAGGTCGAGACGCTGGAACACAACGCCAAGGATTTCGGCGTCGAATATCTGGAAATGTCCGATATCCGCCAGGGCATCGTGCATATCGTCGGGCCGGAACAGGGCTTCACGCTCCCCGGCACGACCATCGTTTGCGGCGACAGCCACACCTCCACGCATGGCGCCTTCGGCGCGCTGGCGCATGGCATCGGCACGTCGGAGGTCGAGCATGTGCTCGCGACCCAGACGCTGATCCAGTCCAAGGCCAAGAACATGCGCATCAATGTGGTGGGCAAGGCGCCTGAGGGCTTTACGGCGAAGGACATCGTGCTGGCGATCATCGGCGAGATCGGCACGGCGGGCGGCACCGGTTATGTGATCGAGTTCGCGGGCGAGGCGATCCGCGACCTTTCCATGGAAGGCCGCATGACCGTCTGCAACATGACGATCGAAGGCGGCGCCCGCGCCGGCCTCATCGCGCCGGACGAAAAGACCTATGCCTATCTGGAAGGCCGCCCGCGCGCGCCCAAGGGCAAGGCGTGGGAGATGGCGGTCGAGTACTGGAAGACGCTGCCGAGCGACGAAGGTGCGGTGTTCGACAAGGAAATCACCATCGACATCGCCGATCTGCCGCCGCTCGTCACCTGGGGCACCTCGCCTCAGGACGTGGTGAAGATCACCGATGTCGTGCCGGATCCCAAGAGCCAGCCGGACGAGCATCGCGCGCGCGCCATGCAGCGTTCGCTGGACTATATGGGCCTCACGGCAGGCACGCCGATGACGGAGGTCAAGATCGACCGCGCCTTTATCGGGTCGTGCACCAATGGCCGCATCGAAGATTTGCGCGCCGCGGCGGTCATCGCCCAGAAGGCGCTGGACAAGGGGCGGAAGGTCGCCTCCACCGTCAGCGCGATGGTGGTGCCGGGCTCGGGTCTCGTGAAGGAGCAGGCGGAGAAGGAAGGTCTCGACAAGATCTTCATCGAAGCGGGTTTTGAGTGGCGCGAGCCGGGCTGCTCCATGTGCCTGGCGATGAATGCCGACAAGCTGGAGCCGGGCGAGCGTTGCGCCTCCACCTCCAACCGCAACTTCGAAGGCCGTCAGGGCCGCGGCGGGCGCACGCATCTCGTCTCGCCCGCCATGGCGGCGGCGGCGGCGATCGCCGGCCACTTCGTCGATGTGCGCGATTTCGACTGATTGAACGGGAACAGCAGAAGATGGAAAAATTCACCAAACTGGAAGGCGTCGCGGCGCCCTTGGACATGATCAATGTCGATACCGACATGATCATCCCCAAGCAGTTCCTGAAGACGATCAAGCGCACCGGGCTCGGCAAGAACCTGTTCGACGAAATGCGTTATGACGACGACAAGAAGGAAATCCCGGACTTCGTGCTGAACAAGCCGGCCTACCGGAATGCGCAGATCCTCGTGACCGGCGACAATTTCGGCTGCGGCTCGTCGCGCGAACATGCGCCCTGGGCGCTTCTGGATTTCGGTATCCGCTGCATCATCGCGCCGAGCTTTGCCGACATTTTTTATAACAACTGCTTCAAGAACGGCATTCTGCCGATCGTGTTGCCGCAGGAAGAAGTCGACAAGCTGATGGACGATGCCGAGCGCGGGTCCAACGCGGTCGTCACCATCGATCTCGAAGCGCAGGAAATTCGCGGGCCGGATGGCGGCGTCATCAAGTTCGACGTCGATCCCTTCCGCAAGCATTGTCTGATGGAAGGTCTCGACGATGTCGGCCTGACGCTTCAGAAGGAAGACGAGATCGCCGATTACGAGACGAAGCAGAAAGAAGTCCAGCCCTGGGTCTGATCCTGCCGAGCATCGTCCGCACCACGACAAGAAAACGAAAGACCGAGTATGAGCAAGAAGATCCTGATCGTCGCCGGTGATGGTATCGGCCCGGAAGTGATGGGCGAAGTCGAGCGCGTCATCGCCTGGTACAACGACAAGCGCGGTTTCGATGCAGACATCGAGAACGAGCTTGTCGGCGGCTGCTGCTATGATGCGCATGGCGTGGCTGTGACGGACGAGACGGTCGAAAAGGCGAAGAAGGCCGATGCCGTGCTGCTCGGTGCGGTCGGCGGACCCAAATGGGATAACGTCCCCTATGAAGGGCGCCCCGAGGCGGGCCTGCTGCGTCTGCGCAAGGATCTCGAACTGTTCGCCAATCTGCGGCCGGCGCTCTGCTTCTCGGCGCTTGCCGATGCCTCGTCGCTGAAGCGCGAGATCGTCGAAGGTCTCGACATCATGATCGTGCGCGAGCTGACCGGCGGTGTCTATTTCGGCGAGCCGAAGGAAATCACCGATCTCGGCAATGGCGAACGGCGCGGTGTCGATACGCAGGTCTATACGACGGGCGAAATCCGCCGTATCGCGGAAGTCGCGTTCGATCTTGCCCGCAAGCGCGACAATCGCGTGATGTCGGTCGAGAAGCGCAATGTCATGAAATCGGGCGTGCTCTGGTACGAAGAGGTTGCGAAGCTGCACAAGGAGAAGTTCTCCGATGTGACGCTCGAGAACATGCTGGCCGACAATTGCGCCATGCAGCTCGTGCGTAACCCGAAGCAGTTCGATGTCATTGTGACCGACAATCTTTTCGGCGACGTGCTGTCCGATATTGCGTCCATGCTCACCGGCTCGCTCGGCATGCTGCCCTCCGCCTCGCTCGGTGCGAAGGATGCGAACGGCAAGGCCTGCGCGATGTACGAACCCGTGCATGGCTCCGCGCCGGATATTGCGGGCACGGGGGCTGCGAACCCGATTGCGTCCATCCTCTCCTTCGCGATGGCGCTGCGCTACACCTTCGAGCTTGGCGCGGATGCCGACCTGCTGGAGAAAGCCGTGGATACCGTGCTGGCCGACGGCCTGCGCACCGGCGACATCATGCAGGACGGCATGAAAAAAGTCGGCACGACCGAGATGGGCGACGCGATCCTCGCGGCGCTCGACAAGCTGAACGGATAATCCAAAAGACAGCCCGACCCGCCGGAAAATCGCCCGGGACGGGCGGTTCTCAGGAAGGAGCCAGATATGGGCTACAAGGTCGCCGTCCTCGGTGCCACGGGTAATGTGGGCCAGGAGATGCTCAACATCCTTGCGGAGCGCGAGTTCCCCGCCGACGAGGTGGTGGCGCTTGCCTCGCGCCGCAGCCAGGGGACGGAAGTCTCTTATGGCGAGCGCACGCTTAAGGTGAAGGCGCTCGATACCTATGATTTCGCGGGCACCGATATCTGCCTGATGGCGACGTCCGGCGAGATGTCGGCGGAATGGGCGCCCAAGATCGCAGCCAAGGGCTGCGTCGTCATCGACAATTCGTCGAAGTGGCGGATGGACCCGGATGTGCCGCTCGTGGTGCCGGAAGTGAATGCCGACGCGATTGCCGGTTACACCAAGAAGAACATCATCGCGAACCCGAATTGTTCCACGGCGCAGATGGTGGTGGCGATGAAGCCGCTGCACGATGCGGCGAAGATCACGCGCTGCGTGGTGTCGACCTATCAGTCGGTTTCCGGCGCGGGCAAGGAGGCGATGGATGAGCTCTTCACCCAGACGCGCTCCATCTTCGTGAACGATCCGAAGGAATCGGAGTTCTTCACCAAGCAGATCGCCTTCAACGTCATTCCTCATATCGACGCCTTCATGGAAGACGGCTCGACCAAGGAGGAATGGAAGATGATGGTCGAAACCAAGAAGATCCTCGATCCGAAGATCAAGGTGACGGCGACCTGTGTGCGCGTGCCGGTTTTCGTGGGGCATGCCGAAGCGCTCAATCTCGAATTCGAGCGGGAGATTTCCGACGATGAGGCGCGCGACATCCTGCGCGAGGCGCCGGGTTGTCTCGTCGTCGACAAGCGCGAGGATGGCGGTTACGTCACGCCGGTCGAATGCGTGGGCGAGTATGCGACCTATATCAGCCGGCTGCGCTCCGACCCCACCGTCGATAACGGTCTCAACCTGTGGGTCGTCTCCGACAATCTGCGCAAGGGCGCGGCGCTCAACGCCGTGCAGATCGCAGAAATTCTCGGGGCGCGCTATCTGAAGAAGGCGGGCTGACACCCCCGCCTTCCGGGTCGCGCAGGCATAGTCTGCACACAAACTGTGCAAATTGCTTTATAAACAGCAGTTTACGGGTGAATTCGGCAGTTTTCGATAAGCGGAAACTTAACGCTTCTCTGCGATGCTCTCTCTGTTGGGACAGTCGGGGGCGTCGAGGTGGAAAGCTTATCTCAATCGATAGACACGACATGGGTGCTGGTGTGCACCGTGCTCGTGCTGCTGATGCAGGCGGGCTTTACCTGTCTTGAATCCGGTCTCGTCCGGGCCAAGAACTCGATCAATGTGGCGGTCAAGAACGTCGTCGATTTCTGTGTGTCGGGGCTCGGCTTCTGGGCGATCGGCTTCGGGCTGATGTTCGGGGCAAGCCAGAGTGGGCTCATCGGCGCGAGCGAATTCGCGATGGTGGGGCAGGCCGGCAGCAGCGATGTGCTGCCCTGGACCATGGTGTTCTTCTTTTTCCAGCTTGCCTTCTGTTCCACCTCCACCACCGTCGTGTCCGGCGCGGTGGCTGAGCGGATGAACTTCCGCGGCTACATCATCACGGCGGCCATTCTGTCCACGCTGATCTACCCGGTCTTCGGTCATTGGGCGTGGGGCGGGCTGTTGTTCGGCGAAAGCGCGGGCTGGCTGGAAAAGCTCGGCTTCATCGATTTTGCCGGTTCGACGGTCGTTCACTCCGTGGGCGGCTGGATCGCGCTTGCTGCGATCATCGTGATGGGGCCGCGCATCGGGCGCTTCGGCAAGGACGGGCGACCTATCGAGGCGCATGACATGCCGATTGCGACGCTGGGCATGTTCCTGCTCTGGATCGGCTGGTTCGGCTTCAATGGCGGCTCGACACTAGCGCTCAATGCGAGCGTTCCCTTCATTCTCGTGCATACGATGCTGGCCGCCGCCGCGGGCGGTTTTGCCGTGGTGATGGTGACGTGGTGGCGCAACGGGCTTCCCCCCGTCGACCAGACGATCAACGGCGTGCTGGCCGGGCTTGTCGCCATCACCGCCAATTGTCATCTGGTGAACACGCCGTCGGCCATTCTGATCGGCGCGATTGGCGGCATTGTTTCCTATATCGCCTCGGGGGTTCTCGAAGCGCACAAGATCGACGATGCGGTGGATGCGGTGCCAGTGCATTTGGCGGCGGGCGTCTGGGGCACGCTGGCCGTGGCGATTTTCGGCGATCAGGCGCAGTTTCTCGACGGTCATACGCGGCTGGAGCAGTTCGGCGTTCAGCTTCTGGGCGTCTCGGTCGCCGGTGTCTTCGCCTTCGGGGCGGGCTTTGTCGTGCTGAAGATCGTCAATCGCTTCCTGCCGCTCCGCGTCAGCGAGGAAGCGGAACGGATGGGCCTCAACGTGGCCGAGCACGGCGCATCTTCCTCGTTGCTCGACGTGCTGGGTGCGATGGAGGCGCAGGCCAAGCGCAGCGACTTTTCGCGGCCGGTGCATGTGGAGCCCTTTACCGAGGCCGGCGAGATTGCGGTGCGTTACAATCAGGTGCTCGAGAAGTTCAACCACGAAGTGATGGAGCGCGAGCGCACGGCGGGTGAGCTGCGCGATGCGCGTGACGCGGCGGAGCTTGCCAATTCCACCAAAAGCCAGTTCCTCGCCAATATGAGCCACGAGCTGCGTACGCCGCTCAATGCGATCATCGGATTCTCCGAGCTTATGAATGGCGAGCTTTTCGGGCCGATGGGCAATGAGCGCTACAAGGAATATGTGGACGACATCCACAAATCCTCAAACCATCTGCTTTCGCTCATCAACGATATTCTCGACCTGTCCAAGGTGGAGGCCGACCGGTACGAGCTCTATGAGGAAGAACTCGAGGTAGACCGGATCGTCGAAAGTTGCAGCCGGATGATCCATCATCGCGCGGCGGATGCGGGCGTTTCGCTCCATGTGGAAGTGGTGGAGGGCCTGCCGATGCTTTTCGCCGACAAGCGGGCCATGCGTCAGATCATTCTCAATCTCGTTTCCAATGCGGTGAAGTTCACGCCGCGTGGCGGCCGGGTGGAACTTGCCCCCTTCCTCGAGCCGGACCGGCGTCTCGCCTTCCGGGTCAGCGATACGGGCGTGGGCATTGCGAAGGAAGATATTCCGCTGGCGCTCGAACCCTTCCGCCAGATCAATCTGGACAGCACGGTTTATGCCGCGGAGGGCACGGGGCTTGGCCTGCCGCTCACCCGCGCGCTGGCCCGCCTGCATGGCGCTTCGCTCGTCATCGAATCGGAACCGAGACAGGGCACCACCATCACGGTCCGCATGCCCTATACGCGCACCGTCGAGGACAACACGATGCTGGCCACCGCCTGAGGCCTTACAGCACGGTCAGGGTCGCCTCTTCATCCGGGCGCTCGATGAATTGCTGGGCTTCCGCCAGCGTCAGGTCGCTTCTTTCCCGCGCCACGCTTTCCCGCACGATGGAGGCGGTCGAGGCGGCGGCCTCCCGCGCGGCCTCTGCGAAATTCCCGTGACGGAGCAGTCGGCCCAGCACAAGGGCGCTGAAAAGGTCGCCCGTGCCTTTGGGCGCAGGCTCGAAGCGAGGCGTCTCGACGGCGTGGAAGCTCTCCTCCTCCTTGACGACAATGCCGATCCGCCCTGCCGGAGCGGGCGCGGAGGTCAGGCATATCCGGGCGGGGGTGGCGGCGCGCAGCATCTCCTCCGGCGTGGCCTTGCCTTGGGGGGTGCCGGTCAGGAGGGCGAGTTCGAAGAGATTGGGCGTTGCGATGTCGGCCCGGGCGATGAGCGTTTGCATGGCGTCCGCCACGCCCGGCGCGGCATAGAGCCCGGATTCCTCATCGCCCAGCACGGGATCGCACAGAAAAAGCGCCTGCGGGTTGGCGCGTTTCAGCCGGTCATGCGCCTCGAGGATTGCCTCTTTCTGATCCGGCGCGGCGAGATAGCCCGACATCATAGCGTCGCAGCGGCCAAGCCAGCCCTTTTCGTCCAGCGAGCGGATCAGCGCTGAAATCGCCTCCGCGGGCAGAGGGCCGCCCGCCGGGGCCCCGTAGCCCGGATGGTGGGAGAGCAGGGTGGTCGGCACCGGCCAGACCTCATGCCCGAGCCTTTGCAGGGCGAAAACGCCCGCCGAATTGCCGACCGTGCCGTAAACGACCTGGCTCGATATGCTGAGAATGCGTGCCACGCGCTCCTCTCGATCCTTCGTTCCTTTGGCGGGCGAGACCAAATGCGGCTTCACACGTGCCGACAGTCTTTATAGTGTCGCCGCATTCTTCACGCGCTATCAAATGGAAGTTCCCCATGGCAGATTTTACAGCCCGTCCCCGCCGTTCCGTCCTCTATATGCCCGGCTCGAATGCCCGGGCGCTGGAGAAGGCGAAGGAAATTCCCGCCGATGCGCTGATCCTCGACCTGGAGGATGCCGTGGCGCCCGACGCCAAGGAAGAGGCGCGACAGCAGGTTTGCGACGCCGTGAAGGCGGGCGGTTATGGCAAGCGCGAAATCGCAATTCGTGTGAATGCACTCGATACGGCCTGGGGCAAGGACGATATCGCCGCCGCCGTCGCGGCCGGGCCGGACGCCATTCTGGTGCCCAAGATCAACACGCCCGACGACGTGACGCTGGCCGAAAGCCAGATGGCGGCCGCCGGCGCGCCGGAGACCATGCAGCTCTGGTGCATGATCGAGACGCCGCTTGCCATGCTCAACATCAAGGAGATCGCGGCCAAGACCGAGACCTCGCTGCGCATGAATGTCTGGGTGATGGGCACGAACGACATCGCCAAGGAATTGCGCTGCCAGCATACGCCGGAGCGTATGCCGATGATGACCTCGCTGGGGCTTGCGATGCTGGCCGCGCGCGCCTATGGCCTCGTCATCCTCGACGGCGTCTATAACGACATCAAGGACGAGGACGGCTTCTTTGCCATGTGCGAACAGGGCCGCGATCTCGGCATGGACGGCAAGACGCTGATCCACCCAAGCCAGGTCGGCCCCTGCAACAAGGTTTTCTCGCCGGATGAGGAAACGGTCGCGTTTTCCCGCAAGGTGATCGAGGCTTTCGACCAGCCGGAAAATCAGGGCAAGGGCGTTCTCAAGGTCGATGGCAAGATGGTTGAGATCCTGCACGCGGAAATCGCGCGCCGCGTCGTGAATGTGGCCGACCAGATCGCGGAACTGGAAAAGGCAAACGGGTGAGCATGAGCATGACCAAGACGAATGAAGGCAATTATTTCGAGGACTTCTCGATCGGGCAGGTCATCCACCATGCGACGCCGCGCACAGTGACGGAGGGCGATGTCGCGCTTTATCAGGCGCTGTTCGGATCGCGTTTCTCGCTGCAATCTTCCGCGGAGGTCGCGCGCCTTTCGGGCTATGCGACCGCGCCGGTCGATGACCTTCTCGCGTTCCACATCGTGTTCGGCAAGACGGTGCCCGACATTTCGCTCAACGCCGTCGCCAATCTCGGTTATGCGGACTGCAAGTTCCACCGGCCGGTCTTTCCCGGCGATACGCTGAGCGCGGACAGCAAGGTCATCGGGTTCAAGGAAAATTCCAATGGCGAAACCGGCGTCGTCTATGTGCGCTCGACCGGTCGTAACCAGCGCGGCGATATCGTGATCGATTATGTGCGCTGGGTGATGGTGCGCAAGCGCGACAAGACCTCGCCCGCACCAACGCCGGACGTTCCCTCGCTTCCCGACGTGGTGGATCCGCATCATCTGATCCCGCCGTCGGAAACCGATTTCCGTAATTTCGATCTCACCGCCTCCGGCTCCCGGCATCTCTGGGACGACTACGAGGTGGGCGAGAAGATCGACCATGTGGATGGTGTCACCATCGAGGAAGCCGAGCACATGATGGCGACGCGCCTTTACCAGAACACGGCAAAGGTGCATTTCAATCAGTTCACGGAAGGTCAGGGGCGCTTCGGTCGCCGGCTGATCTATGGCGGCCATGTGATTTCGCTGGCCCGTTCGCTTTCCTTCAACGGGCTCGGCAACGCGGTGCTGTTCGGAGCCATCAATGGCGGGCGTCATGTCGCGCCCTGCTTTGCGGGCAATACGGTGTTCGCCTGGACGGAGGTGCTGGAGAAATCGGAACTCGACCGCCGCACCGATCTCGGCGCGCTCAGGCTTCGCACCCTTGCCACCAAGGACGCCCCTTGCACGAACTTCCCCGGTCCGCTGGAGAAGGGCTATGCGGAAGGCGTCATTCTCGATCTCGACTATTGGGTGTTTATGCCGCGGCGCTGATCGCGGTTTGAGGAGGCTGGAATGGCGGAAATCGACGCGGCCGGGCCGAACCCGTTTGGCGACGGAATGGGAAATCCGGCGCTTCGCTCCGGGGCGAGCGTGGATTTCGAGGCGGCGTGGCGCGAGGCCTGTCATGGCCGTGCCATTCCCCTGCGCAAGGATATCGGCCTCAAGCCCTTCGCGCGCTTTGCGCCATGGATGGCGATCATCGAGCCGGACAAGGAAAAGCCTGCGCTGCCCTACCGGCTCGTCGGGTCGGGGTTTTTCGATTTCTTCGGCGCGGATCTGACGGGCATGGACTATCTGTCGCTTGTCGACCCGGCGATCGCCAGCGATGCCTATGACAGCGTGCGGGCGCTGATGGCGAAGCCTTGCGGCCTCTGGCAGTTCACGCCGGTGCTGGAAGCGAATGGCCGCCGGACCGATTACGAATATACGATCTTTCCCCTCGCCAGAGGCGAAGGAGAGGCGGACCAGATTCTCGTCTATGTGCATATCGATCTGACGCCCGCAGATGCGATGCCCGAGGTGCGGATGTTCGAGGGAGCCGCTGTCTGGCGCTGGATCGATATCGGGCATGGCATCCCGCCCGTGACGTCGCCTTTCTTTTGAACGGCTCTTTCGGGCGGCAAGGTTGTCGCTGCGGTATGCGGTATATGTGAGAATCGTTCGCAAAAAGAATGGGTTACGGCATCACGTGATGTTTGCGTTGCGGCATATCGCGCGGTAAACAACAGCCACGACACACGACTCCACGCCTTGCCCGGAGCCGGACAGTGCGCGGCGCCCGCCGCGCCTCGGCCAGGGAGTTCTAACGAGGACGCGAAGATGGCTGATACGCAACCGGTTTCACGGCCACTTTCCCCGCATCTGCAGATTTATCGCCGCACGATGACCATGATGATGTCGATCGCGCACCGCATCAGCGGGGCGGCGCTCTATATCGGCACGCTGATTCTGGCCTGGTGGCTGCTTTCGGTGGCGGCGGGCCCCAATGCCTATTCGCTCTTCGAGAGCTTCATCTCATGGTGGGTCGGCAAGCTTCTCCTGTTCGTCTTCACCTGGGCGCTGATGCACCACATGCTGGGCGGTATCCGCCACTTCATCTGGGACATGGGCAAGGGCTTCTCGCTCGGCTTTGCGAATTTCATGGCCTGGATGACGCTGGTCGGCGGCTTCGTGCTGACTATCTTCGTCTGGTGGATCGGCTACAGCATGATGGGAGCCATGTGATGAGCGATATGCGTACCCCTTACAGCCGCGTGCATGGCCTCGGGTCGGCCCGCTCCGGCTCCGGCCATTTCATCCTCCAGCGCGTGACGGCGGTGGAGAACGTCTTTCTGGCGATCTTTCTGATCGCCTCGGTGGTCGCGCTGACGGGCAGCGACTATGAGACGGTTCGCGCCTATCTGGCCAATCCGCTGGTTGTCATCCTCATGCTGGCCCTCATCATTTCCGGCATTCTGCATATGCGGGCCGGGATGCAGGTCATCATCGAAGACTATGTGACCGGTGAGAGCGCAAAGTTCCTCTCGCTGATCGGTAATACGTTCTTTTCCTTCCTGGTCGGTCTCGCCTGCGTTTTCGCGGCGCTGAAGATCGGTTTCGGGGCGTAAAACAAGAGATCGGGCTCATGGCGGCAGCATCCAACGACTACACATTCAACGATCATACTTTCGATGTCGTGGTGGTGGGCGCCGGCGGCGCCGGCCTTCGCGCGACGCTGGGTTGCGTGGAGCGCGGCCTTTCGACGGCCTGCATCTCGAAGGTTTTCCCCACCCGTAGCCACACCGTGGCGGCGCAGGGCGGCGTTGCCGCCTCGCTCGGCAATATGGGCGAGGATAACTGGCGCTGGCACATGTACGACACCGTGAAGGGGTCGGACTGGCTGGGCGACCAGGACGCCATCGAATATCTCTGCCGGCACGCGCCGGATGCGGTGTACGAGCTGGAGCATTTCGGTGTGCCCTTCAGCCGGACCGAGGACGGCAAGATCTATCAGCGTCCCTTCGGCGGCATGACGACCAATTTCGGCGAAGGCATTGCCCAGCGCACCTGCGCGGCGGCCGACCGGACCGGCCATGCCATGCTGCACACGCTTTACGGCCAGTCGGTGCGCCACAAGGCGGATTTCTACATCGAATATTTCGCCATCGACCTCATCATGGACGATGAGGGCGTCTGCCGCGGCGTCGTCGCGCTCGACATGGCGACCGGCGAGATTCACCGCTTCCGCGCCCAGCTCGTCATTCTGGCGACGGGCGGCTATGGCCGCGCCTATTTCTCCTGCACTTCCGCGCATACCTGCACGGGCGACGGCAACGCCATGGTGCTGCGCGCCGGTCTGCCGCTGCAGGACATGGAGTTCGTGCAGTTCCATCCGACCGGCATTTACGGCGCGGGCTGTCTCATCACCGAAGGGTCGCGCGGCGAGGGTGGCTACCTCACCAATTCCGAGGGCGAGCGCTTCATGGAGCGCTATGCGCCGAGCGCCAAGGACCTTGCCTCGCGCGACGTGGTTTCGCGGTCGATGACCATCGAAATCCGCGAAGGACGCGGCGTGGGCAAGAACAAGGACCACATCTTCCTGCATCTCGATCATCTCGATCCGGCGGTGCTGAAAGAGCGTCTCCCCGGCATCTCCGAATCGGCCCGCATCTTCGCCGGCGTCGATGTGACGAAGGAGCCGATCCCGGTGCTGCCGACCGTGCATTACAACATGGGCGGCATTCCGACGAACTTCCATGGCGAGGTGCTGACGCTCAAGGACGGCAACCCGGACAGCGTCGTGCCGGGCCTGATGGCGGTGGGCGAAGCGGCCTGCGTGTCGGTCCATGGCGCGAACCGTCTCGGCTCCAACTCGCTGATCGACCTTGTCGTGTTCGGCCGCGCCGCGGGTATCCGCGCCGCTGAACTCGTGGAGAAGGGCGCCTCGCAGCCGGAACTGCCGGCGGGCGCGGGCGACAATTCGATCGCGCGTCTCGACAAGTTCCGCAATGCCAGCGGCTCCACCCCGACCGCTGAGCTGCGCGACGAGATGCAGCGCGCCATGCAGGAAGACGTTGCCGTGTTCCGTACCGGCGAGACGCTGGAGCAGGGCCGCAAGCGCATTCAGGAGACGGTGGGCAAGCGCGGCGATCTGCGCGTCAGCGACCGCTCGCTCGTGTGGAATTCCGATCTCATCGAGACGCTGGAATTCGACAATCTCATCATTCAGGCGGTCGCCACCGTGGAAGGTGCGGCCAACCGTCAGGAAAGCCGCGGCGCGCATGCGCGTGAGGACTTCCCGGATCGTAATGACGAGACCTGGATGAAGCATACGATGTGCTGGGTGGACGAGAACGGCCAGGCGACGATCGATTATCGCCCTGTGCACACCTACACGCTTTCCAACGACATCGAATACATCAAGCCGAAGGCCCGCGTTTACTGATCGCGGGAAAGGATCGAAAAGATGGTTCAGCTCAGCCTGCCGAAAAACTCCGTCGTGAAGAAGGGCAAGACCTTCAAGGCCCCCAAGGGCACCAAGAAGGTCAAGAAGTTCCGCATCTATCGCTGGAGCCCGGATGACGGCGCCAATCCGCGCATGGACACTTATGAAGTGGATATGTCCGACTGCGGGCCGATGGTTCTGGACGCGCTCATCAAGATCAAGAACGAGATCGACCAGACGCTGACCTTCCGTCGTTCCTGCCGCGAAGGCATTTGCGGCTCCTGCGCGATGAATATCGACGGGCAGAACACGCTGGCTTGCACCAAGGGCATCGACGAGGTCTCCGGCGAGGTGCGCATCTACCCGCTGCCGCATATGCCGGTGGTGAAGGATCTCGTGCCGGACCTGACGAACTTCTACGCGCAGCATGCGTCCATCGAGCCCTGGCTGCAGACGGAAACGACCGAGCCTGCCAAGGAATGGCGCCAGAGCCATGAGGATCGCGAAAAGCTCGACGGGCTTTACGAGTGCATTCTCTGCGCCTGCTGCTCCACCTCCTGCCCGAGCTATTGGTGGAACGGCGACCGCTATCTCGGCCCCGCCGCGCTCTTGCAGGCCTATCGCTGGCTGGTGGACAGCCGCGACGAGGCGACCGGCAAGCGTCTCGACGATCTGGAAGATCCGTTCCGTCTCTATCGCTGCCACACCATTATGAACTGCGCACAGGCCTGCCCTAAGAGCCTGAACCCGGCCAAGGCCATTGCGGAGATCAAGAAGATGATGGTGGAGCGTCAGGTCTGACGGTTCTCGCAATCGATAACGCAAAAGGCCGCTCTTTGGAGCGGCCTTTTTGTTTGGTCAGGTGAGACCCTTGCCCGGTTCACTGTCGCGCCAGCGGAAGAGGAGGGCGCGGTCGTCCTGGTCCCAGGGATGGAAGCCGGGGCGGTACCAGCGGATGTAGTCGCGCAGCATGCGCCGCATGAAGCCCGGATAAACTAGCGTCACGCGCAGCATGACGCGCCAGCTTTTCCAGCGCCACTGGATGCCGTCCGTCTTCAGGAAACGCCATGTCACCCAGTAGAGGAAGGGCAGCATGACCCGTGTCGCGGCGAGGATACCCGCGATCCGCATGCGGTAGCGGCGGAAGCCGCTCACCTGCATGCAGAAGAGATCATAGGTCACCGATTTATGCTCGACCTCTTCCGCGCCATGCCAGATCCACATGCGAACGAGCGGCGGGTAACCGTTGGCGCGGATATGTTCCGGCCGGTCGAGAAGCTGGTGTGCGAGGATCGCCGTGAAATGTTCGATGGCGGCGGTGAGCGCGAGGTTCTGAAGATCGGTGCGGCGTGCTTCCATCCGCTTCACGCGGTCGCGCAGCACCTGCGTCATCTCTTCGGCGGGAAAGCCCTGTTCCTGCAACTGGTCGTTGTAGCGCCGGTGTTCGCGGGAATGGATCGATTCCTGAAAGAGGAAATCCTTCACCTGCGGTTCGAGAGGCGTGTCTTTCGCGGTCTCCGCAAAGCGGCGCACGGAGCGCAGCAGATAGTGCTCCAGCTCCTCGATCGCCAGCGACATGGCGTTGAAGAAAGCCGTCAGGCCCGGATCGTCCGCATACCAGGCGCGCGGAATCTCGCCCATATCGTCATGCCGACGATCCCGGCGGATCATTTCCACTGTGGCTGGAGCCTGCGTCACCTGTCGCCCTATCCTCACGCGCCCGAAACTCTGCGCCCAGAATTACACAAGGGGCGTGGCTCGGTCACGCATCTATCTTTTTTGGGGGAGAGGTGCGGCCCGCCTTGCCCTCGCTTCCACACATGGGCAGGGCGGACCGCTCGCAGTGTTGAGCTTTCGCGAGCGGCCTTTGGCGATCTTGAGGGATGCTGACCGGCCGGGGGCGAGGGCTCAATGATTCTACGTAGGAATTCCGATATTCCGTCACAAGGGTAAGGTCGGAGGTCTGAAGATCGGGTCAGCGGAACCGTTCGGATTGTGTGATCCGGCTTAACCTCCCATTCATTATGGAATTTTTCAGGGACGAGGGATTTCAGGCTTGAAATCATCTTATGTTTCTATAATTATCGAAATATGGAAATGAAGCAGACCATAGACGCGCTTTCCGCGCTGGCCCAGGAAACCCGGCTCACCATCTTTCGCGCGCTGGTGCGCGCCCATTCGCCGGAAGGCGGCAAGGGCGGGCTCGCCGCGGGCGAGATTGCCGACAGGCTGGGCGTGGCGCCTGCCACGCTCTCCTTCCATCTGAAGGAGCTGGCTCATGCGGGGCTCGTTACCTCGCGGCGTGAAGGCCGCTCGATCATCTACAAAGCCGATCTCGACCGGATGAGCGGCGTGATGGGATTTCTGCTGGAAGATTGTTGTAACGGCGCCTGCGGCACGGTCGCGGCCTGCGCCCCGCAAGAGGAGTGCGTCTCGTGAAAAGACTGCATGTGAGCTTCGGCGTCGCCGATCTCGACAAGTCGATTGCCTTCTATACGTCGCTGTTCGGCGAGGCACCCAGCGTGGTGCGGCCGGGCTACGCCAAATGGATGCTGGACGATCCCCGCGTCAATTTCGTCGTCGAGACAGGGTCGCAGACGCAAGGCTTCAACCATGCGGGCATCCAGGTGGAGGAACAAAGCGAGCTTCACGAGATCTTCGAACGAATGAAGCATGCTGAAGCGCCTTATCTGCCGGAAAGCGTGACCACCTGCTGCTATGCCAAGTCGGAAAAGAGCTGGACGGCGGATCCCGACGGGGTGGCCTGGGAAGCGTTTCATACGCACCGCCAGATGGAAGAATTCGGCAGTGGTCCGGATCTCGCGAAACTCGAACGGGGCGATGAGCCCCGTCCCGCAGCGCCGCGCGGCGTATGTTGTTCGTAAAGGAGAGGTCGATATGGCCCAGCAAGAACCCCAAGAAAAGTACAATGTCCTGTTTCTCTGCACCGGCAATTCGTGCCGTTCGGTGATGGCGGAAGCCTATATGAATTCGCTTCCAGGCACGCCTTTCCACGCTTACAGCGCGGGCAGCATGCCGACCGGCGAGGTGAACCCCTACGCCATCGAGACGCTGCAATATGCAAAGGTTCCCACCGACGGACTTCGGTCCAAAAGCTGGGACGAGTTCGCCGAACCGGGCGCGCCGGCCATGAATTTCGTCTTCACCGTCTGCGACAATGCGGCGGGCGAGGTCTGTCCGATCTGGCCCGGCCAGCCTATGACGGCGCATTGGCCGTTCCCGGACCCGGCGAAGTTCGAGGGTACGGAAACCGAAACGCGGGCGCACTTCCTTGAGGTCTTCCGTCAGATCCGCACCCGGATCGACCTTCTGGTCGCGCTGCCCATCACCTCGCTCGACAGGCTGGCGCTCAAGAAGAAGCTCGACGATATGGGCCGCTCTCCGGCGGAGGCCGAATAATGGCGGCTGGTGACAAGAAGGCGCGGCTCGGCTTTCTCGACCGCTATCTGACCCTCTGGATTTTCGCCGCCATGGCGCTGGGCGCGGCACTGGGCAGCTTCGTACCCGGCCTGCCTGCCGCCATTGACGGTCTCTCCATCGGGACCACCAATATCCCGATCGCCATCGGCCTCCTGCTCATGATGTATCCGCCGCTGGCGCGCGTGCGGTACGAGGAGCTGCATCTTATTTTCGAGGACCGGAAAGTCCTGGCGTTGTCGCTCGTGCAGAACTGGCTGATCGGGCCGGTTCTCATGTTCGCGCTGGCCGTGATTTTTCTCTATGACGAGCCGGCCTATATGACCGGGCTCATTCTCATCGGGTTGGCGCGTTGTATTGCGATGGTGATCGTCTGGAACCAGCTTGCGCGCGGCAGCAACGAATATGTCGCCGGGCTGGTGGCCTTCAACAGCGTGTTCCAGCTGATCTTCTTCAGCGTCTATGCGTGGTTCTTTCTCTCCGTGCTGCCGCCGCTCTTCGGGCTCGAAGGGCAGGTCATCGATGTGAGCTTCTGGGTGGTGGCGGGCGCCGTGGCGCTCTATCTCGGTGTGCCCTTTGCGGCGGGCTATCTCACGCGACGGTTCCTGCGTCCGGCCATCGGAGCGGACGCCTATGACAACGGGTTCGTGCCCAAGGTTGCGCCGCTGACGCTCTTTGCGCTTCTTTTCACCATTCTCGTCATGTTCGCCCTGAAGGGCGAGGCGGTATTGGCGCTGCCGCTCGACGCGGTCCGGATCGCGATCCCGCTGGCGATCTATTTCGTCATCATGTTTCTGGTGAGCTTTGCGATGAGCCGCGTGCTGGGCGCGGACTATCCGAAGACGGTCTCGCTGTCCTTCACCGCAGCCAGCAATAATTTCGAACTGGCGATTGCTGTCGCCATCGCCGCGTTCGGCATTGCTTCGCCGGTGGCCTTTGCGACCGTCATTGGCCCGCTGGTGGAAGTGCCGGTGCTGATTGCGCTGGTGGGCGTCGCGCTCAGGCTGAAGGAGCGCTGGTTCCCCGCAGGCGCGGTACGGCCCGCCGACTGACCGACGGCGTTTGGCCGGACAATGAAAAACCCGCGCCCCCGATCGAGGGGCGCGGGTCGTTTCGTTTCAAGCGAAAG
>NZ_NYVD01000080.1 GCF_002684405.1 Parvibaculum sp. | reverse complement strand
GAGGACCCGGACAAGCCGGTCTGGACAGGGAACTACTTCACAGGCGTTCCTGCGCCCGCGGGGGCAGGCCTCGCCATGCTGCCGCTCTACCTCCATTTCATCGGTATACCGGGCGTTTCCAGCCTTTCGCCCCTGATAGCTATTTATGTGCTGGGGGTAGCTTTCCTCATGGTCAGCCAGCTCCCGACATTCTCGGGCAAGCGAATGGGCTTGCGTATTCGTCGCGACATGGTGCTGCCGGTGCTGCTGGCCATCGGCCTGTCGGCGGCGGTCGTCCTCAGCTATCCGTGGTATTCCTTTGCCGGCCTCTGCGTCATTTACCTGGCGTCCGTTCCGGTCGCCGCGGCCCGCTACCGGCATCACAAGCGCCGCACAGCCCAGGCGCATCAGGCCGAATTTGACGCTCCTGTTCCGTAAAATGCCGACTTTTCTTTTGCGTATAGCACATTAGAGTGTCGCTGCCTGCCGCTTGGGTGGAACTTGAGTCGCGGCGGGCCAGGGGAATTGGGACACCGGAACTGTTATGTGGCTGCTCGACAAGGTGGTGTTGAGGGCGCCCAAGCTGGTTATGCTTGTGTGCGTTGCGTTTTTCGTTTTCGCAGGGGCGGGTGTTCTGCGTCTGTCGGTCTCGTCCGACACGCGGGTGCATTTCAATCCCGATGGCGCACCTATCCACAAGCTGGAAGCGTTCGAGGCCAAATACGGTCAGAACAATACCGTTCTGATGGTCGTATGGGCCGATGGGCGCCAGGTCACCGAGCCGGACGTGCTGGCAGGTATCGGAGATCTGACGGATCGCGCCTGGCAACTTCCCCACTCGACACGGGTTGAATCCCTGACCAATTTCGCCCGGATCGTTTCCGACGAAGACAGCATTGCCGTGCGCGATCTGGTGCCCGATCCTGCGCATGTCACACCGGATGAAGCAAAGGAGATCAGGAAGATCGCGCTTGGCGATCCGCTGATCCGCGATCGTCTGATCGGGCCCGACGGCAAGGCGGCGGGCCTTGTGGTGAGCTTCAATCTGCCGAAAAAGGCGTCGAAGGAAGTCCGCGAAATCATCGCCGCAAGCCGCAAGCTCGCCGCGGACTTCGAGAAGACACATCCGGGGATGACGGTCCAGTTGACCGGCAACATCATGTTGATGGGGACCTTCTCCGAAGCGGCGATGTCGGACGCCCGGTTCCTCATCCCGATCAGCCTCCTCGTCACGGCCGCCGTCATGATGCTGTTCGTGAGGTCGGTTGCGCCGAGCCTCGTCATTCTCTCGCTTCTCGGGCTCAGCAGCATGGCGACGATGGGGCTTGCCGGATGGGCGGGGCATGTCGTGAATACCGCCACCGTTGCCGTGCCTATCATCATTATGACGGTCAATATGGCCGCTGCCGTGCGCATCGTGACGACGGCTTTGGGCCGGTTGGGCAAGGGCGATACCAGAATAGAGGCAATCCGCGAGGCGGTGAGGCTGAACTTCAGGGCGGTCTCGCTGACCAACTCCACCACGCTGGTTGGCTTCCTTGCCATGAATTTCGCCGATGCGCCTACACTGCGCCAGGAAGGCAATCTCGTCGCGCTCGGTATCCTGATCGCCTATGTGTTCACTTTCACATGGCTGCCCGCGGCGCTCTCTCTATTACCGCTCAAGCCTGCTGTGCAGCGTTCCGAAAAAATGATGATCAAGCTCGGTCATTTCGTGAACGCCCACTACAAGCCGCTGTTCGTTTTCTGCAGCATCGTTGTCATTGCGTGTGGAACATGGGTTGCCGATATCCGACTGGACGATGATTTCGTGCGGAATTTCGATAGCCGCTTCGACTATCGGCGGGCATCGGATTTCGCCGAGGACCATCTGACCGGCCTCAACATCGTCGAGTTCGATCTCGCTGCACCGAAAATCGCCTCGGGCGATGGCGGCGTTTACGATCCGGCCTATCAGCGTCATGTCGCAGCCTTCGCCGAATGGCTTCGTTCCCAACCCAAGGTCGTGAGCGTCTTCGCGATGTCCGACTTGACGAAGCGCATCAACAAGGCGATGAATGCCGGCCGGCCGGGAAACTATGAGACAATCCCCGACAATCCCGATCTGATCGCGCAGTATTTTCTGCTCTATGAGCTGTCATTGCCGTATGGGACGTCGCTCAACGACTTCATTCCAATCGGCCGCGATGCCAGCCGGGTAACCGTCTTGCTGCGAAAGGGGACCTCCAGCGAAATCCGCGGGTTGAATTCGGCTGCGGAAAACTGGTTGAACGCAAATACCCCGCCGGAGATGCATACCAGGGGCATCAGCCTCAATGTGCTGTTTGCCAATCTGTCGGGCGTCAATATCCGGTCGATGATCGGGAGCACGATCATTTCTATCGTGATCATTGCTTTCGTCGTGGGCTTTGCCCTGCGGAGTCCCCGCTACGGGGTTTTGAGCATCTTTCTGAATGTCCTGCCGTCGCTTGTCGGCTTCGGCATATGGGGGTTGCTGGTCGGAACGATCGGGCTGGCCGCATCGGTGGTCACCGCGATGACCATCGGCCTCGTGGTGGATGACACGATCTACTTCCTGCTGATGTATCAGGCCGCGCGAAAGAGAGGCTTGAACGCGGAGGAGGCCATCAATGATGTGTTCGCGACCGTTGGCGTGGCGATGCTTGTCATCACCGCTTCGCTCGCGCTCGGATTCGGAACGCTGGTTTTCTCGGGCTTCGAGATCAATCGTCCGCTTGGCGGAATGACTGCCATCGTCATCCTCTCCAATCTTTTCATCGATTGGTTAATGCTGCCGCCCCTGATGCGGTTGCTCGACGACAGGCGAAAAAAACAACGGCCTAGCTGATAAGCGGAAAGCCAGTTTCATCCGCAGTCTGCAGAATTATGGAATAGAAGAAAAAGAGGGTTAACCATAGGTTAATATTTGTAATTGCCCCGGGGTTGTGATTCCCTTATTGGGTCAGTTTCTGGTTCTGACAGTGGGGCAGTTTTAGTGATGCGGACCTATGAACAGCTTAAGGGTGCAGAAGGACGGAAAATGTTCTATCGGGCGGAACGTTTCCGTCCCGATCAGCTTTTTCACGGGGTCATTCCCAAAGTCTATCTGGACCGCGAAAAGACATATCTGAAGAACCTCAGCATGACGGGGATTGCCGTGCAGTCCCCGACGACGGATAGCTGGCAGGATCGGATCGGTTCGGAAGCCGCTTTCGAACTGCGAGTGGGCGATGATTGCCTCTATGAAGGCAATGGTACCATTCGCCGCGTCGAACCCGAGGGCAGCCGGACGACCGTCGCTCTGGAATTCAAGAGCGGATATCTCGATATTCAGAAGATCGTCACCGAGCATGACGATTTGCTTCTCACGCAGAAACTTGCGGATCCGGATTTCGGTACCGCCGAGGGCATTCTGCCGGAGTTTCAGCAACTTTCGACAGAGATCGTCAATCTCTTCCGTTCCTACAAGGAACTTCTCGAGGAGTTTGAAGAACATCTCACGGCGACCGGTCGTGAGCGTGAAGAGCGTATGCTGAAAGCCCTCGCCGAATGCGAAGAGCGGATCGTTCCTCAGTGGAAGGAGCTTTGGTATCGGGGCAGCGATATTCTCGAGCCTGTGTGGTCGGATCCGCGCGTTCTGGCAAAGCACAAGCGGTTCGCCGAACGCGTTCTCACGCCGGACTTCATGCCCGGACCGGTGATGCGCCGATGCTACGAGAAGCCGTTCGGGTATCCCGGCGATTTCATTATCATGAACTACGTCTATGAGTGGCAGCGTAAAGGAAAGCGCGCCGGCGATACCCTCTACGAAATGCTGCTTCACCGTATCGGCGTGGAGACGGGCGGCTGCGTGGGAACACGCCTCAGCATGACGCAGGAGATTATCAGAGAGCGCGTCGCCGAGACCGCGAAGACGGCGGGCGACAAACCCATGCATATCGCCAATCTGGGCTGCGGCTCCGCCTATGAGATGTATGATTATCTCTCGATCGAGCACCTGCCGCGCCCGGTCAATGTGACGTTGATCGACCAGGATGACAAGGCGCTCAGCCATGCCTATGAGCATGCCTATCCCGAGGTTGTGCGTCATCGAGGCCGCGCGAAAGTGCAGTGCCTCAATGCGTCCTTCGCCCAGCTTCTGAAGGCCGGCGCACTCTTCAAGACGCTCCAGCCGCAGGACATGATCTACAGTCTCGGCCTTTACGACTATCTGTCCCAGCGCCGGGCAAAAGCCCTCACACGGGACCTTTACGAGCAGCTTGCCCCCGGCGGACGCTTGGTCCTGGCCAATGTTCGAAAGGGACGCGAATCCTGCGAATGGCCGCTGGAGTTCGTGACCGACTGGAGCCTGATCTATCGCACCGAGGAAGACATGATGGGCCTTATCGAAGGCCTGGACGTTGCCGATGTGTCGATTTCCATCGACGAAACCATGTGCGTCTATCTGCTTGTCGTGGACAAGCCCGCCGACAGCGCCGCGCTGACGGACGACAAGGAGCTAGCTGGCGCGCCAGCGCATCTCTGAGTCGGATCCGGGCGCGACGAACCGGCTTCTGGGGAAGGTTGCCGTCACCACGGTGCCTTCCCCGACCGTGCTGACAAGATCGACGCTGCCGCCATGCAGAGCCATGATCTTGCGGACAAGAGGCAGGCCGAGGCCCGTGCCCTGGTGGCTGCGCGACATGGCGCCTTCCACCTGTACGAAGGGCTCGAACACGCGGCGGATATCGGAAGCGCTGATACCGATACCCGTATCGGCCACCGTCAGCGAAAGATCGCCCGCACTGTCGACCCCGAGTTCGACTTTTACGGTACCGCCTTCCGGCGTGAATTTCAGGGCGTTCGAGGTGAGATTGATCACCACCTGCTTGAAAAGTCGCGGGTCGGCGATCAGCCAGGAAATTTCATCGCGAACGCGAAAGCTGAGGTTGACGCCTATTTCGCTCGCGCGATGGCGGAACATGCGCATGGTTCGATTGAGCGTTTCCACAGGGTCGATCGGCTCTTCGGCCAGTTCCAGCTTTCCGGACTCCGCTTTTGAAATATCCAGAATGTCGTTGATGATGCTCAGCAGATGCGTACCGCTGCTGCGGATATCGGCCGCGTAGTCGGCATATTTCTGCTGGCCGACCGGGCCGAACATCTGGTTCGTGATGATCTCTGAAAACCCGATGATCGCATTAAGCGGCGTCCTGAGCTCATGGCTCATGATGGCGAGGAAGTCGTTCTTTGCGCGGTTCGCAGCTTCGGAGCGCTCCAGCAGGACTTCCGAGCGCGTCTGCTCGATGCGAAGGCGCTCATGTTCTACAAAATTGCGGCGAAGGTGATGCTCCTGCACATAGTTCACAAAAATGCTGGTGCCAATGCCAAACATGAGGAAGGCATTGTTGTTGATGAAGACGGTCGTCGGCATTGGATTGATGAAGAGCACGACGAACTCATAGGCGAGGAATGTGAGCCCGGTCATACGCGCCGAATAGTAATAGTGCATCCGCCAAAGCGAATTGACGTAGCTCAGAATGATCAGCACACCCGCATAGTAGAAGAAGGATCCCGGCGGCGCAGCCAGGGCAATCATGCCGACGACGGCAAGACCGGGAACGACCATCGCAAGCGCCAGCACGATCTGGTGGCGATGGTTGAAGCCCGGAATATACGAAATGGCCACCAGTCCCAGCAGCAGCGGGCAGGCGACGGCGAAACGAATAGTCCACGCTTCATAGGTGATGTCGGGAATGACGAAGGGGTCGAGCAGGGCGTAGAGAGCGAAAATCACTGCGCCCATGACGATAGAGAGGCGAATGAGGCCGATCTGGTCGGCAAAATTCGCCGAGCTGTATTTATGCTCTATCTCCGGATCGCGGAAATGCAGGGACAAAAGGTCGAGCGAGAAGTCTCGGTTGCGGGAAGGCAGGCCAGACTCATCCTCGGAGCCGGAACGCGCAGTGGCGTCGCCCGCTCCGTCAAGAAAGCTCCCTGAATCGGCTTGGTGGTGAGCTTTTGCCATATTCCCGATCGCTGGACGACACCCGACAGATTAGTGAGTGAGCTTAGGTTGAAACTGATAACACTTGGTTAAGTGACGATTTTTGCTTGGTTTTTTCATTATGAGCCAATGGCTTCAGCCGCATTCCGCAAGGGGAAAGCTGGGTAGCGGGGCGGTGTTGTGCGCTCGTATGGCGGAGTTGCTGCGGGGCGGTGATTTTGCCGCCGAACCGTCATCAAACCATCAAGTGACGCTGCTAGGCAGGAGGAAACGCGCATCGACCGCAGCGGGGTGGCCTGCGGACTGATGCCGCTCTTCTTTCTCGCCAGCCCTTGTAAGCCGGACAGAATCCATGATTGCCGCATGCCTTGGCGCCGGAGACCGTCTTTTCCGGCAGCGTCCTTCCGGAAATGCCGTCTTGGCAATGCTCTGGCGTAATACGGGCTTTCTGGTCGCGCTGGCAGCGCTTCTGACGTCGCTCGGGGCGTCGTCCTGGCTCGACTATCACAAATCCAACCCGTTCGGCGAACCGACCAGCGATATCTCGATCGCCAAGGATATTGCCGCCGACGATACAGATTCTGGTTCCGGTGACGGTGACGCCCAGCTGGCGATCCTGCCGGCGTTCGGCCTTCCGGTCAGTCTTTTCGGCTGCTGGAGCCTCTCCATCGTATTTCCGCGTTCCGCTGCCCTCGCACCCAAACCGGCAGCTTTCATTGTTCCCTTAGCCAACGGCCCTCCGAGACGGGAGAGATAAGACAGCGTATCCGCTGTCATGCGCCACGCATGGCAAGAACGCACGTCTGTCCCTTTCCGACTCTCCAGGCCCGATAGCAATCGGCAAATCGAACCTTCAGGCAAGTTGATTCGATTAAGCCAACTAACAGGGAACAAGACCTAGATGTTTAGCTTCAAAACCTTTGCCCGCGCTGCGACTGTCGCTGCCGGTGCGCTCTTCGCGGTTTCGGCCGCTCATGCCGGCGACACCATTTCCGGTGCCGGCGCCACTTTCCCGTATCCGGTGTATTCCAAGTGGGCCGATGCCTATAAGGACAAGACGGATATCGGCATGAACTACCAGGCCATCGGCTCCGGTGGCGGTATCAAGCAGATCAATGCCAAGACCGTTGACTTCGGCGCGTCCGACAAGCCGCTTAAGCCGGCCACGCTCAAGAAGGACGGCCTGATGCAGTTCCCGATGGTCATGGGCGGCATCGTGCCGGTCGTGAACCTGAAGGGCATCAAGTCGGGCGAAATGAAGATCGACGGCAAGACCCTCGCCGACATCTATCTCGGCAAGGTCACCAAATGGAACGACCCGGAAATCGCCGCGCTGAACAAGGGCGTGTCGCTTCCGGATCAGGACATCGCCGTGGTGCACCGTTCCGACGGCTCGGGCACGACGTTCAACTTCACTTACTACCTGAACGACGTTTCTCCGGCCTGGTCCAAGGTCGGCGTCGACGCATCGGTTGAGTGGCCTGCCGGTATCGGTGGCAAGGGCAACGCCGGTGTCGCCGCACTCGTCGGTCAGACGGACGGCTCCATCGGTTACGTCGAGTATGCCTATGCTCTGCAGAACCACCTGACCTACACGAACATGGTCAACAAGGACGGTAAGGTTGTCGCTCCGAAGTATGAATCCTTCCAGGCCGCTGCGTCGAACGCGGATTGGGAGCACGCTGCGGGTTACTACCTGATCCTGGCCAACCAGCCGGGTGCCGACAGCTGGCCGATGACGGCTGCGACCTTCATCCTGATGCACACGACGCAGGCGCATCCGCAGAAGGCCAAGGAAGTGCTCAACTTCTTCAACTGGGCCTATGCGAACGGCGACAAGATGGCGAAGGATCTCGACTACATCCCGATGCCCGACAATGTCGTCGCTCTCGTGAAGAAGAGTTGGATGGATATCAAGGACGAGAGCGGCAAGCCCGTTCTTCAGTAATATTACGCAGTAAGTTGCTGTCCTTGTGAGAAACCGGGAGGGGGACTGATCTCCCTCCCGGCCATTCCTGGAGTGCTTATCATGGTAGAGTCCGTCGCGCCGGCCTTGCAGGGTGTCGGCACTCGCAAATCGCGTTTTGCCATGCGTTGGGGCGACCCGATTTTCTGGGGCGCCACTCTGTTTTTCACGCTTGTTCTTTTTGCTCTTTTGTGCGGCGTTATCGCCGTACTCCTCGTTGGCGGCTGGCCCGCTCTCGCTCATTCAGGCATTGCGTTTTTGTGGACTGCGCACTGGAACCCGGTTACCGACACATATGGTGCCGTCGTTCCGCTGATCGGTACTATTGAAACTTCTGTCATTGCCATGTTGATCGGCGTGCCGTTCAGTTTCGGCATGGCGATCTTTCTAACCGAGCTTTGTCCTCACAGGCTCCGGCAGCCAATTGCGATAGCAATTGAACTCCTTGCAGCGATACCGAGTATTATCTATGGCATGTGGGGTCTCTTCATTGTAGTGCCGCTTTTCCAGCACCATGTTGAACCGGCGCTGAAGACCACCCTTGGCAATATTCCCCTTCTCGGCAATCTGTTTTCCGGTCCGCCCATCGGTATTGGCGTTCTGCTGGCCGGCCTTATTCTGGGCCTGATGGTGCTGCCCTTCATCACCTCCGTCATGCGCGAAGTGTTTGCGAGCGTGCCGCCGGTGCTGAGAGAGTCGGCCTATGGCCTCGGCGCGACGCGCTGGGAAGTGGTCTGGCGTGTGGTGCTCCCTTATTGTCGCAACGGCGTGGCCGGCGCTGTGATGCTCGGTCTGGGCCGCGCGCTGGGCGAAACCATGGCGGTGACCTTCGTCATCGGCAATGCGCATCGCCTAAGCCTGTCTCTTCTCGCGCCGGGCACGACAATTTCCGCGACGCTCGCCAATGAATTCACCGAGGCGGTCGGGGATATCTACACATCGGCACTCGTCGCGCTAGGGCTCGTCCTCTTCGTGCTGACATTCCTTGTTCTGGCTCTCGGTAAGAAGTTGCTGCTTGGCGCCCGCGCAGAGGGGGCTGAAGGGGAGGTGTTGGCATGAACAGAAGGGTCCGTCAGCGCCAACGCTGGGATTTCCTGATGGCGGTGGTCTCCTATGCCATGACAGGTATCGTCTTGTTCATATTGGGCGCCATTCTCTGGGCGCTTCTGTGGAATGGTATCTCCGCTATCGAACCCGCCATGTTTACCGAGAGTACCCCCGCCCCTGGCAATGAAGGCGGTTTGGCCAACGCGATCGTCGGCAGTCTGATGATGACGGTGATTGCGATCCTCATCGCAACGCCGATCGGCATTATGGCGGGCACCTACCTTGCCGAATACGGCAAAGAGGGAAGGGTGGCGAGCATCGTTCGTTTCATCAACGATGTGCTGTTGAGTGCGCCGTCCATCATTGTGGGGCTTTTCATTTACGGCGTGGTGGTTACCACCATGGGGCATTTCTCCGGCTGGGCCGGCGCGGCAGCGCTCGCCGTGATCGCTCTTCCCATCGTCGTGCGCACAACCGAGGACATGCTGACGCTGATTCCGGACTCGCTGCGCGAGGCCGGCGCGGCGATCGGTGCCCCGCGCTGGATGGTCATCACGCAGATCAGTTACCGTGCTGCTTTTTCGGGCATGCTAACAGGCGTGCTGCTGGCGATAGCGCGGATCAGCGGTGAAACCGCGCCGCTTCTCTTTACGGCGCTCAACAACCAGTTCTGGAGCACCAATCTCAACGACCCAATGGCAAATCTCCCTGTTGTCATCTTTCAGTTCGCCATGAGCCCTTACGAGGATTGGCAGCGCCTGGCTTGGGGCGGGGCGCTTTTGATTACGACGGCTGTGTTGCTCCTCAATATCTTCGCGAGGGTCATTTCGACGCGGAACAAGGGCAGGGCGTGATTGATATGAACAAGGCAGAGCATATGGACGGCACAATCAAAGAAGCCCGGAAAACGTCTTCTGAAAAGATGGACGGCGTGATGGATACGAAGATCGAGGTCAAGAATCTCGATTTCTACTACGGCGACTACAAGGCTCTGAAAAATGTCAACCTGACGATTCCGGACCGTCGCGTGACGGCGTTTATCGGCCCGTCCGGTTGCGGAAAGTCGACGCTTCTGCGTGCACTCAACCGGATTTATGAAATGTATCCGGGGCAGCGTGCCGAGGGAGAGGTCAATATCGACGGCACAAACATTCTTGCCGCGCGGGACCTGACGCAGTTGCGCGCTAAGGTGGGCATGGTTTTTCAGAAGCCGACGCCGTTTCCGATGTCGATCTATGAGAATGTCGCCTTCGGTATCCGCCTCTACGAGAATCTGCCCAAAGCGGAAATTGAGGAACGTGTCTATTGGGCGCTTTCTCGCGCAGCGTTGTGGGACGAAGTGAAGGACAAGCTGAATGCGGAAGGCACCGGGCTTTCGGGCGGTCAGCAGCAACGTCTTTGCGTTGCCCGTGCTGTGGCGGTGAAGCCGGAAATCCTGCTGATGGACGAGCCCGCTTCGGCACTCGACCCGATTTCGACGGCCAAGCTCGAACAGCTCATCGCCGAGCTTCGGGATGACTATTGCATCGCCATCGTGACCCACAACATGCAGCAGGCGGCCCGCGCGGCGGATTACACGGCCTTCATGTATCTGGGCGAACTGGCGGAAGTAGCGCCGTCCGAGCAGATATTTACCCACCCCTCGGATCCGCGCACCCAGGATTACATCATGGGCCGCTTCGGGTAAGCGTCAGACGGTAAGGAAATAGACCAGCAGCAGGCTGCCGAAGACGATCCGATACCAGCCGAACACGGTGAAGTCGTGACGGCTGATGAAGGAGACGAGCCACTTCACCACGAAGATTGCGGAAATGAAGGCGGCGACGAATCCGACTGCGATGATGGACGCCTGATCGGCGCTCAGGCTGTCACGCACCTTCCAAAGGTCGACCGTCGTGGCGCCGAGCATGGTGGGGATGGCCAGAAAGAAAGAAAACTCCGCTGCCGTTTTGCGATCCACGCCGATCAACAGGGCGCCGAGAATGGTCGCGCCCGAGCGCGAGACGCCGGGGATCATTGCAAGGCACTGGAAAAACCCGATCTGGAGGGATTTTTTGAAGGTCAGCTCTTCGACCGATTTGATGTGCCCGTCATAGTCGTAGCGCTCGATCAGGATGATCGCGATACCGCCGAGTATCAGGGACGTGCAGACGACATAGGGCGAAAACAGGACCTGCTTGATGAAGTCGTGAAGCGCGAGCCCGATAAAGGCCGCGGGAAGAAACGCGACGATCACCGCCATGGCGAAACGCTGCGCCGCGGGATCGCCTGTCAGCCCCAGAAGGACGTTCAACAGCCTTCGGAAATAGAGAACGCAGATCGCAAGGATCGCGCCGAGCTGTATGACGACTTCGAATACCTTGGAGAGGGAGCCGTCGAAGCCGAGAAGTTCGCCCGCGACGATCAAATGGCCTGTCGAGGAAACGGGTAGAAACTCCGTCACCCCCTCCACAATTCCAAGGATGATAGCCTGCCAGAAAGTATGGTCGAACATGAAGGTTACTCGGATGGGAGGGCTGCCAGGAATTCGGTGAGGTCAGCCTAGCAACAAGGAGCGGGCGGTGAAACGGAAAGCAGGTCCTACCGGTTAGAAGCCTGTGGCGTCGAGTGCATCCTTCACCCTCATGGATGCGATTTCATAGGCTGCGGCACGTAGCGTAATGCCCTCATCATGCGAACGGGACATGACGTCATGCGCGGCGTTGTGCAGGATACGGTTCAATTCCTTGTCCACCTTGAAGAGCGGCCAGGCCCGGCGCTGGAGATTCTGAACCCATTCGAAATAGCTCACAACGACACCGCCAGCATTGGCGAGAATATCGGGAACGATTTCGACATTCCGCTTCAAAAGGATTTCCTCTGCTTCCGGCGTCACCGGTGCATTGGCGGCTTCCACCAGATGGCGGCAATTGAGCGTATCCACGTTCTTGCGGGTAATCGCACCGCCAAGGGCTGCCGGAATGAGATAGTCGCATTCGAGCGCCAGCAACTCCTCATGGGAAATGTTTTGGTGCCCATCCACATCTTCGAGGGTCCCGCGCTCCTGCTTGTGTTTGACCAATCCGTCGAGGTCGAGGCCGTCTTTCCCATAGACAGCGGTGCGGGAATCCGAAACCGCGATGACCTTGACGCCGAGATCGCGCAGGCAGAAGGCAGCATGCATACCCACATTGCCGAAGCCCTGAATGACAGCGGAGGCGCCTGAAAGGGGCCCGCCCCGCGTGCGCGCGACCGCGTCCACCACGATGGAGACGCCATATCCGGTCGCTTTCTCTCGTCCTTGCGAGCCGCCCAGATTGATGGGCTTGCCTGTCACCACGGCAGGAGAATGGCCGTAAATTGCGGAATATTCGGAGTGGATCCAGCCCATAATGCTGGCATCCGTGCCGATATCCGGTGCCATGATGTCCATCTCGGGCCCGATATGCCTGTGCATCCGCTTGACGAATTTGCGGGTCAGCATTTCGAGTTCGCGGCTCGTCAGGCTATGCGGGTCGCAGTCGATGCCGCCTTTCGCGCCGCCCAGCGGAATGTCCATCAGGGCCGTTTTGAGGGTCATGAGGGAGGCAAGATCGCGCACTTCCCCCAGGTTCACCTCCGGGTGGTAGCGGAGGCCCCCCTTATAAGGTCCGCGGGCATTGTGATGTTGCACGCGATAGCCCGAAAAAACGGCAAGCTCTCCATTGTCGCGAACGATCGGTATCGCGACCTTGATCTCTCTGGCAGAGAGCGTCAGTAGCTTGTGGATGCTGTCGCTATAGCCGAGTCGTTCGCTCGCGGCAGCCAAAGCCTCTGTGAAAGTGCTTAGGGCCTTGGTCTTGCTGGGCATTTTCGTTCCGTTTCCTCTGTGCGGTTTTTGCCGGCCAACCGGGCCGTCGCCGCTATCGATTTCTGTTTGCCGGATTGGAATGGAATTTGGCGGGCAGGGCAACAGCGGAAAGAGCGCGACACGGCGTCGTGCGATCGAAACCTGAAAGTTTGAATAGAGGGTGAATGCGTCCTTCCGGCTCCGTTCAGCAGCAAACCGCCAGTCTGGCTTTGCGGTAGGGGAAAACCCCCGCGCCTCTGCCGCAACTGCCGGGCGCCGGACACATTGTACTTCAGGTTGAGTTCGGACATTCGGCAAGGGGCGGGCGGCGGACCCTGTTTTCGGTCCGTCGCCCGTTCTGTTTCCGTCCCGCCGGTAGGTGCTCTATCTCATTGGCAGGCCTTGGCGAATATGCCTCCAGCCGTCATCATTCTCCGTGAATCAAGAAGAGCGGATAATGAAAGGCGAGGGGATGAGCGAAACGCAGCGGATAGGCGAATTCGTCAATATCGAGCGCGAGGGCAGACTCGCAATCGTCACTTTCGACAGGGGCGACCGCATAAACGCTCTCTCTGTCCAGCTTCTGCATGAACTCACGGCCGCGGCCCGGGCGCTTCGGCAGGATACGGTGACAAGTGCGGTGGTACTGCACGGGCCGAAGGTCTTCACGGCGGGGGCCGACCTTGCCGACCCGGCGGTCCGCGAGCGGCAGGAGGCGGGCCTGCTGGAACGGCGGGAAATGCTCCGTGCGGGACCTGATATGTGCGATGCCTGGGAGGCGATCGACCAGGTGACGGTGGCCGCCATAGAGGGGTTCTGCATTGGCGGCGGTGTCGCGTTGGCAACGGCCTGCGATTTTCGCATTGCAGGGCGGGGCGCTCATTTCCGGCTGCCCGAAATACCGCTCGGTATGAATATGAGCTGGCACACCCAGCCTCGCCTGGTCAATCTGGTCGGCCCTTCGCGCGCCAAGCAGCTCACTATTTTCGGCGAAAAGGTTTCCGCGGAGCAGGCGCTGGATTGGGGCCTCGCCGATGACCTGGCCGATGATGGGGAGGCCTTTTCCACGGCACGGAAATGGGCGGAGAAAGCGGCTGCGCTACCGCCGGTCGCGGTGCGTATGGCAAAGCGCGGCATCACAGCGGCGGCCACCGCGCTCAACGCAGCGACCACTTTCATGGATGCCGACCAGTTCGCTCTGGCCTCGACGAGCGAAGATCACCGGGAGGCCGTGTCCGCCTTTCTCGAAAAGCGCAGTCCCAAGTTTACCGGACGCTAGCGGTAGCGGGAGACGATAGGACGCGCCGCGCAGCGCCCGGATTTCTGATATCCTCCGACGTAGAGCGATAAGAACGAAGACAAAACCATGCTCAAGATCCGCAAGGTTCCTCTCGATACGCTGCGCGAGAACGTGGCTGTTCTGGCGCATGACTGCGTGGCGCTTCGTCCTGAAGCCTTTCAGGCATTCAAGCGTTTGCAGGTGATCGACGGGAACCGGTCCATCATCGCGACGCTCGATGTCTGCCATGATGGCGACATGGTGAAGGCAGATGAACTGGGGTTGGCTGAGCCGGCCTTCAGTCGTCTGGGGCTACCGGAAGGCACGGTCGTGAACATCGCACCTGCGCCCAGCCCGCATTCCCTGAACTATGTTCGTGAAAAGATCGATGGGCAGACATTGACGGGGCACCAGATCGAGGAAGTGATCCACGACATTGTCGGCTATCGCTACTCCGATATGGAGATCGCCGCTTTCCTCGTCGGCTGTGCGGGGTTCATGAGCACGCAGGAACTCCTCGATATGACGCGAGCCATGGCCGGGGCGGGCACGACGCTCGACTGGCCGGCCCCCATGGTCGTGGACAAGCATTGCATAGGCGGTATTCCCGGCAACCGGACGTCCATGATCGTCGTTCCCATCGTGGCGGCCCATGGCCTGACCATTCCCAAGACATCGTCCCGCGCGATCACATCGCCGGCGGGAACGGCGGATACGATGGAGATACTCGCCACAGTCGATCTCTCCATGTCGGAAATGCGTGAAGTGGTGGGAAAGACCAATGGCTGTCTCGTCTGGGGTGGCCACGTAAATCTGTCGCCCGCCGACGATATTCTCATTAGCGTGGAACGGCCTCTCAATCTCGACACGCGCGAACAGATGGTCGCGTCGATCCTTTCCAAGAAGATTGCCGCGGGATCCACCCATCTTGTGATCGACATCCCCATCGGGCCGAGTGCGAAAGTGCGTGATGCGAATGAAGCGATGAGGCTGCGCAAACTCTTCGAATATGTCGGCGACCAGGTCGGTCTCGTCATCGATGTCGTGATCACGGATGGCAGTCAGCCTATTGGCAGAGGCGTTGGCCCTGTTCTGGAAGCGCGTGACGTGATGGCGGTGCTGAGGAACGAAGCAGGGGCGCCTGAGGACCTTCGGGATAAGTCGGTCATGTTGTCTGGCCGTATTCTGGATTTCGATCCGGACCTGCGCGGCGGCACGGGCGAAGAACGGGCTCGCGAATTGCTGGAGAGTGGTGCCGCGCTGAAGGTGATGGAAGAGATCATCGAGACTCAAGGTCGAAACGACAATCCGCCCGAGCCGGGACCGAAGCAGGTCGACATTTGCGCGGAAGCGGATGGTTTTGTCGCATCGATCGATTGTTTGAGAATTGCGCAGCTGGCGCGCATCTCCGGCGCGCCGCTCGACCGGGGCGCGGGCCTCGACATTTTGAAACGCGTGGGAGACGAAGTTCGCAAGGGCGACCCGCTGTTCCGGATCTATTCGGCGGGGAGTGCCCATTTCGATCTCGCCGTGGCAGCTGCGGAAGAAGATAACGGCTTTGCCGTTGGCTCCCATCCCTTCGAACAGAAAGCGCACACGGCGCCATGAAACCCTTGATTCTATCATTTCCCTGGGATGGCGATGCGCCGCAAAGGCTGGCGAACGAACTGGATCTGGAGCATCGGCCATTTGACCTTCATCGATATCCGGACGGCGAGATACTGGTGACCGGACCGGAAAGCGCCCCTCCGGCGGTCATTCTTTATTGCTCGCTTTTCGAGCCGAACGAGAAGTTGGTCGCCTTGATGCTTGCTGCGGATGCGCTGCGTCGCGCAGGCGCAGCGCGTATCGTCCTTGTATCGCCTTATATGAGCTATATGCGGCAGGATATTGCCTTTGAGGTAGGGCAGGCGGTGAGCCAGCAGGCGGTTGGAAAATTTCTTTCTGGGTTGTTCGACCGTATACTGACGGTCGATGCGCATCTGCACCGCACGCCGGAAATATCGGATGTGTTTCCCGGTGCCGAGGCGGAAAACCTCATCGCTGCCGAGCTTATTGCCGATTATGCCGCCATGAAAGGCTTTGACCTGGATGCTCTGGTTGTCGGTCCCGACCGGGAATCGCGCCAATGGGTGGCGCGTGTGGCCGACCGACTTGGCGGTGACATTCTCGTGGGCGAGAAGACGCGCTTTTCTGACCGCCGGGTGGAAATCGAGTTTCCGGTGGACGATTTATCTGGTCGAAAGGTGCTTCTGGTCGACGATATCGTTTCCAGCGGTGGAACCATCATCAAGGCGGCGCAGAAGCTGATATCGAAAGGTGCGGGGCATATCACGCTGGCGGTGACCCATGCGCTCTTCACGCAGGATACGGGCGGCGCCCTGAGCGAGGCCGGTGTCGATGAAATCTGGGCCACCGACAGCGTGCGACATGAGGCAAGTTGCATCGCGCTGGCGCCGCTTCTGGCGGCTGGTCTGAGGAGTGAATGTGAATAGGAACGGGAAGGATCGGGCATGACTATCACGATGAGCGTGCATGGCGCTGCGCAAACGGTGACGGGGTCGTGCTATCTGCTCGATACCGGCGAGACGCGCTTTCTTGTCGATTGCGGCATGTTCCAGGGTGCAAAGACCGTAAAGCAGCTGAACTACGAGGCTTTTCCGTTCGATCCGGAAAGCATCGATTTCGTTCTGCTGACCCATGCCCACATCGACCATTCGGGGCTCATCCCGAAACTCGTCAAGCACGGCTTTTCCGGCCCCATCTTTGCGACGCACGGCACCATCGATCTTTTGTCGTGCATGCTGCCCGACTCCGGACATATCCAGGAATTCGAGGTCCAGCAGCTCAATCGGCGCAATGCCCATCGTGGGCGGCCGCCTGTCACGCCGATGTACACCGTGGAGGATGCCGAAGAGGCGATGAAAAGTTTCAGCCCGGTCTCCTACGATGACTGGGTGAGCCCTTGCGCCGGCATTCGTGCCCGCTTCTGGAATGCGGGGCATATTCTGGGCTCGGCTTCCATCGAGGTGGAAATCGCCACCGGCAATGAAGAAATGCGCCAGCTGCGTATGCTGTTTTCCGGCGATATCGGGCCGGAGGTAAAAAGTTTCTACACCGAACCGGAAGCGCCGGAGAATCTCGACTTCCTCATTTGCGAGTCGACCTACGGCAATCGGGACCGGCCTGATGTCTCATTGCATGACCGGCGCGAAATGCTCGCCAAGGAAGTCAACGATGCCTTGTCGGATGATGGTGTTCTGGTCGTGCCGGCCTTCGCGGTGGAACGGACGCAGGAATTCCTCGCGGATCTGTTCGAACTCATCAGTAGCGGGAAGGTGCCGCATGTCCCGATATTTCTCGACTCGCCGCTTGCCATCCGGGCGACGAAGGTTTTCGTCGATCATGCTGACGAACTGGAAGACGGACACGCCTTCAGGAAGTACATGAATTCCGAGATCCTGCGCACGACGGAGACCGTGCAGGAGAGCATGGGGATCGAACGCTTCAAGGGAAGCCATATTGTCGTGGCTGCCAGCGGCATGTGCGATGCAGGGCGCATTCGCCATCACCTGAAAAATCATCTCTGGCGGCGAAACTCGACGGTTCTCATCATCGGCTACCAGGCGCGCGGCACATTGGGGCAGATTCTGCTCGACGGGGTGAAGGCTGTACGCATCCAGGGCGAAGAGGTGAAAGTGCGCGCGAGCATCCGACAGCTCGACGTCTATTCCGGTCATGCGGATGGCTCGGCGCTGGCGCGCTGGGTGGAGGAAAGGGCGCCGATCAAGCGAGGTATCTTCCTGACGCATGGCGAGGAAGAATCCATAAACGGCCTGCATGAACGCCTGTCCGAATTGGGGTTGGACGGCGAGCGTATCGTCGAGCCGATGCTTGACGATATGTACGATCTGACCACGGAAGCGCCGGGCCCCCGGACGCGGCCGGTGCCGCGGCGTCTGGAACCGGAGGATGTCGGCAAGCCCGACTGGCACAATGAAATGTCGGAACTCTGGCTGGATGTCGCCGACCAGTTGGATCAGGCGGCGGACGATCGGGCGCGAAAAGTGATCATCCGCCGCCTGAGAAGGGCCTTGAAGGAAGGCTAGCTACCTGTTGTCGGGACGACGGCGCTCGTCACGCCGGTCCGGATTGCGCGTGTCGCGGAAGCGCTGACTGGCCGCGCCCTGGCGTTCCCTCTGCTCGCGCATCTGCCGCTGCCGTTCCATCTGCCTTTGGCGTTGTTCGGCATCGCGTTGGCGTTGCTGCTGGAGACGTTGCTGGCGTTGCCTGTCCACCTCCTGCTGGCGGGCACGCATGCGGTCTGCGTCTTGCTGCTGTAACTGGCGGTCGCGTTGTTGTTGCTGAAGCTGGCGTTGACGGTCGAGCCGCTGCTGACGGGCTCGTTCACGCTCGACATCCTGCTGACGCTGCCTTTGCTGTTGTAATTGACGGTCACGCTTTTGTTGCTGCTGCTGGAGCTGGCGTTGCCGGTCGAGCTGCTGCTGACGGGCACGTTCACGCTCGGCATCCTGTTGGCGCTGCCTTTGCTGCTGCAATTGGCGGTCACGCTGTTGCTGTTCGCGCTGCTGCTGTAGTTGGCGCTGTCGCATCGATTGCTCGTCGCGCTGCCTCTGGCGCTGTTGCTCGATCCGGCGTTGTTCATTCCTGTCCTGTGGGCGCATGAGGTTGCGTTCTTCTCGCGGGGGCCTTTGTGCGGAGGGGCGCCGGTCTGCCCGGAAATCTCTTATCCGCAGGCGGTTACCGTCGAATTGATGGCTTCGGTTCCGCAAATCTGCGTCGCGCTGAACCCGGACGCGAACCGGATCGCGGCGACTGCGCGACACGTACCATTGGCGGTTGAAGGGACGGTTGACGATCCGGCCCTGACGCAGCTTGTGCCGGTGCCATTTCGTTTGGTGATAATAGTTTCGATAGTTGTTCCGTACGATGACGTGAATATAGACGTCGTTACGGACGAAATCGTCCCGGTAGACATAGTTCCATCCGGGATAGTCCCAACCGGGATCCCAGCTCGACCAGTTGATGAAAATGCCGATGGGCGACCAACCGACATAGCCGTTGCTGAACCGCCAGGTGACCCATGCCGGAGACCAGACCCGGCCCGGCACCCAGAGCCAGCCATAATGGGAATCGTATATCCAACGGCCGTAGTGGAAGGCGGCCCAACCCCAGTTGAAATCAGACGTCCATGTCCATCCGTAGTCGTCGTCCCAGACCCATCGCCCGCGCGTATAGGGTCGCCATCCGCTATGCATGTTGCGGGGCTGCCAGACACGGCCATAGGCACCCAGCTCGTGCCAGCGGCCGTAGGGAGAAAGTTCGTCATGGAAATATGCGGCGTCCGCGTAGGAATCCGGATAGGCAGGCCGCGCTTCGGAAGGGGCGGCAGCCATGGTCAGGCCTGTCAGAAGGACCGCAAAAAACAGAAATGGAAGTCTCGTCATTTCACGCCTCAGTTTGTTCTACCGGTCATACCCGGCGAACCGCCGCTTTCGCGTCGAATGACGTACCCCTGTGACCCTTATATCCCTGAAAGCGTGTCGGCAAAACGGCAAATTAACGTAAAATTAACCATGAAGATGCGGTCCGTCGTCTCGGGCCATTGGTGCTCAATCCGGAAGAGGCTTGGGGAGTTCCTCGCAGAGATGCGCACGCGCCCGCTCGGCGGCAGACTTTTCCGTGTCTTCCCTGGTCGAATGATCGGGATGTCCCAGATAGGCGATGCGCCATCCGGCAGTCGCGCGGAAGGTCCGGTCTTCGGCGAAGGGATAGACGACACCTTCATTCGAGACGCCATAGAGCAGCACACTGTCTTCTGATTGAGAGTCCAGCATTTGCTGGAAGCCGAACTCCTCCGTCAGTTTTGTGTGCCGTATTTCGAAGCCTTCCTTGACGATCAGCCCCTCCAGTCTTTCGAGCGTCACGTCATCCTTGAAGAGAACGCGTCCCGCGGGCGTGGTGGCGCTTTCAGCCTGGTCGGCCAGACGAATATTGAACACGTTGCCGGATCCGAATTCGCCTGCATAGCGCATGCAGGCCAGCGCGTTGAGCGGTGCCCGGTGGGACAGCGCAAGCAACTCGCCAATGCCGACGAGGTCGAGACGCCGGTCGGCATCGTCGGATACGACGGTACCGAAATAGGTGCGAAGCCCGGCCATACGGGCCTTCCTGATCTGATCCCATGAGGTGTCGGAAAGAATGACATCGATGTCGAGCTTCTTCAGGCTGAGGGCGACAGCCTGGGCCAGCGGATTGCCGCCGAGGATCAACACGCCACGGGCTTCCGGATCCGCGACCTTCATCAACCGGGCGAAGGGCCGGGCCGTCAGACCCTGCACGAAAACGGTGACGACGATCACTGCGAAGGTGACGGGAACAAGGATGTCGGCCCCCTCGACCCCGGCTCGTTCCAGTTCGATAGCGAAGAGGGCCGACACGGCGGCGGCCACGATGCCGCGCGGTGCGATCCATGACAGTACGATCCGTTCCGGCCAGGGCAGATCGCTTCCAATCGTTGAAATCATCACGGCCACCGGACGCGCAACGAAGATGATGAAGCCGAGAAGGGCACCGGTGATGGTCCAGTTCATCTCGAAGGCCGAAGCCGGAACGCGCGCCGCCAGCACGATGAACAGAACCGATGTAAGCAGGACGGTCAGGCTTTCCTTGAAGTCGAGAATATCGTCCGTATTTACGTCTTTCGTATTGGCGAGGATAACCCCCATCACGGTGACGGCCAGCAGTCCGGACTCGTGGGCCAGCGCGTTGGCGAGGGAAAAGGTCAGCAGCACCACAGCCAGGGTCGTCACATTGTGCAGATAGTCCGGCAGGACATGGCGCCGCATGATGAAGGAAAGGCCGAAGGCGGCGGCCATACCGAGTCCGATTCCGGCACCGAAAATCTCTACCGCGAGCAACAGGTCCTCCACCTGTCTGGTCCCGAGCGCAACGAGCTGGAAGATGACCACCGCGGCCAGCGCACCGAGCGGGTCGATCAGGATGCCCTCCCAGCGCAGAATATTGGCGAGCGATCTGGTGGGCCGAACGGTCCGGAGGATAGGAACGATAACGGTCGGTCCGGTAACGGAGGCGAGCGCGCCGAAAAGAAGTGCGACCTTCCAGGAGAAAATGCCGAGCGCCCAGGCGGCCAGTGCAATCAGCAGCATCGACACAAGGGCGCCGACCGTGACAAGCCGTGTAACGACCTGACCATGTCCCCGGATCTCCCTGAATTTGAGTGTCAGGCTCCCCTCGAAAAGGATGACGGCAACACCCAGCGAAACGGCGGGAAAGAGGAGATCGCCGAAAAGCGCATCGGGATCGAAAAGACCGAGTACCGGCCCGGCCAGCAAGCCTGCCAGAAGGAGCACGAGGATGGCCGGTTGTTTCACCCACCAGGAAAACCACTGGGCGGCGATGCCGATGGCGACGATGAGGGCGATGACAAGGCCGGTGTCGAGATTGTCGGGCATGAATGCTTTCTGGCAGTGTCGAAAGAGGGGCGGCGGCGATTACTCGCCTTCGGTCTCGATCATGATAACGCGGCCGCAATGTTTACAATGAACGGCGTCCGGGTCGTGGCGGTTCAGTCCGCAATCCGGACAGGTGTATTTAACCTTCTGAGGGCGGAATATGGTTTGTGCGAGCCGCAAGAACAGGGCCACGCCGAAAACCATGATGATGACGGCAAGCAGGCGTCCCGACGTTCCTGTCAGGGTGATATCGCCGAACCCGGTGGTCGTCAGTGTCGTCACGGTGAAATAGAGCGCGTCGATATAGTTGCCGATGGCCGGGTTGATGGGTTTCTGGATGACATAGACCACAGCCGTCACGACGAAGATGAAGACCAGAAGATTGACGATGGCCTGAATGACGGCTTCGTGGCGTACGAACACGGCATAGCGCTGCCTCACCTCCGACAAGACGTGATAGGAGCGCAGAAGCCTTAGCGCGCGCAATACGCGGAGAAATGCGAAATTCCCGGCGATGGCAACACTGAGAAGGCTGAAGATCACGATGATGTCGGCCAGCGTTTCCAGCTCGACTAGGTATTGCCATTTGTTGCGTGCAACGACCAGGCGCGCGGCGAAGTCGACCGCCAGCACCGCGCCGATCAGAAGGTCCGCCGCGATCATCCATGTGTTGTATTCCATGAAGGAAGAGACGACGAAAAAGCCGATTGTCACCACGTCGAACGCAAGCAGGGCATAGCGAAAGGCGACGGCTTGCCGGCTATTCCCGAGATAGAGCGTTTCGAGCCGCGCCTTGAGTGTGTGACTTGTTTTGAGCATGCCGTGAGGCGACCTCGTCTGAATCCTTTGGAATCGCATCCTACAACAACTCACGCAGGGCGTAGATAGGCGCTTCCCGGGCTGTTTTTCGGCGGAAACCTATATGGCGGTTTCCGGGCAGACTGTACGAATTCGTGTGTGTCGACCGCCTCAACGCAGGTCACATAACTCGACGGAATTCCCAATGACCTGTCCATGTTCCGTGAACAAACTCAATCGCGGATAGAGAACCTTTAGGTCGAAAGGAATTCGAACAAGCTGTCACATCAAAACCGGATCAGGACCACCTGTTGCCGGCCGGTGAGGCGAACCAGTAGAGCCCCCCACTCACCAAGCGCGGTTCGTCGGATGCATCCGGCAAGCGGGAACGGTCCCCGGTCAAGGAATTTGAGACAGCTTGTGCCCGGGGTCCGTTATCGCAGCGATCTCTCACCCGTTGCGTGACGGCCCCGGGACCTGAATTCGCCAAACCGGGACGGATGACGAATGCAGAGTGATTACATGCCTTTTCAGGTGCCCCACCAGCCGAACTCCACTGGCATGACGGGCAATGGGTACACGGAACGCCATCGTACGATTGGCGATATTCTCGAGTCGGAGGAGGATTGCCGCGCGATCCTTGAAGCAGCCCGTTGGCCAGGCGGGCCGGTTTGTCCGAATTGCGGTGCGGAGCAGGCGGCGTCCCGCCTGACCACCCGGCCGGGGCTTTGGACGTGCAAGGCTTGCCGGGCGAGCCAGTACAGCGTGACGTCGGGAACGCAGCTTCACCGTTCGCGTCTGCCGGTGTCGGCCTGGGTGCGGCTGTATTATCTGACGCGTATTCGCGGCCAGCAGCTGAGCAATTCACAGGTCAGCCGCAAACTCTCCGTCGCATATCTTACGGCGCGCAGCATGCTGGAGCGTCTCGACGCGATGGAGAACGAACAGCCCGATATGGCTCGTCGTCTCTATGATCAGCTCTATTCGATTCTTCGCCGTGGCGCGGAGAGCTGAACTTTCGGTCCTGCGGATTGAATGAAATCGAAGCGCGTCTGCGTGGCTATGCGCAGGCGCGCTGACCCAGCGAGTCTTCCAGAAATTTCACGAGATGCTGGATCTGGACGGGTTTGTGGAATACTTCCACCGCCCCGCAATCGGCCAGGCTCGCGCGGAAATGCGCATCATTGTCGCCCGTCATCAGGATGACGATGATCCGGTGGTCGAGCCCGCGCGCAGCCTGCGCCACGCGCACACCATCCCATCCCGGCATATTCACATCGAGGATCAGCACGCGCGGCTGCTCCCGCACGATCATCTCCACAGCTTCATGGCCATCGCCCGCGGTGAGGGTATCGAAACCGCGCCGCGCGAGGAATTCGCTGATCTCCTGAAGCTGCTCAGGATCGTCATCCGCGATGAGAATGGGAGACTGCATTGTTCGTCATGCCGTTCTGGTTGAAGGCCCGGTTCCGCGCCACAGTTGTTGTGTGGATAGCCGGGGACGCTTCACACCATTTAGGCATAGAGGTCGTTAAAAGGGCCTGAATCGTTTCGCTCGGAATTGACACATCTGAGACAAACAGGCGCCTGGACGAAGAGCTTCAGTTCCGGACATGCGCATCGTCTCGCGCCAGAATGCCGTCGAGTACCGACAGGTCGACAGGTTTGGGGCAGATGCCCAGAAGCCGCAATCCGTAAGCCTGGCATTGAGCTTCGATGCCGCGCATGAGCGGCTCTTCAGCGCCCGAGGTCACAACGATGCTTATGTCGTGAAGGGAAGGGCGGTCGGCAATTATCTTGAGGATTTCATATCCGTCGAGCCCCGGCATATAGAGATCGAGAAGCAGTATTTGTGGCCTGTAGGCCTTGACGATCTCCTCGAAATCCGACTTTGGTGTCCGAAGAACGACATCGTAGCCGCGTGCCCGCAGGGCATCGGAGCACTCTTCGGCGAAATCGAGATCGTCGTCGCAGATCATGATGCGCTTGAGGGCGACTTCGTCCTGCATATTCGTATTTTCCGTTTTGTCGCCCATGGGGAACTCCGACCCTAACCGAGACAGTCAGTCTTGCAGCTTATTGCATATGAGTGCGCGTGAATATGCACTGTCAGCCCACCAGCCTGGGCACCCCGCAGCTCGTCCCGTTTACACCCATATCAAGTGTGCCGATCTGTACGCCGAGGGTGGCGAGGAGTTGGTCGATAGGGGTTTCTAGGGCGCTGATGAGAGGGACTACGGCAAGAGAGACAGTCGTTTTAATCGCATTGGCAGACAAGCCAACGAGCGAACTCAACAGACCTGAATTTAGTACATTCACACTCAGATTGAGATTGCTAACCAGACTGGAGAGCAAAGTAGAAAGGCCGACGCTTGAACTGACGGTCTTCAACGTACCATTGTCGATTTCGTTTTGAGTGAAGTCTTTAGTCGAAGGTCCCCCCTGGCCGAGTTGGGCGTCAGCCGATGCAGAGATAGCAGCTAACGTAATTCCGATTGCCTTCAATCGAGCAATTTCCGGATCGCTGAGAGTGGGCGAGCTACCGAAATTATTTAGGGTTGCATCGTCAATCGCGCCAACCTTCGCTTTGGCTACACCTGTCGTGCCAGTGACGCTCACCATCGTGCCATTGCGGCTGCATGGGATTGCGGAGATCGTTGCGGTGCCCGAAGCGGATTCCAGATATATCGGGAGAGAAATATTTGTAGAAATCAGTCCGATGTCGACTGATGCAATAGTGGCGTCCAAAGCAATTCGAACTTGCGCGGTTTTGACTTGAATGCCGACCGGACCGACTTTCGAAGAGGCTTGCGGTTCGCCTATGGCGATACGCGTGCTGATGCTGGTCCCCGTAATTGGGACACTGACGGTTGGCCCCAGATCGATCGTTTGCCCGTTTGCTTGTCCCATCACGGCCGCGATGAGCAGGTCGTAGACATTCACCTTGAGGTCGTTTGTCCCTGTCTTGATGATGTTGCCGATCTTCCGGTTCTGCAATTCCGAAGCATCGACGACGGCACTGACCGAAAGGTTCAATGCATTGAGCGCGCTTCCCGGCAGCGCGTTGAGGGCCTGTTGCGCGGCCACCGGATTGCCGGAGGACTGGCTGGTATCTCCGGACGTCAGCACATCGAGCGCGGCATTCACGATGTCGCCGACAGACGCATCGGCGCTCAGCAGGTCGCCATATGTGCCGCTGACACCGATTTGCGTCGCCAGCGCATCGAGAAAGGCGAGGGCATCGATTTTCGTGTCGACCAAACCCTGGTAATTCGCGGCGGAGAGGTTGATGGCTGTCCCGAGCAGCGCGGTCAGGAGATTGTTCGCAATGCCATCATTGAGCGACGCAAGACCCGTCCCAGCCGATATCGATGCCTGGTTCACCATTGCGGCGGTCGATTCCGCATAGACTTCCGAGATGCCGGGAACGCCGAAAAATTGAGCGAAATAGGTGGGCGAGTCGATGCTCGTCATGACCTTCACGGCGTTGTCCGTGCCGGCCGTCGCATCGAAGCGGTCGGCCGCAGCGGTGCTTTCATCCGCATCGTAGCCGCCTGATACGACCTGAAGGCTTTTGGGGCTATCGAAACCATTGGCAGACAGCGCTGCCTCGGCGCGTGCCGTCGGGTTTCCGCCGGCTTTGCCGATGTCACGCACCGCGGACATGGCGGCGGCGTCTGTGGCCGCCTGAAGCTGGCGTTTGGCATAGAGCAGGGAGCCCGCATCGATCACGATCACCGAAACCCCGATGGCAGCCACGATCGCGCCGACCGCAAGAATGGAGATGGCTCCCCTTTCGTCGGCGGCGAACCGGCCCCATAGCGAAATGAGCGACCGCTTCATGCTGAACTCCTCCTGAAGCCAGTTTCATAAACCATGATTGACATAAGGTGAATGGCCCAGGCGCCAGATTAAGGCATCCTGCCCGCCTGCGAGCCGTGTGTTTTGTCTTTAAAGGTGATCCTCTGTAGCCGGAGCATGGCAGATGGTCACTTCGCTCACACAAAGCCACAGATCGCAACACGCAAGAGCGCTTTCCCGTCCTATCAAGGAAGTCAGCAGACAGCAGGCGGAAGAATTTCGCCGACGGGCTTAGGGAGGGCGTTATGTCGACACCGAAATTTACCAGAACAATGGCTCTGACGCTTCTTTGCGCGGGGCTGTCGGCCTGTGGTACGGACAGCATTTCGATGTCCTCCGAGGTCGGCGGCGGCGCCGCGCGAAGCGGATATGCGACCAATCAGAGCGGTGGGTCGGTAACGCCGGCTTCCACAGGTTCTCTTTCGGAGGGTAGCGTTCCCGTCGATGGCCTCGGCGTGACAGGCGATGGCGGCGTCCTTGACGGTCTGACGGGATCGGACCCCATAGGTGGCGTGATCGAGCAAACGCTTCCCCAGCTTGCGGGTATTCTGGGAACGAAACCGGGCGCGGAGACAGATGGCATCGTGCCTGAAATCGCGGGTGCGCTGGCCGGGACGGGCGACGGCGTTATCCTGCCCGGCGGCCTCGGGCTCACCGGTGAAGGCGGTGTCGTCGCCGATCTTCTCGGTAGCGATGTAGGGGGCGACCTTCTCGGCGGCCAGGGGCTGATCGCGTCGAATATCGCGGGCGGCAATGACGGGCTGCTCAGCAGCGTCCTCGGGGACAATCCGACCAAGGGGCTTCTTGCCCCGGCGACGGATAACCTGCCGCTCGGCCAGCTTACGACAGCCCTTGCCGGGCAGGCATCGCTTGGCATCACCGGACAGTCCGGCTTGGTCGCTGACCTTCTCGGGTCCGATCTGACGGCGGGCGTTCTGCCCTTGGGCGGCGTCGTGGGCGGCCTTCTGGGCGGTGGCGATGCCGGGGTTCTTGGCAATGCGTTGCCTGAAGGCCAGGCACCGCTTGGCGCGGTAGGGAACACCGTCTCCGGCGTTCTGGGCGCTGTGGCCGGGAACTCCAGCCCTGTCGGCGATGGTCTGAACACGGTTCTGACGCCGGTGTCCGACGCGCTGGGCAGCGTGCCTGTGATCGGCGATGTTCTGGGCGGCCTCACGGGGCAAGGCGGTACGGGGCTCCCCGTATCGGGTGACCCGGTATCCGCAATCAACAATGTGCTTTCGCCGGTAACCGGCGGCTCGACCTCCGGGACAAACGCGCTGTCGCCGGTAACGGGGGCGCTCTCTCCGGTCACCGACGCGATCTCCTCGCTCCCCGTGGTGGGCGAGCCGGTGGGGGGACTGCTGAACGGTATATTGGGGACCGGCGGCTAGTCGCCGTCGCAAAAGCCCCGTTCGAGAACGGCAGCAACAACGATCCAAAAGAAAAGGGCCCCGCATACCGGGGCCCTTTTTAATTGCCGGGTACCGTGACCCTGCACCTTAAGTGTCGAGGTCAGAACCTGACTTCGGCCGACACGAAGAGGCGCGGGTCCTTGTTGCCCTTGGATGTGACATTCCGGTTGATGGGCTTGTCCATTTCGACGCCGAGAGACAGCCACTTCCTGTTGGAGGCATTCAGCCCCACGCCGGTCGAGAGCAGCTTCGCGTCGCCCTACAGATCCACCTTCTGGTTGAAGACGCGGGAATGGTCGATGAAGGTGTAGGGCGTCAGCGACCAGCCGCCCAGCATGTCGACGTCGAAACGATACCCCGCCTGGGCGGAAAGACCGTAGCCGCTGTCGCCGCTGACTTCGGATGTGTCATAGCCGCGGCCGAACTGCGCGCCGCCGAAGCTGATCTCTTCAGAACTGTAGAGCGAATCCGGACTGTATTGCCCCGCGGCCTTCAGCGTAAGAAGCAGTTTCTCGGTGGCAGCATAGATGAGCGTCGCATTGCCATAGAATTTGGTGAAGTTCGGCACGGCGCCCAGGCGCGAATGCAGCTTGTTGTCGGGGCCTGCGCCGAATATGGACAGGCCTTGCGTCATGCGGAACGAACCTCCGACCGTGACGCTCTCACCGACGCGTCCCGTATATTGCGCGCCTGCATAGACGGCGCGGATCGCATCCTCACTGAAAGAAATGCCGTTCAGGATATTCTTCGACGTCGTGTAATAGCCGCCGGTCTCCAGCCTGAGCGTTTGATTGACCGCGCGGATCAGCGGGTAGCTCAGCTGGAAGTCAAACTGGTTGCTTTTGCTGACGAGTTTGTTCGGCGCAGGTATGTCGGGAGACAGCGAACGCGCGTAGGACGCGCCGAGCGTGGCGCGCAACCCGTCGGTACCGATAAAGGTGGACGCTGCGGCGCGATAATATTGCTGTTTGTCGAGCTCGGGTGAAACGAGCGTCGTCACCGACAGCTGATCGCCAGAGCCGAACGCGTTGTTGACCATGCCTGTGACATAGGTCGCAAAAGGCAGGTCTTCGAGATTGGAACGATTGTCGAGCGCGGTGGAAGCCGAAACGAGTTCGTAATCGGTGGTCAGCGTCAGCGTCGCCGAACCGGTATAGACATTCATGGCCGTCAGGCGTCCGCCGATTTTCAGGCCGGGTATTTCGCTGATGAGAAGAAGGTAGCGCTGCAGCGTATCGACCGTGAGAGGCCGTTCCGCCGTGATCCGGTTGCTGAATCGTTCGATGGTGCTGCGCAATCGGTCATTGTCCGTGTCGATCGAAACCTTGCCGATATAGCCTTCGACGACACGCACGATGAGCGTTCCGCCGCGCACAACCTGGACAGGAATATAGGCGCGGCCGAGCGCATACCCGTTGTCGGCATAGAGCTTGTTGACAGCATCGAGCGAGGCACGCAGATCGGCGGAGGTGATCTGCTTGTCGAGCAGGCCGTCGAATTTCGCGGCGATCTCCTTGGCGTCGATGACCTTGTTGCCTGCGATACGAACGGCCGAGAACCGGAAATTGAGCACCCGGGAAGACCCGTCGGGAAGATTGAGTTGTTCCTGCAGTTTGGGAACTTCCCGCTTCGGAAGGTCAGGGGCAGGCTCCGGCGGTGTCAGCACCGTTCCAGGAGAAGGAGCGGTCTGGACATTCGGGGCCGCAGCCAGAACAGGATGTGAAATCAGTGCGACCGTCGATGTCGCGATAAGTAAAGCCCGACTGCGATTTGTCATGTCCCTCCACCCCATATTGCCGTCCTGTGCCGGCGTGATACTTGTCCGATTGACGACGAGTACCACAACCGTAGTCGAACCTGATTTCCGTTTAAGAAGAGTAATGTGCGCGATCGCCCCTTTGCGCGAGCGTGTGTGCATACTTAGTAGAAATGATTCTCGCAGCGTCGAAAAATGTCGGTGAAGTGATACGCTTTGTCCAACTGCTGGAGAAGTTCTCCATGTCGGCGTAAGGGTTATGTCGAGCCGACAAAAAGTCAGAAATGTAGAGTTCTTGAAATACTACTCTTTGTGCAGAGCAAAAGAACCCTGTTTTCGGGGAGATATGAAGAATAACCATGACGCCGAAAGGGTCTGTGCAGTTGTTCCTCTGCCGCAGGGAATACCCGCAATACTAGTGTGGGAAAAATTAGTTGATGAATACAAGTTAGAATTAACGAATGATGTTGTTAAATCGATTCACCGGAACTGTCTCAGCAAGATCTTGCAGGGCGTTACGGAGAAAGTCGGCCAGGTGGGTTCGGAGCGCGGAGGGTGGAATATCCGTGCTTTTCGGGCGGTAGTTACGGGAGCTGCAGCAAGGACTGCAGAAGGGGAGTTCGATGGCGCTGGATCAGCGGGTATTGCGTAATCCGGTTGTGTTGCTCGGTGTTGGCGCGGCACTTCTTGTCGCGGCGCTGGTCCTCATCTGGATCAGCCTGACCGGCCTCGACGCGCAACAGGCGGCGCGTGTGCCCTCGCAGCCCGCCCAGCAATCCGAACAGATCAAGACAGTCGAAATTCAGACCGCGGCCCGTGATATTCGGCGTGGGCACAAGCTTGCTGCGGAAGATGTATCGACGACGCGTGTCGAGGCACCCGCGCCGGAGGGAGCGATTGCAGCCGATGTAGATGTTGTCGGTCATGTCGCGCAGGCGGATATCGCCACCGGACAAATTTTGATGTCCAAGGCGCTCGGGAACGATCTTGCAGCCGCGGGGCTTGCTGCGCTCGTGCCGGATGGTTTTCGCGCCTATTCGATCAACGTGACCGAGGACGACATTCTTGGCGGCTTTCTGAAAGTCGGCGATCGGGCGGACATCTATGTCACCTTGCCGGGCAATATCTTTGCGCAGCAGCAGGTCGCCGGCGAGAAATCCGCGGACAGGAGCCGTGCGGCTCTTCTTCTTCAGAATATCCAGGTGCTTGCCGTCGGGCAGAAGCTCAGCACATCCGGTGCAGAAGCAGAACTTGGCGCGCGCACCATAGCGCTTGCGGCAAGTCCCGATCAGGTCGCCCGCTTGGCGCTTGCGCAGCGCCTGGGCGAACTGTCGCTCGCTATCCGGAAACCTGGCGACGACAAGGTCGCGGAAGCCCGGTTGATCGATCTGAGCGATATGCAGCCGTCCTCGGGAGAGGGTTTGGCGGGGGACGATTCCACGAAGCGCCAGAGCGGCCACAGGGTGGAAGTCCTGTCTGGCTCGGCGCAGACCACGATCTATACAGAGAAGTGAGGCGGGAGTGCTGGCCATTATGCGGCATTGGGCGATTGCGGAAATGAAAGGCGTCAGGGCGTTGCGTGTGTTGGTGACACTCGTCGTCTTCGCGCTCGTCGGCGCGGGAAACGCCGATGCGGCGACGCCGGTGAATGTGCCGCTGGGCGGTCAGAAGATACTCAACCTCGCGCAAAGCGTCGAACGTGTCGCTCTCGGCAATCCGAAAGTGGCGCAGGTTCAGGTCCTGTCCTCCAAACAGCTTCGCGTGCTCGGCAAGGCGCCGGGCAAAACCGATCTGACGGTCTGGTATTCTGACTCTGGGAAGAGCGGCGCTTACAGCATTCGCGTAGGAGCCGATACCGGCGATCTGCAGGGCGCCCTGAAGAAGGACAAGCGTCTCTCCGGTGTGCGCGTCGTGCAGGGCGGCGAGGGGGTGGCGCTGAAAGGTCAGGTTTACAGCCTGGACGATCGTCAGCGCGCCGCTAGCCTTGCAAAAACCTATCTGGGAAAGGACGCGGACAACCAGATCCAAGTGGCCGATCGCCGGATGGTCGCGGTGCAGATCCGTTTTGCCGCCGTGTCGGTGAATACGCTGAAGGCTTTGGGAATCAATTTCCAGACATTGGGCAATGATTTCCAGTTTGCCTCGACCGTACCCAACACGGTCGAATCATATTCAGTGGGTACGCGGGGCGTTTCGGTGACGGCGGGGCTCCCTCTGTCGCAGGCTTTCAACCTTTTTCTTTCCGGAAGCAACGGCGATCTTTTCGGTGTCATCAGTGCACTGGACAGCGCCAATCTCGCGCAGATGCTGGCCGAGCCTACGCTTCTCGTGCGAAGCGGAGAGGAGGCCGATTTCCTTGCAGGCGGTGAAATTCCGATACCGGTTCCCCAGTCCGGGTCCGGCAACAACACCGTCACGATCGAATACAAGCGCTTCGGTGTGCAGCTCGGCGTCAACGCGACGGTTCTCGACAATGACCGCATCGTGCTCAAGGTCGCGCCGGAAGTGAGCGAGCTCGACTATTCCAACGGCATTGAGATCCAGGGGTTTCGTATCCCGGCTCTCCGGTCGCGCTCCACGCGCACCACGATCGAACTGGGCGACGGGCAAAGCTTTGTGCTCGCGGGGCTGATGTACAGCTCTTCGACGAATGTGGAAGACAAGGTACCGGGATTGGGCGACTTGCCGATTATCGGCCAGTTTTTCCGCACCACGCAGAATTCGCGCGAACGGCAGGAACTGATCATCGTCGCCACGCCGCGGCTTGTTTCGCCCATGGAGGCGGGAACCATGCCGAAACTGCCGGGCGAGGGCGTGCCGCCTTACGATCCTTCTCTTGAGCAGCGGCTGCTCAATACGACGACGCTTGACGACCATATTGTGAAGCACGGGCTGATGAGGTGAGTGGGTGACGTACCGTGTATTGTTGATTTCGGGTGAGGGTGAGCTTGGCGAGCAGCTGAGACGGGCGTTGACGTCGATTGCGACCGTCATGCGCAGCGATCCGTCTACCGATGCGGTTCAGGAGGTGGCGGCTCAGTTTGCGCCCGATTGTGTGATCGCCGACAGCGATTTCCGCATGGGCGCAAGCACGGCCTACGAGCGTCTCTCCTCCGTGCGGCAATGGTTCCCCGACCTTCCCTATCTGGTGATCGGGAACGAGGCCGGCGCCCAACTTATCCTTACGGCCATGCGGGCGGGCGCGAGTGATTTTATTGACCGCGATGCGCCTGACGACGAGGTGTTGAGTGTCGTCCAGCGCCACATCGCAGCGAATGTTCGCGCGCGCCGCGATACCAGTGCCCGCTTTGTTGCGGTCATGTCGGGAGGCTCTGGCGACGAGGACCGGGATCTGGCCGTCAATTTGGCTTCCCTGATCGCCGAAAGGCAGCCGCAGGACGGTGTCCTGCTGGTCGATCTGTCGCTCCCGGCCAGCGATGCCGGCATTGCCCTCAATATGGATTTGCCTTTCCTCATCAAGGACGCGGTGAGGGAAATGTCCCGGCTTGACCGCACACTTCTCGACTCCGCGCTGGCGCAGTGTCCGAGAACGGGGCTTTACGTTCTGCCGCTTGCCGTTCATGGCGATACGGAAGAATGGTTCCTCGATGCTCAGGACCTCGGTGCGGCGCTGGAAGTGCTGCGGTCGCTCTATAAGGTCGTGGTGATTGCCTTCGGACCCTTCTCGCGGCGGGAAGATGTTTTGCGGCTGCCCGGCGAGGATGCCGAGATGATCGTGCCCTGCAATCAGCGGTTCTCTTCGGTCAAGGCGGCAGCGGAGATTATCGCCTTGCTGAAATCCGTTCGGCCGTCGGGCACCGAGCCCATGCTTGCCGTTCACGAATACTCTGGAACGATGGTGCCGCAGTTCGAGGCGATCCGTCAGGCGACCAATGCGCAGCGCGCGATCCGGCTGCGCACAAGCTGGGACAGCATGACGGAAGCGTTGAACAGCGGTGTGCCGCTCTCCGTGTCCGGTCGCTCTTCCTATACAGAGGAACTGGAAGATTATCTTGAATCCCTTTCCCTGATTTCAGGGCGGGAAGACGCAAGAACCGCCAGCCAGCCCTTGCTGGCCTGGGCCTCGAAGTTGTTGGGATAAGACATGAAGTACGGGATGCAGCCATATCTGCGTGGGCCTGAAGCTTCATCGAACGATATCGGTGTTTCCGACCGGTACCAGGAAATCAAGTTCCGCGTATTCGATCTGACGCTCGAATATCTCGAGCAGCAGGGCGTTGAAGGCGAGGCGCTGCCCACAGCAGTTCTGCAGGATGAGATCGCCCGTGCCATCTCCGTTGTCCTGATGTCGCGCGGCATCGCTCTCAATATGCGCGAGCGCGCTCAACTCATCGAGGATGTGCAGAACGAGATCACCGGCTTCGGGCCATTGCAGCCCCTGCTGAACGATCCGGAAGTCGACGACGTGATCGTCAACGGTCCCAATCGCATCTATGTGGAGCGCAAGGGCGAGCTGGAGCCGGTGAATACGCGCTTCCGCGATACCACGCATTTGATGAATGTCATTCAGCGCATCGTGAGCCCGATCGGCCGGCGCGTGGACGAAGGCTCGCCCTATGTCGACGGCCGCCTGCCTGATGGCTCGCGCGTCAATGTCATCATTCCCCCCGTCGCGCTTGACGGGCCTGTGGTGTCGATCCGCAAGTTCAAGCGCGTACCGCTGACCGGCGACGACCTCGTGCGCGGGGGAAGCCTGACGCGGGAAATGCTCGATTTCCTCACCAGTGCCGTTCGCAACAAGCAGAACATCCTCATTTGCGGCGGCACGGGTTCGGGTAAGACAACGCTGCTGAACGTCCTGAGCTCTTACATCGGGCTGAAGGAACGACTTGTGACCATCGAAGACGCCGCGGAACTTCAGCTCCAGCAGGCGCATGTGGTGCGGCTGGAAACGCGACCGTCCACGCCGGATGGCGGCTCGGAGGTCAGCTCGCGGGATCTTCTGCGCAACGCGCTGCGTATGCGCCCCGACCGCATCATTCTCGGCGAGGTCCGGTCCAGCGAAGCTATCGAAATGCTGCAGGCCATGGGCACCGGGCATGATGGATCTATGGCGACCCTCCATGCCAATGCGCCGCGCGATGCGCTGGAACGGCTCGAGATGCTGATGGGTCTTTACGGCTTCTCGTCGGATTTGCAGGCCGTTCGCCGCTTCATCTCGGGTGCTATCGACATCGTTGTTCATATTTCCCGCCGTACAGACGGCGTTCGCGAAATCGCATCGATTTGCGAGGTGGTCGGCATGGAAGGTCCGACCTATTCGCTCAGGGAGGTGTTCACAAATGGCGCCGACCGGGGCAGGAAGAGGGTGGTCTAGCATATGGCGTTTATCGGCTTCATCTTCGCACTGATATGTATCGCGATTGCTGCGTTGCTGGCGCTTGCCGTGTACAGGCAGCGCGACGATATGGCCGTGGAAAGGAAGCTTACCGGTCTCCTCAGCACGGAGCGGGCCGCCGCCATGGCCGCATCGCGCGATGAGGAACAGGATGACACGATAGAGCGGTGGCTGCCCGTTTGGCTGAGGCGTCGTCTCTTCCAGGCCGGTATTGAGATCGAACCGATAAATACGGGCGTGCTCGGTTTTTTCAGCCTGGCCATTCTACTTGGTCTCGTGAGCTGGTTCGGCTTTGCGATAATGGTACTGATCACGCTCACTGCGATACTGGTTGCTCTCGCTGTCGTCGACCACCTTGCACGCAAGCGAATGAATGCCGTCAGTGGTGCCATGCTCGGATATTTTGATCGGGTTCGGCAGCTGCTGATCGTCGGCAACAGTCTGCCGGTTGCTCTCAACCGTGCGACGGCATCTTCTTCGCCGGTCCTGGCTGAAGTGTTCACGCCGACCATGAGGCGTATCGCCAATGGCGCAGGCGTCGGTGAAAGCATGTCTCAACTCGCCGATGAATTGGAAGTCTATGAGATACGTCTCTTTGCAACGGCGATCGAAACCAATCTTCGTTTCGGCGGTTCCATCACACAGATCATCGCCAATCTGATCGAAAACATTCGTCGTCGCTCGGCGGTGGAACGGGAAGTGCGTGTGAATACCGCGCAGATCCGCTCCAGCGCATGGGTGCTAGCCCTGTTGCCGATGGCAGTTGCATCATTAGTGATGATCGACAATGAGGATTATGTCGGCTGGTTCCTGCACGATCCCACTGGCCGCTTGCTCCTCATTTACTGCGTATCGTCTCAGATCATCGGTGGCATCCTGATGCGCACCGTTGTGAAAACGTCCTACTGAGGGAAGCGATGCTCGACGGACTGACATGGATTATTGCGATAGCAGCGGCCCTGACGGGCGGGCTGGCGCTTGTCTTGTCGGCCGTCATCCTGCTGCGACAGCGGACCGTGTCGATGCGGTTCGGCGAAATGTTCGAGACGGAAGGCTTTGCGGGGTCGGGCATCGACCGTCTCCTTTTGTCTCTGGAACAATTGGGACGTCGCATAGCAGGCGAAAGCGTAAGCTCCGAAGTCCGGGACCTCATCGTTCAGGCGGGCTTCTTTGCCGGCGCTGCGCCCTACATCTTTCTGGCACTGCGTCTTGCGTTCGCTGTGCTGCTTACGATTGTGATGTTCTTCTGGCTGCAGGCGACCCGAGGGCTGGGCCCGATCCAGATCGTCATCGGCGCCTTCTTCGGATACCTCGTTTATCGCTATGCGCTGATCGCCGTGAAAGTCTTGGCCGAGCGTCGCGCAGCCAAAGTGCGCCGGGAAATGCCGCCAGTACTCGATATTATGCTGATGGTGCTCGATGCGGGCGTGAGTGTCGATCAGGCATTGAGACATCTGTCTGTTGTCGCCCCCAAAACCGCGCCTGTCACGGGGTATGTCCTGAAACGCCTGATTGCCGATGTGGAGTCGGGCGTGCCATACGATGTGGCTCTGGACCGCATGGGACACAGGATGGGTGTCGATGAAGGTCAGGACTTCGCCAATATCATCAAACAGGCGCTTCTTTCCGGTGGCGAGTTGGGGTCGACCCTGCGCCGGTTCTCTGCCGATCTTTCCGATATTCGCATGTCACAGGCACGCGAAAGCGTGGGCAAGAAGGCGACGCATCTCACGATCGTGATGATCCTGTTTTTCATGCCTGTCCTGTTGATCGTTCTGGCAGGCCCGGCAGCCGTGCAATTGTCTAGCGGTATAAGTTCGGTGGCTCACGACATGCAGGAAAGAGGAGCGGAGAGATGAGATCGGTTTTTTTGGCCGCTGCGACTTTTCTTTTGGTTCCCGTCCTTGGCGGGTGCGCATCCATGGACCGTGCTTATGACGCCATGATGGAGCCGGAACATCCGGCGCCGCAGGAGATGACGGAAGCGGCCAAGCCGATCGATGCTTCCTCCACGCGGAAACTCTATCTGAACGCCGTGCGGGGGCTGATCGACCAGGGGCGCTACAAAGCCGCTCTGGCCTATCTCGATCAATATGCCGTCAGCGAAAAGGGCGGTGCGGAATATCTTTCGCTGCGGGGGGAGGCATTGCTCGGCACCGGCCAGTACGATGCCGCGGTCGACACATTTACCGAGCTTGCCGGAACGGGCCGCGCCGCGGATGGCTATGCCGGGCTGGGGAGGGTCGCCGCCGCCCGGGGCAATTGGAGCGAAGCGGCAGAGCATTTCGGCAATGCCGTTGGAGCGCGTCCAGCCAGTGCCGAATATCTCAACAATCTCGGCTATGCGCGCCTTCATCTCGGGCCCGAGGCATTGAAGCAGGCTGAGTTCAATCTGCGGCAGGCCTACGAACTGAGCCCGGCTTCGACATCGATCCGCAACAATCTGGTTCTTGTTCTGATGATGCGAGGCGAAAAAAGAGAAGCGCAGCGGCTGATCGATGGGATTGCGACGCGTAAGGAGCGTTTGGCCGTTCGCGATTTTGCGCGGAGCTGGGTGAAGGACCAGGAAAAGAAGCAGGCCGTGAATTGATATGACGTCGGCAAAGGAGAGACGCGTGATGAAGCATATGACAATTGCACTGGCGGGAGTTTCATTCCTGCTGGGAGCAGGCGCGGCTGCCGCACAGCAAAAATCTTCCACTGCCGAAGATGTGATGGCGGTTCAGTATGCAGCCAAATCCAGGCCTGTTCCGATGCAGGCGGATGAAGCGGAGCGCATTCACGAGGAGTATTTGAAGAATATCGGCAAGAAGCTGGAAAAGCCGGCTTCGACATCCGGCACAGGAGCCGGGAAGTAGCCGAAATGTTTTTGCTGGCTCACACAAATCCACTCAAATTGACACACACCCGGTGTCTGGAGTGGCAGGATAGTTGAGCTGGTAAACGCACTGTCAATAGACAGGCGATAGCATTTTAAGACCCGGGTAAGGAGTGCCTGAGTGGTTCAGGTACTTGGTGAGGAAGGCCATAAGGCCATATATGGAGGAACTTGCTATGACCATGATTGGCAAGATCAAAGCGTTCAGTGAGAGGTTTGCGCAGGACGAAAGCGGTATTTCCGCTGTCGAGTACGGCCTGCTGGCAGCAGGCATCGCCCTCGTCGTTTACACGGCGGCGTCTGGTGTGGGTACCGATCTTCAATCGATCTACACCAAAGTCGGGACCAACCTTTCAACGGCGGCAGGAAGCTGAACCAGTTGCTGGATAGTTCCCATGAACAGCAATTGGTTGGGTAAATTTGCAAGCTCCGGGGGTCGTATCCGCGTTAGGCGGGTGCGGCCCCGTGCTTCCTTCCGGCGAAACGAAAGCGGTTCCGTCGCGATCGAGTTTGCGTTTGTGTCCGTTGTGTTCTTTGCCATTCTCTTCGGCATCATCACATTCGGCTTCATGTTCGGCACACGCATAGCTCTTTCCTATGCGGTGGCCGAAGGTGGCCGCGCCGCCATGGCAGGGCTCAATACAGGTGAACGAGAGACGCTTGCCACGACCGCGATAAATGATGCGCTCAACGCCTATTCGCCCTTGGTGGATCCTGCCAAGGCATCGATTACTTTCGACACGAGCGGCACAAATAATTCCGTTATGAAGATCACGATTGCCTATAGCGACAATCGTTTTACGTCCATGCCGTTTGTGCCCTCTCTGGGAGACCTGCCGCCCGTCGAAACGACATTCGTCGTCGCCGACCCGTCAGGTTGAGGCGGATCATGACCGCTTCCGATCGTCCCTGGACGAATGACCGCCCTCAGGAAAATGGGTTGGCTCCAAGCGGTGTCACGCCCTCCGATGTTGCCCTTCGGCTGGCGCCGATCCGAAGTGAAAGCGAGCTTCGAGGCGCGCTTGCCGAGCTGGCGGGGCAAATCGAAGAAGACGCTTTGCTGAAAAATTTCATATTTGTCGAGATTGCCCCTGCGGCTTCCGGCGGATGGCGGCTGAACTGGCAGACGCCCTCCGACGGGTCGTTTCTGCAGGATACGCCACGCCTTTCCGAATGGGCCATACGCGCGGAGCGCCGCCCGAATACAGCGATGCAGGGGCCGGACGGGAAGTCGTTGGCGCTTGTCGTGCCATCCGGGACGTCGCTGCTTGCGGTCATTGCCTGCCCTGCGGGCGAAAGCGTACCGGCGCACGGTCTGATGACCGATGTGGCAAAGCTTGCGGCGGCAACGCTCGAGCGCCTCCGGGGCCAGGCCATGCAGGAGGCGGGGCGGCGTGCCAGCGAAACGCAGCTCAGCTATGTGAACAATGCGCTCGCGCTGGATGCGGATATCCTCTGGGAGGCCTCTGCAAATGGCGTCCTGCATTCCCGGCGTGTGCTGAACGGGAAGGCGGATCTCGCCGCACGGGTGGAAGGTCTGTCGCTTTCCAGTTTCGTGCCACGGGACGGCGCAGGGAATGTAAAAGATCGTCTCGCGAGCGGCGAAACAATCCGACAGCTTGCCGTGCGCATTCCGGACGCCGAGGGCGGGGCGGGACGGATCGTGCGGTTTAGCGGAATGAGCAATCCCGAGGGGGGCTTCTTCGGTACGCTGATGGCGGAAGTGGCCTCCGATGAGCGCCGGTCGCTCAGCGAAGCGGCTTCCCTGATGAACGACGTCAGCCGCGCCCGCAAGCGGGAGGAACGACACCGTCGCGAAGCGGAGATCATGCTGGAGGGGCTTCGGTTGCTTCTCGGCAATGCGACGTCGCGAGAACGGCTGGAAAAACTGGTTGCACTGCTGAAAGACGCACTCCGCGCCGATAAGGCCGTTCTGGTGGAGCAGGCGGTGGACAGGTCTATCCGTCTGTTGGTGCCACGCGACGGGATGCTCCCGGCCCGGGTGGAGCGTCTGATACGGCAGTTCGATGACTGGCTTGCCGGCAAGGGGGTGCGCGTCCTCGGTGAGAAGGTCGATGAAGCGGCAGATATGCAATCTGCTTTCAACCTGCCTGAACGGGAGGTTGCGATCATCGCCTTGCCGCTTCGCTCGGAGACCGCATATCTGGTTTGCGCTGCGCGCAGCCCGAACGGGTTCGACAGCGCCGATCTCGATTTCGCTGCGCGGTTCAACCTTCTCCTCCAGCAGGCCTTTCAGTTGCGAGAGGAACAGTCGCAATTAGCGCAGACCGCCAAAATGGCAGCGCTCGGCCAGATGTCGGCGAGCATTGCGCATGAACTGCGTCAGCCCCTCAACACGATTTCCATGTCGGCGCAGAACCTGGAGGCCATGCTCGAATCGCCGGACGTGCCGCCGGATTTCATCCTCAAGAAAGCGCAGCGTATTCTTGCCCAAGTGGAGCGCGCCAATGATGTCGTCACCCGCCTTCGCCGTTTCGGCCGCAAGGGAACGGGATCGGAAGAAGAAATCGCGCTTGCCACGCTGGCGGAAAACGTAAGCGCGATCATGGGACATGTATTGATGCAGAAGGGCGTGCGCATCGAGATCGATGTGCCGGAGGCGCTAGCTGTCTCCGTCGACCCGTTGCAGATCGAACAGGTGCTTACAAATCTCGTGCAGAACGCGACCGATGCCATGTCGGGCGTCGGGGCGGATGCTCGTGACGGGGAGAAGAGAATTACGATTTCGTCGCGTCGTCAGCCCGGTGAGATATGTCTCGACGTTCTCGATACAGGCCCCGGTTTTCCCGACAAGATCCTGGATCGGGCTGCAGAACCCTTCTTCACGACCAAGCCGTCGAATGAAGGAACGGGGCTGGGGCTCGCCATCTGCGACGCAATACTGCGCGAGCATGGCGGCCGCCTCGACATCGGAAATTGCGATAACGGGGGCGGGCGCGTAACGCTCGTCTTTCCCACGCAAAACTGAAGCGCGGAACCGGGGCTCTTTCACTCAGCTTTCCGTTGGAAATCCGGTGAACAGGTAGCCTTTTCCTCGAATGGTTTTGATCACCATCGGATGGTCGGGATTGGGTTCCAGCTTGCGGCGAAGTTTCACTACGATGCTGTCCAGGCTGCGGTCGTAGGGCTGCCATTGGCGGTTGAAGACACGTCTGCAAAGCTCTTCGCGTGTCTGCGGCCGTCCTTCATGCGCCACGAGCTCGATCAGCAAGTCGCATTCGGCCGTGGTCAGCGGTACGAGATTGCCATCCGGGGAGGAGAGCTTTCTGCGCATCGGATCGAAAATCCAGCGGCTGCCGACCTCGTCCATCAATACGCTCTGTTCCTCCTGGGCACCGCCGCCCCCGCCGCTGGTCTGAGACCGCCGGAGCAGGGCGCGAATACGCGCCAGAAGCTCGCGCAGATTAACGGGCTTCACCACATAATCATCGGCCCCGAGTTCGAGTCCTACGACCTTGTCGGTCGCCTCGTCCTGGGCGGTGCACATGATGCACGGGGTCATATGAGTCTGCCGGATTTCCCGGAGAAGGTCGAACCCGTTCTCATTCCCGAGCCAGAGATCGAGGACGATCAGGTCGAATGTATTGTCGCGGAACATCTGCAGCGCGGTCCGCGCATCGGACGCCTGAGATACGGCCATTCCGTTGGCGGACAGATAGCTCCCGAGTTCCTCCAGAATATCCGGATCGTCGTCGACAAGCAGCAGGGACGGTTTCGACATGGCGGTCCCTTGCGATTCATCATCGCGTATTGACACATTGGTCATTTCGCAGTCCTCCCACCGGTGCGGATGCCTTCTGGAAGCGTCCCCCAAGGATGGCTTCCACAGACAAACATAACGCCCTAAAAGTTTACGAAACACTGTGGCCGCTTGAAACCCGTTGGTGCTGATTCACGCAAAGGAAAGCGCCGAATTTTTGTCAGTTGGATCATACGGATTCGAGGTTATCGGGAATAGTAGGTCCGATTCACCTTTCGCCACAGATTTCTACACCTCAAGCCTCGAAATCATTTCAAGCTAGCCCCAATTTGAAACTGTCAGGTGACGAGAACAGGGCGCAAATATGGAACATGAACGCAGAACCCGGGTGAGTGAACCGCCATTGCACCCCATAGATGATGGGCTGGCAGATCTCTCAAGTGCCGTCAGTAGTCTGAGCGATCAAGAGCTGAGGGAGCTTCTCGATGCCTTGCTTCGGGAATGGCGTGCCCGATGCGAGGAGGCGGCGCCCCGGTACAGCTAGGTTGCTAACCGGGGGCGCCATGCATTATTGCTGTTTGGGCGTCTTTCCCTTGCAGGGATAGGCCCATGCGAGGCTCGTCGCCATGTCGAGGCTCGCCGGCATATCGCGCAATTCCGGCTTTTGCTTCAACAGGGCCAGATAGACACGCCGGACCCTTTCGCCGTTCACGCCGCTTTCCGGCAGGCAAAAGGACGGCTTTTCGATCTGACGGCGCACGAAACTGTAATGCGCAAGAAAACCGTTGATATAGGCGCCGCAGACCTGGAGCCGCTGACGCTCTCCATCGGTCATGGCTTTTGCGTCAGCGGGGTTGGCACAGGCCTCCGCCACGTCGCTTCCAGTCTGAAGCGAACTCAGCTCCGCTGCTGCGTGCGCGCCCGGTGCCAGGCCCATCATGAGCCCGGCCATAAGCCCCGCCGAAATAGCCAATTTGATACGCATTCCATTCCTCCCGGTCAGTCGTTTGGGGTGCGCGTCGCTGCGCAATCTCGATCTGGATGCTATCAAGCTGACTCAACCAGTCTGTCTGATTTGTGTGTGTATGTGTCGAGCTGAGTGATCTTTGTATAGAAAGCCCGGTCACGCATTGGGTTGCACACGGGGAAACGTTACGGCTCTGAGCCTGACGGAGGGCCGCATGACGATGCGCGCCTGCGGCATTACCTCTGCGGTATTGAGCACCTGAACCCCCATCTTCTGGGCATAGGTTCCCAGAATGAGCACAGCCTCCATAAGGGAAAAGCTGGACCCGATACATATGCGCGGACCGCCGCCAAAGGGCAGGTAGGCGTGGCGGGGGCGCTCTTTGCCGGCCTCGCCGAGAAAGCGTTCCGGCCTGAACTCCTCAGGTTCGCTCCAATAGGTTTCGTGCCGGTGCAGCAGCCAGGGCGAAATGAGCACTCTTTCCCCCGCTTTTACAGTGATACCGGGGGCCACCTCCGTCGTCTCGTTGGCTTTTCGCAGGAGATTGGCCACCGGCGGATAGAGCCGCAGGGCTTCATCTACAACCGCCCGCGTATAGGGCAGTGACGATAAATCGTCCGCCGTCAAAGCACGCCCTTCCGCTACCTGATCCACTTCGTCCTGAATGCGGACCATCGCGTCGGGGTAGAGGGAGAGCAAGTACCATACCCAGCTCAGCGTGGTTGCCGTGGTCTCGTGCCCCGCCAGCAGGAAGGTTGCGATTTCGTCGCGGACATTGTCGAGGGTCATGTCCTCGCCGCTATCGGCCTTGGAGGCGTCCATAAGCTTGCCGATCAGCGAGGAGCGGATCTGGTTGTCGCGCGCATGCTTGATGATCTTGCGGGCGAACTTGGTAAGGCTTCTCCGCCCCGGCGCGACCAGCGCTTCGATGACGCGATCCCGGCCATAGGGCGGAAGGAGAACGCCCGCGAGAAACATGCCCGGAAACTTGTCCAGCGTGCCGCCCACCGTATTCGAAATGTCTTCAACATCGGATTCCAGATCGCAGCCCAGTATGGCTTCTCCGATAATGTCCAGCGTCACGCGGGTCATTTCCGCGTCGATGGGGAAGGCATTCTTTTGCGACAGGGCCCGATGGGCCGACCGTTCCGCCGCTCGCACGAAAAGCGGAGCGAACTCCTTGAGCGCGGCATGCTGGAAAATGGGAGCGGCCAGCTGCCGTTTGCGCCGCCAGCTCTCGCCCTCATCCGTCAGCAAACCTCTGCCGAGAAGTGGGCGCAACACAGCGAGCTGATTGTCCTCCTTGGGGAAATTGTCCGCAGCCGTCACAAGGATGTGTCGAATGGCGTCGGCGTCGTTGATGACGATGCCCCGACCGGAAGCAGAAACACCGATGCGGAACCGGCTGAAGCGCTCCCGGTACCAGGCTTCCGGGAAGGAGGCGATGAGGTTGGTGAGAATGGCAGGCTGGATCAAGGCCCTGGCGAGACCTACCTGATGGCGGGGTGGGGTCGGTCTCGCTGGAACGACGGTCCTCCCGGGAACATCTGATCCGAAATCTTCGACCGCCGACATTCTCATCTCCCATATTTTTGTGGACTGCGCGTGGCAGTCAGATTGGCTGAACCGTGCCGCCGCCGAATTCCTTCATAACGGAACCGACAAGCTCGCGATTGTCATGATCCCAGGGATGAAAGTCCTTGCGGTAGAAGTCGAGATAGGGACGCAACAGGCCCCTGAGCGCCCCGTTCTTGCCGAACAGGAACTTCATGCCGCCGAACCACAGCTTGATACGCGAGCCTTTGTAGTCGCGCAGCAGAAGCCGCATGTTGCGGATCACGTGATGTGTGAACTCGATCGTCGTAAGGATCATGGCGGAGCGGCGCATGCCTGTGCCGCCGCCTACGGCTTCGAAGACGTCGAACGCAACGGCTTTGTGCTCGGTTTCTTCCAGCGCGTGCCAGTGCCAGAGTTCTTTCATTTTCGGGTGCGCGCCCTCAAGAGTCGCCGGGTTGCGGAAAGTCGCATCGGCCATGATCGCGGTGAGGTGCTCGAGGGCAACGGTGCCCGCCAGCTGCCGCAACGCCGGAAGATGCTTCTGCGCAAAGGCCTTGCGCTTGGCGACGAGCGCTTCGAGTTCTTCCAGGTCGAGCCCGTGCGCTTCGCAGAGCGCTTCATTGTATTTCTGATGCTCGCGACGATGCACCGACTCCTGACCCATGAAACCTTTGACGCGCTCCTGAAGGACAGGGTCATCGATTTCACTGCGATAGGCTTTCACGCTATCGATGAAAAACTGTTCGCCCAGCGGGAACAGAATGGACAGCGCATTGAAGAATGCGGTCTTGAATACGTCGTCACTGTGCCAATTTGTGGCGAGGACTTCCTCGATATCGAATTGACGGTTACGAGTGACGATATCGACGTCCTCGGGTGTACGCGACAGGCTGGAATGCGTCATGAAATACTCTCCTCGAAATGCCGCCGTGGTGAATGTGGCAAGGCCACCGTGTTGCGTCAT
>NZ_NYVD01000079.1 GCF_002684405.1 Parvibaculum sp. | reverse complement strand
CCGGATGAAGGGTTGCACGTCATTGGCCAGCACGGTGAGGAGCACGCTGTCCGACAGCACGCCGTCGGGCACGGGCTGCATGGCTTCGTCGACCGCTTCGAGGATCACCCAGTCTTCATGCACATGCTTCCGTCCGTGGCTGCATACGAAGGACAGCACCAGGCACTCGGTGCAGCCATAAGCGTCGAGAATGCCGTATTTGAGCGAGGGGAAGGCCTTGAGAACCCGTGCGCGAAGCTCGTCCGTAAGGGTTTCGCCGCCCGTGTTGAAGATAATCGGGTCGATCTTCAGCCGCCCGGCCTCCTTTTCCCTTGCTAGGATCGCCAACACGCTCGGATAGGTCACGATGCTGGAGACCCGGATCGCGTTGAGTTGCTCGACGAGCCGGCCGATGGGCTGCTCGGCCTCGACGAAGGTCACGCCCTTCACGAGCCTTGGATGCAGGCTTCTCACCAGCTTGTTGAACCCGGCGCCGGCAAAGTGACCGTTGCCGCCGGTGACCGTCACCCGCATGCCGCGTTTGCGCATCTCCCGGAGGAACTGCCAGTGGTAGCGCTCGAAGCGAGCGAGGGAAATGCCGAAGGTATATTCCAGGAAGCGCGAGGGCAGGACGATGATTGCCGGTTCGCCCGACGTACCGGAGGTCCGGAAGACGGCGACACCGCCAATGGGCACGCCGATCTTGCTCATATCCGCGAGATGCGCGCGGGCCTTTCCGAGAGGGAGAGAACGGATCGTCAGCCAGTCGTCGAACTCCCGCATGAGATCGGGTTTGCGGGTCACCGGCAGGTCGCGCAGCTCGACCTCGCTTGAGGGCGGCACATCCGCGTAAAGCCGGTGAAACAGCGGGGAGTCGTGACGGGCCTTTTCCACGAGACGCCTGAGGTTGCGGCGTTGCTTCGCTTCGATGCGTTTCCGCCCGCCCCACGCGGTCCAGAGCCCGCCGAGGAAATAGCCGAACATCCTGAGTAGACTGAAACGCATGACTGCCGACCTTCCCCCAAAGTCAGCAATGAGCCGTCGGTGTCACCTCGATACGCGATTACGATGAAACCGACGGCTCATGGCTTGCCTCAATCCTGATAGTTCGCGGCCCGTTTTTCGAGGTTCGACATGATCGCCTCGACCTGGTTGGGGCTGCCGATGAGCTTGTCCTGCTCGACGGACTCCATGGTGAGGCCTTCTTCCTGGCTCACCACGGCCGCGGCATTGAGGATGCGCTTGGAGGCGCGGATGGCGCTCGGGCTCTTGCCTGCGATTTCGCGCGCGGTGGCCAGCGCGTCCTCGCGCGGGGTTTCAGTGACGCGGGTGGCAAAGCCGATGCGGCCTGCTTCCTCGCCGAGGAAGATGCGGCCCGTATAGGTCAGCTCGCGGACGATATCCTCGCGCACGAGGTGATACATGATCTGCGTGCCCGCCATGTCCGGCACGAGGCCCCATTTGATTTCCATGATGGACATCTTCGTGTCCGGCGCGACATAGCGCATATCCGCGCCCAGCATGAGCTGGAAGCCGCCGCCAAAGGCCACGCCATGCACGGCGGCGATCACCGGCACTTCGAGCTCGCGCCACTGCCAGACGACATATTGCGCGCGGTTGGAGATGCCATGGGTGCGGGGCGTGAGACGGTTCGGCACACCGCCTTCCTTCTTCTCACCGCTATCCTTTTTATCGCCGCCGGCCATCTTGCCGAAATTGCCCATGTCGAGACCGGCGCAGAAGGCGCGCCCGTCGCCCGAGATCACCACGGCGCGCAGGCCCTTCTCGTTGCGCAGGCGCTCGCCCGTGTCGAGCAGCGCCTCGAACATCGCGTCGTCCAGCGCGTTCATCTTGTCGGTGCGCACAAGGCGGACATCGGCCACGCCATCCTCGATAGTGACGGTAATCCGGTCGCTCATGTCGTTATCCTCCCGAAGTTTGCGGATTTTCGATTTTGTTTGGCGGAAGACTAGCGCATTGAGGCGCGCTGTCCGACAGGAAAGAGGCGATAGCGCCCCGGAGAACGCAGGGGATAGGGTTTGACAGGCGGCGACCTTGCGTCAACTCTGCCTGAAAACAAGAAGCAAACGAAAACGAGGCAGGGCGAGATGGACAATCCGGGCGAGACGACGGGGATTTGCGAGGCGGAGACATGCGACTGCCCCGATCACGATCACCACACACATGACCTTTATGGCTGCCCCTGCTGCGCGCCCGTATTGCAGGACCTTGGGCTAATCTCGCTGCCGCCGCTGGCGAATGCCGCGCGGCCTGCCGCCTGGAAGAAGCTCGGCGCGCCGAAAGAGGCGCCTGCCGGAACGCTCATCATGGCGAATGCGACGGTGGTGACGGCGGATGCGGGCTTTTCCATCGCCGAGGCGCTCGCCTTCAAGGACGGGCGCATCGTGGCGGTGGGCACGCTCGACGAGGTGAAGGAGCAGGCGGGCGAGGACGCGGAAGTGGTGGATTGCGCGGGCCGCACCATCCTGCCGGGCTTCATCGAACCGCATATGCATTTCTTTCCCATCGCCATCATGAACCGGCTCACAGATGTCGGGCCGTTCAAATGCGATGATGCGGATGCCGTGATCGCGCGCATGGGCGATCTCGCGGCGGAAACGGAAGACGGCACATGGATCGTCGCGCGGCAGTTCGACCCCTCGCTGCAGCCGGGCGCGGACCGCATCACGCGGCACACGCTCGATCAGGTCGCGCCGCGCAATCCGGTCTTCATCTTCAATGCCTCGCTCCATATCGCCTATTGCAACTCCGCGGCGCTGAAGATCGCGGGCGTGACGGCGGAAACGCCGGACCCGGCGGGCGCGGCATACGGGCGCGATGCGGACGGCCACCCCAATGGCGTGTTGCAGGGGCAGGCGACGATGTTCGGCGTGCTGGCGCATAACATGTCGGCGCTGGCGCTGGACGATGTGCCCGCTGCCTGCAAGGCGGTCTGCGAAAAGGCGAACGCGGTCGGCGTCACGACCTTTTGCGATCAGGCGAGTGGTGGCTTTCAGGGACCGGGCGAGATCGACGCCTTCCATGCCTTTGCCGCCTCCGGCCATATGACGGCGCGGCTGCGCTATTCGCTCATCAATGCAGGCGCGAAACGCTGGGACGAAAGCGACATCGCTTTCGGCAAGGGCGACGAGATCGCGCGTGCGGTCGGCTGGAAGATCGTGTCGGACGGCTCCAATCAGGGCCGCACCGGCTTGCAGCGCGACCCCTATTACAAGCGCGACGACACCGGCATCGCCTATGTCGACAAGGACACGCTGCGCGAGACGGTGGTGCAACGCGCGCTCGAAGGCTGGCAGGTCGTGGTGCATGCCAATGGCGACAAGGCGATCGACCATGCGCTGGATGCCTTCCAGGCGGCCTATGACGCGGGTGTGCCGCGAGACCGGCGCTTCCGCATCGAGCATTGCTCGATCCTGCATGACGAACAGATCGCGCGGATCAAGGAGCTGGGCGTGAGCCCGAGCTTCCTCATCGGCCATGTGCATTACTGGGGGAAGGCCTTCCGGGACGAGATCTTCGGACCGGAGAAGGCGAACCTTTTGGGCCGGGCGGCCTCTTGCGGCAAGGCGGGCATTCCCTGGACCATGCATTCCGACGAGCCGGTGAGCGAGATGGGGCCGCTGCGTCTCATCGACAATGCGGTGAACCGGACCCTGTGGAAGGAGCCGGGAAGCGTGCTGAACCCCGCCGAGCGGGTGAGCATGGAAGAGGCCATTCTGGCGCTGACGCGCGATGCGGCCTGGCAATGCCACTCCGAGCATGAAATCGGCTCTCTGGAGCCGGGAAAGCTGGCCGATTTCGTGGTTCTTGACCGCAATCCACTCACCGTTGCGCCCAAGGAGGTGGGCGGCATCGAGATTCTGGAAACATGGATGGGCGGAAAGCGCGTATATGCCGCTTGATCTTCATAAGCGGGAAATAATTGCGTGAGTAGGCTGAGATGGCTGTTGCAAACCGTGACAAAAATGCACAACGCTACCCTTGTACGGTTGCTAACTTGGGGTCGGGGAAGAAACGAAGTCATCGCTTCACATGTCAGACCACCACAACAAGATCGGCGCCGCTTTGCGCGATGCGCGACAAGCCTGCGGACTCTCTCTGGATGAGGTCGCGGAGCGCATCCATATTCGCCCGGTCTATCTCCAGGCGATCGAGGCGGGGCAGTTCGAGCTTCTGCCCGCCATTCCCCAGCGTCTCGGCTTCACGCGCTGCTATGCCGATTTCCTGCAGATCGATCTCGGCGACGACCTGAACAAGCTGAGCGAGGAAGTGAACGATCACGTCTCGCAGACGGATTATTCAGCGCCCGCGCTTCTGCTGCCCGAAACGCGCCGCGGCTGGGGCCTGTATGGCGTGGCGGCGGTGCTGATGGCGCTTGTCGCCGGAAGTGTCTTCTATTTCAGCGGAACGCAGAGCGGCGATGTCGCGGCCTCAAATGCGCCGCAGACCAGCGTTCCCCCGGCCAAGGCCTCGCTGCCGGTGCTGGAGGACAGGGCTAAAAGCCCGGCGCCGGTGAAGACCGATCTTGCAGACCGCGATGACGCTTCGGCGACCGCGGCCCTCGCGACGCCCGCGATGGCCACGGAAGCGCATGCCGCGGCAGCCGACAGCGAGCCGCAGGCCGACGAGACGCCGGCCGTGAAGATGGCGAATGCCGATACGGCCGCGACGGCAGAGACGAAAGCCGTTTCCGCTGCGCCGGATGTGACCGAGGCCGACGAGGCCGAGGCCAATAAGGTTGAAGCCGGCAAGCTCGAAGCCAGCGAAACCAAGACCAGCGAAACCAAGACCAGTGAAGCCGAAGCCAGCGAAGCCGGGTCCAGCGAGACCGGCGCGAGCGAGACCGACCGCGCGGCGCTGCAGCCGGCCTATCTGGCCTCGAGCGATGTGTTCATCCGCGCCCGGCCGGACAATGACGGGGCCGTGCTCGGCGTCGTCAATCGCTGCGAGCCCTTGCAGGTGCTGGGCGGCAACCGCTACTGGCGCGAGGTCGAGCGCAAGGACGGCACCAAGGGCTGGATCTTCACCGATTATGTCGCGCAGCGCGGACAAGCCGGCTGCGTCTGATCTGCCCGATTTCATATTTCCCGGCGATGAAAACTCTGTAAGTTTCCTCCCTATTGCGCGTCTTTCGGGCAGCCGGGACGAAGCGTCGCATTGTGCCGGGACGCCGGGAGGCGTAGCGCCGTGGCATCCGTCCGGTCCGACAGGAGGAGATTGCGGAATGGGGCTTTCGTCCGCCGCGGGAAACCATGCCAAAGGCCGCGTCGCGCGTATTCTGTGCGCCGGCATGATGATGCTCGCGCTCGCCGGGTGCGACGACGGGCAGGACTGGCATGCGACCAATCTGACGGGTGCGTTTCCGCCGCTGCATTTTTCCATGACCCGTGCCGACGACGGCAAGCAGGTGACGGAAGCGGATTATCGTGGCGAGGCGGTGCTGCTCTATTTCGGCTACACGTTTTGCCCCGATGTCTGCCCGACCACGCTCAGCCATATCAGCAATATTCTGGACCGCATGGGCAAGTCGGCGGACGATGTGCGCGTGCTCTTCGTGACCGTGGATCCGAACCGCGACACGCTGCCGGACCTCAAGCGATATGCCGACGCCTTTGCGCCGCAGGTGGATGCGCTGCGCGGGACGCCCAACGAGCTGGCGGCGCTCGCGAAACGCTATCGTGTCGCCTATACGGTGCGTCCGGCAAAGGATGACAGCGAATACGAAGTGTCGCACGGCTCCGCCGTCTATGTGTTCGACGGCGAGGGCCGGATCAGGCTGCTCTTTTCGTCGCTGTCGCGCGCGCAGCCGGATATGGACGGCATGACGGCCGACCTTGAAAGACTGACGCGGGAAGATTCAGGCGGCGGCTGGCTGAGCCGCATCGCCGCCTGGTTCTAGGGTCTTATTTGCCGGTCGCGGTCGCGCCCTTCACGTCGAAGCTGCCGGTCAGCGTCGAGCCGTCCTTGAACTTCAGCGTGACCTCGGCAGTCGTGCCCGGCTTCAGCTCGGCGGCGGGCTTCATGCACATCAGGTGCTTGCCGCGGGGCGCGAAGCTCACGCTCTCGCCCGGTGCGACGGCGACTTCGGGGAGCATGACCATTTTGTCGCCCTTGCTCTCATGCAGCATGACCATGCCGCAGGCGGGCGAGGAAGCGCCGACAAGCGTGCGGGCTTCGCCGCTCTCATTCGTCAGCGTGAAATAACCGGCGGCGGGCCGGCTCGGTACGATGACCCGCATCCAGGTGTCGGACAGGGTGAGGCCCGACGTGTCGCCGGCCAGCGCGGGCGCCGCGGCAAAGGCGCTCACGCCGAGCGCCAGCGTGAGGCTACATGCCAGTCCAGCTTGCCGCGTTGATCGCAGGAGATGTTTCATCCTCATTCTCGCTTTCTGCCTCTTCTTCCGCGAGGCGCATGAAATTCAGCACAAGCAATAACCCGACGGCGCTCATCATGGCACCCGGAATCCACACGATCAGCCCGCCATAGGTCTGATCCGCCATGGCGTCGATCGAGGGATAGATACGACCGCACCAGTGATAGAACTCATAAAGGTCCCGTGTCGAAAAGGTGATGAAGGCCCCGATCAGGATTTGCGGGAACATCACCCCCATCAGAATACCGCTTCGCGCCAGGAACCCGAGGCGGGCAGGCGGCGAGGGGCGCGGGTCGAAGACCAGGCTCCAGAACAGGATCCCGTCCACCACCATGGACCAGTTCATGATGGAGTAGAGCCGGGGATCGACCATGACCCGGAAATGAACGTCCGGGATCAGCCACAGATAGATGAGCCCGACGAAGAGGAAGGCGGCGAGCGCCGGCTGCTGGACGACATGCATCACGCGCCGCAGCCAGTGCGCGCGGCAAAGCCGCGCGAGCGGTTCCGGCATGCCGCGCAGGATCGTCTGCCCCGGCCAGCCGAGCACGATCAGCATCGGTCCCAGATGATGCATGACGATGTGCTGGACGCGATTGAGGAAGAACATGTGCTGCGCGAGATAGTCGTAGCGCGTCATCAGCACGGCATAGGTGAGGCCAAGGCCAATGAGGAAAGAGGCGATGCGCCATTTGGCGGGGCGTTCCTCGGGCGAGGAGAGGTGAAGCCCCCGGACGAACCACCAGAGCGCCAGCCAGAAGGAGATGAATTCCAGCGGGTAGAAATCCCACGGCGCCCAGACGGGCAGCAGCGTGGGCACATTGCGGCAGAGCCACCACAAAGCGACGCTGGTCACGGCCAGCAGCAGATAAACCGCGCCGTCCATGATCGGAAGGGAAGCCCGGCGCGGCAGCGCCTTCTGGAGAGCGGTCGTCACCATTCGCATCCTTGAAGCGTATCCAAGGGTGCTAATCCCTGCCGCCCGAAATGCCAAGTGGGCGCGCCCGCGTCCGGTCGTCGCAATGGCGGGAAGGGGGCCGGGACTGGGGCCCGGAATTGGGAGGAAAAGGGCGCACGCAAAGGGACAGCCGCCAAAAGAAAAGGGAGCCCTTTCGGGGCTCCCTTGAGATACCACTGGCTGCGAGAGGGAGGTGAGGGGGGGAGGACACCGGTATCGCGCAGTGGAGACAACTGAAGCGGCTTGCCTACGTGGTACCGCCCGTTGTTATGGCATCCATAATGCCCGCCGGACGCGCGGGTGCCTTGATCTGGATCATTTATGGTGATTTAGCCCGCAGGGCCGGATTTCCGCCCTGTTTGCGGGTTGGGGGAGTTGACGAAAGCGGACCCTTGCGCATAAGTTCCGGGCCTCGCGACGCGGGATTCCCGCGTTTCGCGCACCAAGTGCCGGTCACGGCGCCATTTGCGGTATTTTTACCGTATCCGGGCATAAAAGCCCGGCCGGCTCAGGCTCTTGGGGGATCGTCTAATGGTAGGACAGCGGACTCTGACTCCGCCAGTCTAGGTTCGAATCCTAGTCCCCCAGCCACCGCAAGCCCCTTTATTCCCGAAATTCTGCGCGTTTTTGATCGCCGTTCGCCTCAACTCAGAGGCGCTCCAATGCGATGCTCACACAAACGCTCACACATCGGTTCCCACATTGCGCACAAGCGCGGCATCTTCTATTACCGGCGGCGCCTTCCGAGACCCCATCCCGGCGATTTGACCCTTTCCCTTCGGACCCGTGAGTATCGGGAAGCTGTCCGGCTCTCCTGCCTGTTGGATACCGCCTTTGAGAACGTTTGCATGAGTACCGACGTCGAGCGCCCCGATCTAAGGCAAATCCTCCGGGACTACCTGAACGGGCAGCTTGAGGAGGACAGGAAGCTCCACTTGGCAAAAAGGCCGGGGCTACCCGTCTACGCGCTGGCTGGGACGTTTGACCCGCTGAACGTCACGCCTCAGGAAGCGGATCATGAGATTTTGGCGTTCCACCAATCCAGATACGCCGACGCAATCGTCAATCGGGACATCAGCGAGGTCACAGGGCTTGTCGATGATCTTATGGAGCGGCACGGCCTCTCCGGGGCTGAGACGCGCGTAGAGCTTGGTCTCGGCCTGTTAAGTGCTCTCTATGACCTCTCGAAGGTTCAAATGGGGCGCATCTCTGGCGGGCTTGTGGAGCGTATCGGACGGGAAGCGGGCGGGGCTGGCGTATCGCAGCCCCAAGCGGCGCCTCCTTCGGTTCCTGTGGATGCCCCTCAAGTTTTCACTGGGCGTCGTCTTTCGGAACTTCTTCCGCGCTTTGTAGAAGCGCAGCGCGGGGAGGAATGGCGGGGGCAGACCGAACGCCAGAACATGAAGACCTACCAGATGTTCATGGAGGTCTGCGGTGACCTGCCGGTCGATGCATACAATTCAAAGGATCATGTCGTCCCGTTTCTGGAGGTCTTGCGGCGCCTTCCCGCAACGCACGGAAAATCCCCCAAGGACAAAGAACTGACGCTGGAGCAGATTATCGCCCGCGCCGACAAGGAGGGCGCGCAACGTCTGTCGCAGAAGACCCGAAATCGACACAAGGCGGCGCTGGGAAGTCTCTTCGAATGGTTGATAAAACGTGCCCGCGAGCGGGAAGAACCAAATCCGGCTCACGGCGTCCGGACAGGCAGCAGGGGTGGCAAGCGCAGCAAAGCGGCGAAGCGACAGGTTTGGGAAGGAGATAAGCTCCGGGCGCTTTTCTCTGGTCCCGCTCATAAGGGGTCGCATGAGTTTTTCAGAGCGCGGCCCGGCCCGCATCTCATAAAGGACGCCTATTACTGGTTGCCTCTGCTGGGGCTTTATCACGGTGCAAGGCTTGGAGAGCTTGCACAATTGCAGGTTGAGGATGTGCGCGAAGTTCAGGGTGTCTGGTGCCTTGATATCAATGATCTCGACCTCAAACACCTGAAGAACGAGCAATCGCGACGCCTTGTTCCTATTCACCCGAGAATACTGGCACTGGGCTTCCTAGATCATGCGCGTGAGGTCGCGCTTGAAAAGGGAGACCGTGTCTTTCCCGAACTCAAACTCGGTGGAGCCGACGATAAGGCCAGCTACGACTTCACGCGCAAGTTCGGCGCATATCGGCGGGGAATTGGTGTTTACGAACGGTGGCTCGAT
>NZ_NYVD01000078.1 GCF_002684405.1 Parvibaculum sp. | reverse complement strand
CGTTCCGCCAAGATGCGTTCCACTTTCTGGGCAAAGGGGACCACGCGTTCGGGAGCTTCGATCGTGCTTGCTCCCGAACTCATCTGCGCCTGGGCGGGGACCGTTGCCAGACCGCAGAACAAAAGCCCGCAGGCGAAAAGAATGCGCTTCATCATGGTTCAACGCTCCCCTTCTTCGTGCCGCGCCTTCAGGGCCCTGTCGGGCGACGGGCCGGTCACGATGGTCTTGTCCGTGACCGTGAGGGGCTGACGGGTCTTCGTCCGCTCGTAAAGCGTCATCGACCCGCCTATGGCGAGAGGTCCGGCCACTGCAATACCGGTGCCCGCGACGCTCAGAACCGGCAGGGCAACGCCGATGGCGGAAATCGCGGCGCCCTTCGCCACGGAGTCACCCATCGCCTGGGAGAGGGCGTGCGAGCCCTGGGCGCTCGAACCGGCATCTGCGAAGGCGGCTCCCGGGAAGGAGATTGCGGCCAGCGCCGCCATCAGAAACTTTCTCATCATCGTCATTCTCCATTTTGATGTGAACACTCACTCACCACAAAACCGGCAAGTAACGGCACTCCGCCGCCGCCGGATGACTGGTTTCAGGTCAGGTTGAAAGGACCCTTCGGATCGCACCGATCACTTCGGGCAGACGCGGCGTAAGCGGGCCGCTGAGTTCTCCATAGGCCACGCCTTCGGCCGGATGCTCGATGATTCCGAGCAGGATCTGGACACCGAGATCCGGATCGAAATCGCGCAATTCGCCGCTCCGCGTCGCCGTCTCCAGCAGGTCACGCAGCACCGAAAAGGGTGTCGGCGTGCCTTTCGGCACTTTCGACTGCTCACCAGTCTGGAATGTCATGATGTACATCCACAGCGTGGGGTCCGCGTCGAACAGGCGGTAGAACTGTGCCGTCGCCATCTCGACCTTGTCGACCAGCGTCCCCTCCCGGCCGTCCAGCTGAGCCAGGAAATTGGAGAAAGGCACAAAGCCGTCGAGAAACATCTCGTTGGCCAGCGCGTCCTTACTCTCGAAATGGCGGTAGATGGTGCCTTCCGCAATCCCGGCGCGGTCGGCAATCTCACGCGTGGTCGTCGCCGATATGCCCTGGGCGACAAAAAGCCCGAGGGCGGCCTCGACGATCCGCTTCTTGGTTCCGGAACCACGTATGTTTTCGCGAGTGATCATTCACTTACATTAGTGGCCCTTTTTACGGACGTCAACCCCTGCTCCTCTGCTCTCGTTCATGGGATTCATTTATAGGGCTTGTTTGCCGGGCCCGATCAGGGGCCCGGCCCCAGTCTCGCTCAGGCGCTTTTGCCGCGCGCCTCGATTGGCCAGATATCGACCAGCGCATCGCCCTTCACGACGAAATAGGCGTCGTAGAGGTTCACGGTCGGGTCGCAATGCGGGGTGACGGCGGTGAGCGTTGTACCCAGCGGCAGGGTCGCGCCGTCGGGCAGCAGGATGCCGCCCTGCTCGTCGCCGAAGAAGAAGTAACCCGCCCCTTCCGGCGCCCCGGCATGAAGCACGGGCGGTTCGGCGTCGGTGGAGAAGGCCTTGAAGCCCGCATCCGTCGTGGCGAGGTTCTTCGTGTTGTTGGACACCACACTCATCTGCACGAAGAGCGACGTGTCGAAGGGCATGGGCACGCCGCCTTCTATCGGCACGTCGTTATACTGCTTGTCCATGAAGATGTAGGAGCCGCCCTGAAGCTCGGTCAGCACCTTGGCTTCGGGGTCGATATTGTAGCTGCCCGTGCCGCCGCCGCTCACGATATCGCAGGGCAGGCCCGCCGCCTTCAGCCGGTCGCGCATCTCGCCCAGCACTTTCATGCAGGCCAGCGACTTCTCGCGGCGCTCCTCGAAATTCTCGATATGCATGAGGTGACCGGCATAGGCCTGAAGCCCCATCAATTCGAGAGAGTCGGCTGCGTCCACCAGCTCGGCCAGTTCGAAGGCGTCATCGCCCGGCGCGATGCCGGTGCGGTGCAGGCCGACATCGAGATCGACGATGCATTTGAGTGCCTTGCCCTGGCCGGCGCGCAACGCTTCCTGCGCGGCGGCGGCCAGTGCCCGCACGTTTTCCGCATTGTCCACGGCGACGATCAGCTCCGGCATGCGAGCATTAAGGTCGACCAGCCGCTCGATGCCCTGCCCCGTCACCACGGGCGAGGTGAGCAGGATGCTCTCGATCGTCCCGTCGCCCGCCTCGAAAAGCGCATCGGCCTCGCCGAGCTTGGCGCAGCAGATGCCGACCGCACCCGCCTCGATCTGCCGCCTGGCGATGGAGGCACATTTATGCGTCTTGGCATGGGGACGAATGGAAAGCCCGTTCTTTGCGCAATGCGCGGCCATGGTGGCCACGTTCTTGTCCAGAGCGTCCAGATCGAGGACCAGCGCCGGCGTCGGGATCGTCTGTCGCGATCCCTGTTTGCCGATCATCTCGCGGGCGGTTTGCAGGGCTTTCGACATGTTTACAGGCTCCCCAGATTGGCTGGCCGGCGCGGCGGCCTTCACGATGGCGCGCCATCCTAAACACGCAGCGGGCAACGGCAAGGGCGCGGCGCCGCAATGCCGGAATACATGCAATTTATTATGGTTTTTCCACGGAAAGGCGCATATCGACGCAGTGCCATGACAGGGCATTCTCAGTGGTGTATGCGATAGACTGACTTATTGTTGTTTGCGTACGCACTCTCCGGGGGGACTGGGTGTCAGAGAGCGGCGCAGGAGAGAGTTCGGGGGAGCAACCCGTTGGCCGTAAAACAGCGTATGGCGGCCCCGAAAGGGGACATGCCCAAACAGGCATCGAGCGACAAGCGCGAGACGATTATCGATGCCGCGTTCGATCTGTTTCGCCATTACGGCTATCGCCGCACCTCGATGGAGGATATCGCCCGCGCCGCCGGTGTCGCCAAGGGAACGCTTTACCTCTATTTCGCGAGCAAGGAAGAGCTTTTCGAGGCCATTGCCCGGATGCTGGCCGCGCGCATGCTGAAAGCGATCCAGGAAGCCATCGCCTGCGACCAGCCCCTTGAAGAGCAGTTTCTGGGCGTGATGGACGCCAAGCTCGGCGCTGTCTGGCGCTGGATCTATTCAAGCCCCCATGCCGCGGAACTGCTGGATCCGCAGCACCAGCTCCCCGACGACGTTTTCGAGGAAGTGGACGCCACCTTCCGTTCCATCATCGCGAAACTCATTCAGAAGGGCGTGGATAGCGGCGAACTCGATCTGCACGCGGCCGGGTTCACCGTAGAATCGGCTGCGGCCACCCTGACTACGGCCGCCTATGGAGCGGAAAAGGCGGCGGATGAGGCGGAATTCCGCAAGACGCTTGCCAATATCGTCCGCATAACGCTTCGGGGCCTCCGGGCCTGACCGCTCATCGCGCGCTCATGCGCTGAAACGGGCAGCCTTCCGACCCGAAAAACCTGAGTCCCTGCAGCGGTTTATCGCCACTCCCCGCTTGACACTCCGCCACCCCCCTCCTATCTCTCGCGAGAGCTATTGGCACTCATTTTCCACGAGTGCTAACAGCTTCCAAAAAATCCAGGGTTTCCCGCCAAAATGGCGGTTCCGAAACAGGAGACGCAAGAGATGAAATTCCGTCCTTTGCATGACCGAGTTGTCGTGCGCCGGGTCGAGGAAGAGGCCAAGACTGCCGGTGGCATCATCATCCCCGAGACCGCTCAGGAAAAGCCCTCCCAGGGCGAGATCGTCGCGGTGGGCCAGGGCGCCCGCGGTGAAGACGGCAAGATCGTGCCGCTCGACGTCAAGGTCGGCGACCGTGTGATTTTCGGCAAATGGTCCGGCACGGAAGTGAAGATCGACGGCCAGGACCTCCTCATCATGAAAGAGACCGACGTCATGGGTGTGCTCGAAGGCAAATCCAAAAAGGCTGCTGAATAAGGCTCGCAAGTCCGATGTGACGGCTGCGGGCCTTTTTGCTGCCGCGCGCCGACAGGATCCATGAGCCAAGAACAAGGAACATAGGAATATGGCCAAAGAAGTGAAATTCGGGCGCAATGCCCGTGAGAAGATGCTGCGTGGCGTCGACATTCTCGCGGACGCCGTGAAGGTGACGCTCGGCCCGAAGGGTCGCAACGTCGTGATCGAAAAGTCCTTCGGCGCACCGCGCACCACGAAGGACGGCGTGTCCGTCGCCAAGGAAATCGAACTGGAAGATCGGTTCGAGAACATGGGCGCGCAGATGGTCAAGGAAGTCGCTTCCAAGACCAACGACACCGCCGGTGACGGCACCACCACCGCGACCGTGCTTGCCCAGTCGATCATTCGCGAAGGCGCGAAGTCGGTTGCCGCCGGCATGAACCCGATGGATGTGAAGCGCGGCATCGAGCAGGCCGTGAAGGCTGCCGTCCAGGACATCATCAAGCGTTCCAAGAAGGTGAAGTCCAACGAGGAGATCTCCCAGGTCGGCACCATTTCCGCCAATGGCGAGCGCGAAATCGGCGAGATGATCGCCAAGGCGATGGAAAAGGTCGGCAATGAAGGCGTGATCACGGTCGAGGAAGCCAAGTCTCTCGAGACCGAGCTTGACGTCGTGGAAGGCATGCAGTTCGACCGCGGCTACCTGTCGCCCTACTTCATCACCAATGGCGACAAGATGGTGGCGGAGCTCGACGAGCCCTTCATCCTTCTCCATGAGAAGAAGCTCACCAGCCTGCAGCCGATGCTGCCGATCCTCGAATCGGTCGTGCAGAACGGCCGTCCGCTCCTCATCATTGCCGAGGACATCGAGGGCGAAGCCCTGGCGACGCTGGTCGTCAACAAGCTGCGCGGCGGCCTGAAGGTCGCGGCCGTGAAAGCCCCGGGCTTCGGCGATCGTCGCAAGGCGATGCTGGAAGACATCGCGGTGCTGACGGGCGGTCAGGTGATCTCCGAAGATCTCGGCATCAAGCTCGAAAACGTGACGATGGACATGCTCGGCTCGGCCAAGCGCGTCTCCATCACGAAGGACGACACCACGGTCGTCGACGGTCTCGGCAAGAAGAAGGACATCGAGGCGCGCGTCGCCCAGATCCGTCGCCAGATCGAAGACACCACCTCCGACTACGACCGCGAAAAGCTGCAGGAGCGTCTTGCGAAGCTCGCGGGCGGCGTGGCCGTGATCAAGGTCGGTGGCGCCACGGAAGTGGAAGTGAAAGAGCGCAAGGACCGTGTGGACGACGCGCTCAACGCGACCCGTGCTGCGGTGGAAGAAGGTATCGTCCCCGGTGGCGGCACCGCCCTTCTGATGGCTGCCAAGGCCGTCGCGAAGCTGACCGACGAGAACCGCGACATTCAGGCGGGCATCAACATCGTGAAGCGTGCGCTTGAAGCCCCGATCCGCCAGATCGCCGAAAACGCCGGCGTGGAAGGCTCGATCGTGGTGCAGAAGGTGCTGGAATCGAAGCAGGCCAATTACGGCTTCGACGCCCAGAACGAGGCCTATATCGACCTCGTCGCGGCCGGCATCATCGACCCGACCAAGGTCGTGCGTACCGCGCTTCAGGACGCCTCCTCCGTGGCAGCCCTGCTGATCACGACGGAAGCCATGATCGCCGAGAAGCCGAAGCCGGAAGGCGCCGGCGGCGGCGGCATGCCCGATATGGGTGGCATGGGCGGCATGGGCGGTATGGGCGGCATGATGTAATCATGCGCTCGTCCGGCTTACGCCGACGAATGCGAAGGGCCGGTGGCAACACCGGCCCTTTTCTTTTGCGCATATGCCTGCGTTCAGGCTGGCTCTTTCGTGCCCTCAAGCGCCAAGTCGACCGCCGCCTGCGCATGCAGCGTCGTCGTATCGAGAAGCGGCACGGAGCAATCCTCCTGCGACACCAGCAGCATGATTTCCGTGCAGCCGAGAATGATCGCCTGTGCGCCCCGGCCGACAAGCCGTGACATCACCGCGCGCATCGCGGTCTGCGATTCCGGCCTCACTTCGCCCGTCACCAGTTCCCGGTAGATGATGTTGTGGACGAGGTCGCGGTCGGCATCGCCGGGAATCATCACATCCAGATTGCGGCCCTGGACGAGACGCTCCTTGAAGAATTCCTGTTCCATGGTGAAAGCGGTCCCCAGCAGCCCCACCCGCGTGATACCGAGTTCCGCCAGTCGCTCCGCCGTCGGATCGACGATGTGAAGCAACGGGATATCGACGGCTCCCTCCAGCGTGTCGGCCACTCGATGCATCGTGTTCGTGCAGAGGACGAGAAACTCGGCGCCCGCACGCTCCAGGCGCTGTCCTGCGTCGGACATTGCCTCGCCCAGCCTCTCCCACTCCGCATCGTGCTGCCAACGCTCGATCTCTGCGAAATCGACCGACAGCATGACGCTGCGCGCCGAATGCGCGCCGCCCAGCCGCGCCTGCACTTCCCGGTTGATGATCCGATAATATTGGGCTGAGCTTTCCCAGCTCATGCCCCCGATAAGGCCGATGAGTTTCACAGCGTTTCCTCCCCTGACGCATTTCTAAAAGACTGGCGCGTGCCTTCCTCAATCGCAAGCCCCCGGATGCTGGTCCCTTACGCAGCAGCGCCCTGCCCTGCGAAACGCCCTGTGACAGCCGCACGCCGAGTCACTAGAGTTCCGCCCAACACAAAATTTTAGAGGGACGGAGCCAATGGATTTTTCCTTTTCGGCAGAGGATGAGGAATTCCGCATGATGATGCGGGACTTCTTCGAGAACGAATATCCGAGCGACATCGTGGAAAAGATCGGGCGGGGACATTCTCCCTCCAAGGAAGACTATCAGCGCTCCGAACGCGCGCTTGCCGCGAAGGGATGGCTGGCGGTCAACTGGCCCAAATCCGATGGCGGCACGGGCTGGACCGCCAACCAGAAATACATCTTCGACGAGGAACTGGAACGCGCGGGCGCGCTCAATGTCGTGCCGATGGGGCTTCTTTACGTCGGGCCGGTCATCTACACCTTCGGCACCGACGATCAAAAGAAGCGCTGGCTGCCGGGTATTCTCGACAGCACGACCTTCTGGGCGCAAGGCTATTCGGAGCCCGGTTCGGGCTCGGACCTCGCCTCGCTGCAATGCGCCGCGATACGTGAGGGCGACGAGTATGTCGTCAACGGCACCAAGATCTGGACCAGCCTCGGCCAGCACGCCGACTGGATTTTCTGCCTGCTGCGCACCGACAACTCCGGCAAGAAGCAGGAAGGCATCACCTTCCTCTGCATCGACATGGCGACGCCGGGGATCACGGTGAACCCCATCATCACCATCGACGGCAAGCATTCATTGAACAGCGTCACCTTCGAGGATGTCCGCGTGCCGGTGGAAAACCGGATTGGCGAGGAAGGCAAAGGCTGGACCTATGCCAACTACCTGCTTGGCCATGAGCGCACCTCATATGCGCATGTCGCGGGCAAACGAAAACAGCTTGAGGATATTCGCGCCACGGCCATGCGGACCGAAAGCGACGGCGCACGGCTTCTCGACGACCCGGCCTTTGCCGCCAAGCTCGCCACGCTTGAGACGCGCCTCGATGCACTGGAACTTACCGTGCTGCGAACGCTGGCCTCGGTCGCGGAAGGCGGCGCACCGGGCGAGGAATCCTCGATCCTCAAGATCATTGCGACCGAGCTGGCGCAGGACATTACCGAGCTGGGCATGGAAGCCCATGGCGCTTATGCGCAGGCATATTTTCCGGATTCGGCAGCGCCCGCCTGGACCGACAACACGCCAGTGCCGGCGGGCGCCGCGCCCGCCGTCGCGCAATATCTGGGCGCCCGGGCACAATCCATCTATGGCGGCTCGAACGAGATCCAGAAGAACATCATCTCCAAGCGGATCCTGAAGCTACCTTGAGGAATATCGTCCGGGAGCGGACATAAGGTTGAAAAACTTATCCTCCCCTTCTTCCGCGCCCCCATATTGATGGGACCGGCCTTCATCGACGGGGCGCT
>NZ_NYVD01000077.1 GCF_002684405.1 Parvibaculum sp. | reverse complement strand
CGGCGTCGCCGTCGCGCGCGCGCGGTCCGACGACGGCGTGACGCGCCTCCTCGTCAACTCGCACCAGCCCTATGCGGGGCCGGTCGCCTGGTACGAGGCGGAACTCGATAGCGGCGAAGGCTGGCATGTCTCGGGCGGCTTCTTTCCCGGCTCGCCCTTCATGCTGCACGGACATAATGAAAATCTGGGCTGGGCCAACACCGTTAACGAGCCCGATCTCGTCGACATCTACAGGCTCACGATCAACCCGGACAATGAGAACCAGTATCTTCTCGACGGCAAGTGGCGCGATTTCAAAAAGGAAACCGCCGAGATCAAGGTCAATCTCTGGGGGCCCTTCTGGTGGACGGTGGAGCGCGACGTGCTGCGCTCCGAACATGGCCCGGTCCTGAAAACGCCTAATGGCTATTTCGCCGTACGCTTTGCGGGCATGGGCGAGTACCGGCAGGTGGAGCAGTATTACCGTCTCGACAAGGCGAAAACGCTCGACCAGTTCCTCGATGCGCTGCGGCTACAGGCGCTGCCCAGCATCAATTATGTCTATGCGGATCGGGACGGCAACATCGCCTATATCTATAATGGGCAGTTCCCCGAGCGGAAGCCGGGCTTCGACTGGAAAGGCGTGCTGCCGGGCGACCGGTCGGACCTGATCTGGCACTCCTATGTGCCCTTCGACAAAATTCCGAAATACATCAATCCGGAAAGCGGCGTGCTCTTCAACGCCAACAACACGCCTTTCCGCGCGACGACGCCTTCCTCCGATCTCGACCCGTCCGCCTTTCCCGACTGGATGGGTATCCAGACCGACATGACCAATCGCGCCTACCGGATGGAGGAAACTTTCGGGTCCGATCCGCAGATCACGCGGGAGGAATTCCGGGCGTATAAATTCGACGTCACCTATTCGGAAAAATCGGAGATGGCGAAGCTCCTGAAGCAGGTCGTGTCCGTTGATCCGGGCGACGACAGCGACCTTGCCGAGGCGCAGGACATCCTGCGTCGCTGGGACATGCGTGCGACGAAAGACAGCCGCGGCGCGGCGCTCGCCATTCTGATGGCCGAGCCGGTGGTTCATGCGCGTATCGTCAAGGAGCCGGTTCCCGACCCGATGGACACGCTGCATGACGCCATCAAGAGGCTGAAAGAGCATTTCGGGCGGCTCGATCCGCAATGGGGCGAGGTCAACCGCATCATCCGCGGCGATGTCGATCTGCCGGTCGCTGGCGGGCCGGATCTTCTGCGCGCCATCTATGCGAAAAAGCTCGACGACGGACGGCTCAAGGCCGTCGGCGGCGACACGCTTTTCATGTTCGTGGAATGGGACAAGGACGGCAAGGTCAGCTCACGCAATGTCAGCCAGTTCGGCAGCGCCATGACCCGCCCTTCTTCGCCGCATTACGCGGACCAGACACCGCTCTATGCCAGCGAGGAAATGCGGCCCGAGCTTTTCACGGATGCCGAATTGGAAGGGCATGTGCAGGAGGCCTATCGGCCCGGCGAACGGAACGGCAAGGCCGCGCCCGCAGATTGACGCGGCTCAGGCGGTATCCCGGTCGAGGCGATGGGCGACGCATTCGATCGGCAGGTCGACATGCACGGTGGTTCCGACATCGGGGGCGCTTTCGATGGAAAGCGTACCGCCATGCAGTTCCGTCAGATGTTTGGCGAGCGGCAGGCCGAGCCCCGTTCCCTCATGGCTGCGCGACAGCGTGCCGTCGAGCTGGCTGAAGGGAGCGAGCGCCCTGGGAATGTCGTCCGCCTCCATACCGATGCCGCGATCGGCGACCGATATGCGAAGGGAATCGCTTCTCAACCCGGCGCTGACCGTCACGCTGGAACCGGCGTGAGAGAACTTCACCGCATTGGCGATGAGATTGATGAGGACCTGCTTCAGGGCGCGCTCATCGACGACGACGGTGAGCGGCGGGTCCGGCAGAACGCAATTGAGGGTGATGTCCGCCTTTTCGGCGCGATGCCGCACCAGCCGCAGGGCGGAGGAGACGATCGGATTGAGGTCCGCCTCGTCCTCGTGAAGCTTGAAGTGGCCTGCCTCGATTTTCGACAGGTCCAGAATATCGTTGATGAGTGTGAGGAGATGCACGCCGCTATCGTGAATATCCTCGGCATATTCCCGGTAGCGCGGCGAGCCGACCGGACCGAAGAGTTCGTTCTGCAACGCCTCGGAAAAGCCGATAATGGCGTTGAGCGGCGTCCTCAGCTCATGGCTCATATTTGCGAGGAATTCGGATTTGGACCGGCTGGCCTCATTGGCCATGTCGCGCGCCTGGCGCAGCGTGTCGAGCTGGTGGCGCTTTTCGGTCACATCCTGAAGCCCCACCAGAACGGAGCGGCGGCCCTTGAACCCTACGGGCGCGACCGACACGGCGACCCAGATCCGGGTTCCGTCGAGGCGGATCAGCTCGACTTCCTTTCCCGCACCGCGCCCGCCGCTTTCGGCGACCATGCGCAGCGAGGGAACGACATCGCCATTGGGGAAAAAGCTTGAAACGTTCAGCTTGCTGTCCCCGTCCCCATCCCTCTCATAACCCACCAGGACCTGCGCGGCGCTGTTTGCCTGGATCACTTCGAGGCTGCGCGGATCCACCAGTGCGAGCGGCTGGGGCGCATTGAAGAAGAGGCTCTCGAAACTCTCTTCCGACGCGCGCATGGCCTGCTCGGCCTCGCGGCGGACATCGATCTCATGGGTGAGCTGTTCGTTCAGCTCGTCCTGCTGGTGCATGGTCAGATAGGCTTCGCGGCGCAGCCGGTTACTGGCGCGCACGATCTGGACGCCGATGGCATTGGCGGCGATCAGAAGCAGCACATTCTGAAGCAGCGTCGCCGGGTCGTAATTGCCGAGCGCCGGCGCTACCAGAATCGCACCGGATGTCAGCACCAAAGACGCCGCGAGATTACGCGACAGCTTGGTCGGCACGCCGACATAGAAAGCGAAGAGCACCACGACGATGCTCATGATGCCCGTGCTGTAGTCCGTGCTGTCCCACCAAAGGGAAAAGGGCGCGATGGTGGCGACCAGAAACTGCGACAGGGTGAGCGCGAGGAACAGTCCGTTCAGCTGCCCGGGTTTCCGGAACAGCTTGAGAGCCGCCACAAGCAGCAGGAGCGCTGCCAGGCGCCCGGTCATCACCAGAAAGAAGAGCTGTGTCGGCCCATGGGTGACAAGGTCGAACGCCCCCCAGATGACGAACACGTAGCAACCATAAAGGGTGGCACGAACCCGCGCCCGAAGGTCGTTCAGGTTGGCTCGCAGGAACTTTTCTTCGAGCGCCGCGTCGGCGAATTCGCCCGTCCAGCGGAAGAGCACCGGATCACGGGTGACGCCGGCCGCGGCCGTCGGTCGAATCATGCGCTTCATTGTGGCGCCAATGGTCATGGCACACTCCCTTCGCGGCGAACGCTCGCCTTCTCCACCCCCTCCGGCATGACGCGATCCGCTCCCTCTCCTCCGCAGCTCCTCGAAAACGCGGGAAGAAACGAGCGTCAGGCACATCGCCGCCGGCGTCCGGCCGCACACAACTTTCCGGACGCCTGGAAACCCTAGGGAATAACCCTAAACAAATGGCAAAACAGCTATTGCGCTTCTGGCCACCGGCGACCCGGGCGCTTATCGTGCGAAAAAAACGCGGACCGGCGCGGTTAAACGACCGGCCCGACTAAGGGAGGGTTCTCAGCAATGGATCAAAACGGCACGGTATCGCCGCTTCTCGAAGGCGTCAGGGTGCTCGATTTCGGGCGCTACATCGCCGGCCCCTATTGCGCGGCGCTGCTGGGCGATCTCGGTGCGGAAGTCATCCGGGTGGAAAAGCGCGACGGCAGCGAAGACCGGTTCGTGCAGCCGGTTGTGCCGGGAGCGGCAGCGGGCGATGGCGGCGAAGGCGCCATGTATCTGCAAATGAACCGGAACAAGCGCGGCCTCACACTCGACCCGATGAGCGAGAAAGGCCGGGAAGTCGTGAAGAAGCTCGTCGCCACCGCCGATGTCGTGGTCGCCAACCTGCCGCCTGCGACGCTGAAGGCCATGGGGCTCGACTATGACAGCCTGAAGGCGGTGAAGCCCGACATCATCCTCACCACCGTTTCCGCCTTCGGCCATGGCGGCCCCTATAGCGAGCGGACGGGCTTCGACGGCGTTGCGCAATCCATGGTGGGCGCGTCCTACCTCACCGGCCATCCCGACGAACCGATGAAATCCTACGCCCCCTGGGTGGATTTCGGCACCGCTTCGCTCTCGGCGTTCGGCACGATGGCGGCATTGATGGAGCGGGCGCGCTCCGGCGAGGGTCAGATCGTGGAAGGATCGCTTCTGTCGACCGCGCTTTCCTTTTTCAATTTTCATCTGATCGAACAGCAGATGCGGCAGATCGACCGCGTCGCCATCGGCAATCGCAGCCCCTACGCGGGGCCTGCCGACATCGTGCCGACAAAGGATGGCTGGATCCTCGTACAGGTGATCGGCCAGCCGCTTTTCAAACGCTGGGCGCGGCTGATGGGCGATGCGGAGAAATGGCTCGACGATCCGCGCTTCAAGGACGACATCTCGCGCGGCGACAATGGTGAAATCCTGTCGGCGCGCACGCGCGAATGGGCGGGCGAACGCACCACGGAGGAAGCGCTCGCCGAACTCGAAGCGGCGCGCATTCCCGCCGGGCCGGTCTATTCGCCGCAACAGGCGCTGGACGACCGGCACATCCAGGCGATGGGCTATCTCAATCCGATGCCCTTTCCCGGCATGAACAGTCCTGCGCCGATTGCCGAAACGCCGGTGCGCCTGTCGCGCACGCCGGGCAAGCTGAGCCAGCGCGCGCCGCAACTCGGCGAACATACCGACGCCATTCTCGCCTCGCTCGGCTACACTCCCGAAGAGATCGGCGCCATGCGTGACGACGGTACGATCTGAACAGAAGGGAAAACCATGTCCGACAAACTCGCCGCCCTCCCCCGCAAGCGGCTGGCGCATCTGCCGACGCCGCTGGATGAACTCCCCCGCCTGCGCGAGGCGCTGTCGGAGATGGCGGAAAACGGCGTGCCCCGGCTTTTCATCAAGCGCGACGATTGCACCGGGCTCGCCTTCGGCGGCAACAAGACGCGCAAGCTCGAATTCCTGATCGGCGAGGCGCTGGCGCAAGGCTGCGATACCGTCATCACGGCGGGCGCGGCCCAGTCGAACCATGCGCGCCAGACGGCGGCGGCGGCGGCCGCCGCGGGGCTCGATTGCGTTCTCGTGCTGTTCGACACCGTGCCCTATCAGGGCCGCGACTACCGGCGCTCCGGCAATCTGCTTCTGGACGATCTTCTCGGCGCGCGCGTGATCGTGGAGGCGGCGGACGCCGATCCGGCGAAGGTTTTCGAGCGGGTCATGCAGGAACTCGCCTCGCAGGGACGCAAGGCCTATTTCGCGCCTGTCGGCGGCTCCAACGTCACCGGCACGATGGGCTATGTGAATGCCTATCTGGAGCTGGCCGACCAGCTCGAAGCGCGCGGGATTGCGGCAAGCCATATCGTTCACGGCTCGTCGAGCGGCGGCACGCAGGCCGGTCTCGTGGCCGGGCAGATGCTGCGTCCCGGCGGCCCGGCGGTGCTGGGCATCAATGTCTATCGCGACGATACGCAGGCCATGGCCAATGACATCCATGCGCTCGCAGTCAAGACGGCGGAAGCGCTGGGGGCGGACCTGCCGCCGAACGAGGTCGTGGCGTTGGAAGCGGGCTATCTCGGAGACGGATACGGCGTTCCCACCGCGCAGATGCGCCGGGCGGTTGAAACGCTGGCGCGTCTGGAAGGCGTCTTCCTCGATCCGGTCTATTCGGGCAAGGCGATGGCGGGTCTGATCGGCCTCATCCTCGACGGGCGCATGCGCGCGGAAGACAATGTGGTGTTTCTGCATACCGGCGGTGCGCCGGGGCTCTTTGCCTATGCGGAAGAATTTTCGGACCGTTAGTCCACCCCGCTTCGTCATGGCCCGACTTGTTCGGGCCATCCACGCCTTCCCTCTTTGACGCAAAGACGTGGATGCCCCGCATGAAGCGGGGCATGACGGGATAGAAAGACACCGAAATCTCTGTTCGTCAGCCCTGGGCGGCGGCCAGGCCGCGGCGACGCAGAATATCGGCCTGATCGGTATAGCCGAGTTCTTCGCGGAAATGCGCCACCAGCTCCAGATAGAGAGAAGCGTGCTCGCGCTGCTCGCCGTCCGACAGACGCAGTTCTTCGAGCAGGCGATCCTCATAGGCATCGAGATAGGCGGTGACCTGCTTGCTGACGCTGCAGCAATGGCTTTGCGCGCCCACCGCCTCGGCATAGGGCGTTATGCCATGCAGGAAATGCACGGCGGCAATCGCCTTGTCGCTGCGTTCTTTCGACGGGGCATCCGCGATATCCGGCCGCTGGGGCGCGCCCCGGCCATAGACGCCCATTTGCTGCAAGGGCAGCGCCCGCACCAGTATGAGTTCGATGCGCGACAGCTCTTCGGCCAGCGCGACGGAGAATTTGGCGCGGGCGCCAAGCAGACGCTGCCCCCATTCGCCGCAACGGCGCAGGTCGATTTCCGTCGTGAGCCCTTTTGACAGGCGCGTGAAGCGCTTCACGTCCTCCAGCAGCTTTTCCAGATCCGTGCGGCCCGGACGCGCAGCTTCCGCCTTGGCTGCGATGGTTTCCATTTCCGACAGAATATCCTCGCCGAGCACGGCAAGTTCCGTCCGGCTGATAAGAATGTCGTTGCGCTGGTGAGCAATGCGACGCGCCAGGCGCAGCACCTGATGAGGCTCGCGCAGCCGGCCCGCCACGCCATAGGCAATGTAGATGGCGCGCTCCGGCGCCTCTTCGCTGACCTCGTCATAAAGTTCCCGGACCTGCTTCACCATCGTTTCATCGAGATTCTCGATGGGTTTGGGCAGCATCTTCTGGAGCTTTATCATCGCCGGCGCGATCGCCAGCACATCGGCAATCTTTCGGGCATCGTCGAGCCCCTCTTCGCCCGACAGCCGGCGCTCAAGCTCCCGGCAATAGGCGGTATCCTTTCTCGCCCGCTCGATTTCGGCGCGCATGGCGCGCGAGGCCGATTCATGCATCACCGACACGGCGGCTTCGAGACCGGCCTTGTCGCCTTCCAGCGTCTTTTCCGTCACATGACGGCAGAGGTCGGGCAGCGCGTCGGGCAGAAGATCGTTTTCGAGCCAGGTCCAGACCAGCGCAATGGCGCTGCGCGAGATCTGGCCCCGTCGCGGGCGCACACCGTCCGTAACCAGAAGGTCTTCGAAAGGCTGACAAAAATGGCGCATGGGATCGGGCAGGCCCGGACGCTCTCCGCCGATTGTGGCGAGGAGCGGACGCAGCGCGGAAATCAGCTCATCGAACGGCAGCCCTTTGGTGCCGCGAAGCTTTTCGCGCTCCAGCCCGTAGGCGAGCTTCAGCAGAGTCGGCTCGGGCAGTTTTTCGAGATACTGCGCCAGCTTCCTGCTCAAGCCTGTATCGGCCGTGCTCTCCATTGATCCGTTCCGCCACCTGAAACAGCAACGCGGACGGCGCTCAGACATCTCGCCCGCAAGGCAGCAACGCTAGGGCTTTATATTTAACATTTGGTTCCCGACGCATGGATGACAACAATGCGACGGAAAACCGAAGACAGGAATTTTTACTCCGCGATCCGGACGGCCGCCGAAAATGCAAACGGTACTAAACGTTTACGGACAGCCCGAAATTATCTCGAACACTGTCCAGATTTCGATTCGCGACGACGATTATTCGGTGATAGCGTTAACAACTGGACATCTCCGGTGATCCGGGGGTGCCCTGATTACTTACTTACTGAAGGCTATCGACGCATATGGCTACCGGAGTCGTTAAGTGGTTCAACGCCACAAAAGGTTATGGGTTCATCGCACCGGAAGACGGCGGCAAAGATGTGTTCGTACACATCTCGGCTGTTGAACGTGCCGGACAGAAAACACTGCAGGAAGGCCAGTCCATCCAGTACGAACTGGTGGAAGGCCGAAACGGTCGTTTCTCTGCCGAGGAACTCGTTATCGGCTGACACAGCCGCTAACAAGACCTCCGGCCGGGTTTCCCGGCCCTACAAGTTCGAGACCCCCCACCCCCAGCTGGGGGGTCTTTCTTTTGTCACGGGCCGCCGGTGGCTCCCCGGTCATGATCGTCGTCATGACCGTCCGGCGAGACCGGCATTACCCGCAAAGACCGGACCGATGAAAGACCCTGAACGCTTTCGATCGGTCTATGGTCGCCGGGAATGTTTCTGGATTGCGCCATGATCAGCCCAAGTCTGCTTCAAAACCGGATAGAAAGTTTCATCTGGGAACCGACGGATGAAGACCAGCCGCTCTGGCGCCGGGTCGCGGTCACGTCGCTGCGGATTTCCTGGGTGGTCATTCGCGACCTGCTTGCGGGCTCGCTCAATCTCAGGGCGATGAGCCTCGTCTATACGACGCTTCTCTCCATCGTCCCGGCGCTGGCCATCGGCTTTGCCGTCGCCCGCGCCTTCGGCTTCGACAGCTATATCGAAGGCATGCTCGCCGACTTCCTCTCCCCGCTCGGCGCCCAGGGCGCGGAGGTCACGCAGCGCATGATGGAATTCGTGCAGCGCGTAAATGCGAATGTGCTGGGAACCGTCGGCTTCGCCTTCCTGCTCTATACCGTCATCTCGATGATCAAGAAGGTGGAAGAAGCCTTCAATTCGATCTGGCATGTCGAGGCGAGCCGCTCGATCGCGCAGCAATTCACCGAGCTCGTCAGCATGGGTGTGCTCGGGCCGATCGTCGCCTTCACCTTCGCAGGCATCGCGGCGGGGGCGCTCTCCAATTCCCTGGTCGGATCCGTCATCGAATGGGCCCCTGTGCGCTTCGTCGTCGAGCAATCGAGCCGGGCGGTCCCCTATGTCATCCTGATCAGCGCCTTCACCTTCGTCTATGCGCTGGTTCCCAATACGCGGGTGCGGCTTTCCTCCGCCTTTGCGGGTGCCACAGTGGCGGGCATCACCTGGGGCGCGGTCGGCTGGGGGTTTGCGACCTTCGTGGTGAAGTCCGCTCAGACGGTCGCTATCTATTCCGCCTTCGCCAGCCTCGTCATGTTCATGTTCTGGCTCTATGCGGCCTGGCTGATCCTGCTCGGCGGTTGCGCCATCTCCTTCTATTTCCAGAACCGGCGGCACCTCTCGCCCGTCGCAGGCATCGGCTATCTCAACTCCGCCCAGCTCGAACGGATGTCGGTTCAGGCCCTGCTGCTCATTCACGAGTCGTTCGCCAGGGGGCACACGCCCTGGACCGAGGAAACGCTGTCCAAGCGGCTGCATCTGCCGATGGAGGCGGTCGGGCAGATTTCGCGGGCGCTGCGCAAGGCGGGGCTTCTGAACCTCACCGGAGACAGCCCTGCCCGTCTGGTGCCCGGCAAACCGAGCGACAAGACGAGTATCACCGATGTGATTTCTGCCGTGCGGCACCGCAAAACCGCGGATCAGGCGATCCCGTCGAGCAGCTTCGCAAAGGAGCCCCGTGTGGAAGAGCTCTTCACCCGGCTTTCGGAGCGGGAAGAAGAGATTACCGACGACATCACCATGCAGACCCTGATCGATCAGGACGAGAAAGCCGCCGATCCGGTGAAACCGCGCGCGGTCAGCGGCAATTGATTCGTCTTTTTCGTCCTTAATGCGCAGCCGCCATGCGGCTCGCGGCGCCTGTGGCGCGCAGACCCGAACACTCCGGTAAATTATCCGGCGGCCTCCGCCTACGGAAAATCCCCAAAATACGCGCCTTTGTTTCCACTGGATGGTGTGTTTTGAAACTTGTCACATACATCCCCTTGACGCGGGCCGTGTCCGGATTCACGGTTAAGTCCCGTGTTCAACAAGGAAAGGAGGTGATCCGATGTCTAACGGTTTAGTGACACCGTTTGCCATCGCCCGGATATCGATTCCGACTCAGGATCGTGAGGCGAGGTGGACAAGGACGGACACTTCCGGGACCCTTTCCGCCTAGCTCATTTTCCATGTCGCCGCCCCGCAGGGCGGCAGTCGACCGACATCCGGCACGCAGACGGGGCGGCCTGACGACAGCACAAATAGCAGGTCGCGTCGCAACCGTTCCGAACTGGCCGCCGCACTCCCTTATGGGGAATGCGGCGGCCTTTTCATTTTCGAGGAGATATCTGTCCGGACAGAGAACCGGTACGTCTACGGACGATCAGTTGACGATCTGCCAGGTGCCGTCCTGCATGCGGCAGGCGGTGCCATGGGCATTGCGGGCGCGGTTGTTGATATAGATCGTCTGCTCATACTCGCGGCAATGGCGGCCACCGCGATTATAGCTGGCAGCCGGTGTCACATAGCCGTAATTGCCGCTATCGGGATTGCGCCACCGCGTGCGGCTTCCGCCGGCCAGCGCATCATAAGAGGCGCGCTCGACATAGGGACGGTCGCGGCGATCCAGGTTGCTGGCAATGTTCTTGCCCAGCATGGCGCCGACCAGTACGCCCGCGCCGGTGGTGAAGAGCTTGCCGTCGCCGCCACCGAACTGCGAGCCGAGCAGGCCGCCGATCAATGCGCCGCCAATGGCGCCGATCACATCCTTGCCGCGGTCGTTGCGGTCGTCACGGTAGTTGTTGTCGTAGCGGCGGTCATAACGGTTGTCGTAGCGATTGTCATAATGGCTGTCATAGCGCTGCTGGTCATAGCGCTGTTGCTCGTAGCGATTGTTGTACTGGTCGTAGGAGTAGCGCGGACCGGCATTGGCCATGGTGGTCGCTGCGGACATGCCGAGGATCAGGGCCACAGCGGTCGCGGCTTTGGAAATACGGGAGAAAGTCATTTCGGCACCCCTTTCGATGTCGTGCCTGCCGGACATCCGGCAGCTCATGGGGGTACATTATCGGGGGGTGCTTGAGCGGGCCCTGAATGCGGCGTTCATCCGCCGTTCAGCTTCTCAAAACCAGTTGGCAGAGAGGCATGGCTTCTTCCCCAACCATGAATGTCACCCCGGGCTTCGTCCCGGGGTCCAGGGCCGCAAGGCAAAGAGTTTGTCGCTCTGGATCCCGGCACAAGGCCGGGATGACACCAGATGGATTGGAACTGCCTACTCCCCCGCTTGCGGCAGCCGCACCTCGGCGCGGAGACCGCCGGACGCGGCATCGGCAAGCGTCAGGTCGCCACCGTAAAGCTCCACGATTTCCGTCACGATGGAGAGACCGAGGCCGGAGCCCGGCTTCGATTCATCCAACCTCCCGCCGCGCTTGAGCGCCGCCTCGCGCTTTTCCGCCGGCAGGCCCGGCCCGTCATCCTCGATGGCGAGCAGAAAGAACGGCCGCCCCTTGCGGCGCTCGGCATGCGGCGTCAGCTCCACCCGCACAGCGCTCTCCGCCCATTTGCAGGCATTGTCGAGGAGATTGCCCGCGATCTCTTCCAGGTCCTGCGCTTCGCCGCGAAAACCGATCCCGTCGGGCATGGCAAGATCGATCCGGATGCCGCGTTCGGCATAGATGCGCTCCAGCGTCCGGGCGAGGCGTTTCATCACCTCCGAGGCGTCGCTATGGGCGCCCAGCACATTGGCCGACGCCGCCATGCGGGCCCGCGCCAGATGATGGTCGATCTGCTCGCGCATCTGGCCCGAGGTCTTCTCGACCAGACCGCCGAATTCGTTTTTCTGCGCGCGGGCTTCGTTGGAAAGGATGCTGAGCGGCGTCTTCAACGCATGAGCGAGATTGCCGACATGGGTCCGCGCGCGTTCCAGCACTTCCCGATTGCCGTCCAGCAGGCCGTTCAGCTCCTCGGCCAGCGGTTCGATCTCGCTCGGGAACTCGCCTTCGAGCCGCGTCGCCCGGCCGGAGCGGATATTCGCAAGCGACAGGCGCACCCTGTCCAGCGGCTGCAGGCCGAAACGCACCTGAATGAGAAGCGCGCCCAGCAGCACAATACCGAGCACACCCATGGAGGCGGCGACCCATCCATTGAAATGGGCGATATCCCCTTCCAGTTCCGCACGGTCGGCCGCCACCGCGAAGGACACCGGCACATCATATCCGGGCAGCGAGATCCGCCGTTCCAGCACGCGAAGATGCTGGCCCTCCGGCCCGGTCGTCCCGAATGCCTTGATGCCGTTCTCGCCGCGCTCGACTTTCTTGCCCGCATCGATATCGAGCTTCTGGTCGAAGAGGGAGCGCGAGCGCAAGGGCGCGCGCGGGGCCAGCGGGGCGATCTGCCAGTAAAGGCCCGAATAGGCGAAATCGAAGCGGCTTTCGCTCAGCTGGCGCGAGCGTTCCAGCTTGCCGTCGGGCGAGACATCGGTACTGGCGATGAGGCTGTCCAGCATGGAGGCGAGCCGCGCATCGAAGCTGCGCTCGACCGAGCCCCTGAACAATGTGGAGAGAATGATCCCGCCCGCCACGAGGACGATGGAACTCCAGAAGGCCGCGCCAGCGACGAGGCGGAACGCGAGGCTGCTAGACCGCATCTTCCGGTGCCGTCAGGCGGTAGCCGAGGCCCCGCACGGTCTCGATGAGATCCTTGCCGAGCTTGCGGCGCAGGCGGCCCACGAACACTTCGATCGTGTTCGAATCCCGGTCGAAATCCTGGTCGTAGAGATGTTCGACCAGTTCGGTCCGCGAGATGACGCGGCCCTGATGATGCATCAGATAGGAGAGCAGCCTGTATTCCAGCGAGGTGAGTTTCACCGCCTTGCCGTTCACCGTCACGCGCGAAGTCCGCGTGTCGATCATCAGCGGGCCGCATTCCAGTTCGCTCGAGGCATGGCCCGCCGCGCGGCGCAGCAGCGCGCGAAGCCGCGCCAGCACTTCCTCCATATAGAAGGGCTTGGCCACATAATCGTCCGCGCCCGCGTCGAAGCCCGCGACCTTGTCCGACCAGCGGTCGCGCGCGGTCAGGATCAGCACGGGCATGGTCTTGCCGTCGCGCCGCCATTTTTCGAGTACGGTCACGCCGTCCATTTCCGGCAGGCCCAGATCGAGCACGACGGCATCATAGGGTTCGGTATCGCCGAGGAAATGGCCCTCTTCACCGTCGGTGGCGCTGTCGACCACGTAGCCTGCTTCCTGAAGCGCGCTGACGAGCTGCCTGTTCAGATCCGGATCGTCTTCCACCACCAGAAGCCGCATGGGTCTCTCCTATCTCGCGCCGAGGATCTTGCCGGAGCGGGCATCGACGGTGATGATCTTAACGCTGCCATCATTCATGCGCATCTTTACCTTGTAGACGGCGCGTCCTCCCGCCTGAATGAGGCGCGAATCCAGATGCTGTCCTGGAAAACGCGCCCGCACGCGCGGCAGGATCTGCTCCAGCGACAGCACATTTCCGGCCTTCACCGCATTGCGCGCATTGTCCTGATCGGACCGTGCATCGTAAAGCGGCCGGCTCACATAGCCCTGGGCGCGCGGCCAGGCCGCCGCCCCGCTGCCGAAAGACACTCCATCGGCCCGGGCGGCGCTGGCGGACACGGCAAATGCCGCCGCCAGCAGCGCAATCTGCGCGGCCTTGGCCATGAAGCGATATGTGGACTGCGAAATCATGGAGGGAGCCTAAACCGTCCTCACTGAACCCGGGATGAACGGCAGGTTACGCCCCATTCAAAGGGTCAGAACCCCTCGAAGGACACGATTTCCTCGAGCGGCGCGCGATCCGTCCGGAGCCGGTTGATGGGCGCGGTTTCGTCCATATAGCCAAGCCCCATACCGCAGAACAGCATAAGCTCTTCGGGCATGTCCACAAATTCGACAATGGTCTTGTGCCAGATCGCCCAGGCTTCCTGCGGCGCGGTGTGGAGCCCGTATTCGCGCGCGAGCAGCATGACCGACTGCATGAACATGCCGAGATCGGCCCACTGGCCGAGGCCCATCTGCCGGTCGATGGCAAAGAAGAGCGCGACGGGCGCGCCGAAAAACTCGAAATTTCTGGAAAACTGCTGAAGCCGGCCCGCCTTGTCCTCGCGCGCCACGCCGATGGAGGCATACATGTCCTCGCCGCATTTGAAGCGGCGGCTGCGATAGGGATCGGTCAGTCCCTTGGGATAGATGTCGTATTCCGTCCCCTCGCCGAAGGGATTGTCCTTCGCCTTGTCGCGGATGATCCCCAGAAACTCTTCGAGCTTCTTTCCCGTCAGCGCATAGACATGCCAGGGCTGCAGGTTGCCGCCCGACGGCGCATATTTCGCCGTTTCGAGCAGGTCGCGCAGCGTTGCTTCCGGCACCGGCTTGTCCAGAAAGGCGCGGCAGGTGATGCGCGTCTTCAGCGCTTCGGACACATTCATGGGAATACCTCTGTTGCGGTTCGATGATTCCGTTTAGCGCGCCGTCACGAAAGGCCAGAGCGCGTCGGCGCCGCGCGTGATCGTCTGGCGTCCAAGCTGTTCGGCCCAGTCGGCGCCCGCGCCGAACTCCGCCCGCCAGGACCAGAGCCTGCGCGTCGCATAGTGCAGCCCGTGCTCATAGGTGAAGCCGATGGCGCCATGCACCTGATGCGCAATGGACGTGGCGATATTGGCCGCATCGTCCGCGCGCACCTTGGCGACCGCGATCTCGAAGGAGGGGTCGTCCTGCCGGTCGGCACTGGCACAGGCATGGGCCGCCGCCGTCCCCGCCGCCGCGGCCTGCGTCGACAGCACGGCAAGCTGTTGCTGGATCGCCTGGAACTTGCCGATCTCGCGGCCGAACTGCTTGCGCTCATTCGCATACTGAACGCTCTGGCGCAGCAGATAGGCGAGCGCGCCTGCCATCTGCGCAGAGCGGATGAGCGCGCCGTAAAGCGTCAGCGCCTCCGCATCGAGCCCGGCGGGCTTCGCCACTGCGGGAGCCGCATTGAAAGTCAGCGTGTCGCGCGGCTCGCGCGCGACATTGATGTCTTCCTCGATTGCCACGCCGTCCAGCGCCACAAGCACGGCCTGCGCACCGCCCGCGCCGTCCACCAGCGTCACGGCATGTTTCGCATTGCGGCCCCAGGGCACGCGGGCCGCCTTGCCCGACAGCTTGTCGCCATCAAGGCGGAACTCGCCTTCCATCACGGTGATAACGCCTTCGGGCACCTCGATACCGGCCTTGTCGAGCAGCCAGCTTGCCAGCACCGCCTCGGCAATCGGCAAGGGCGCGGCATGATCGCCCGCCGCCTTCAGCACCATATTGGCATCGGCCCATGTGCCGCCGGCACCGCCCTGCTCTTCGCTCACCAGTACGCGGGTGAGGCCGTTCGCTTCCACTTCGTCCCAAAGCGCTTGCGGGAACTCGCCCGCTTCGGCCTTTTCGAGAAGCGGTTTCGTCACCCGGTCGCCGAGCAGGCCGTTCACGCTGTCGGAGAGGATCGTCTGCAATTCGTTCATCTGTTTTCTCCTCCTCAGCGCAGGCCCAGACCGCGCGCAATGATGCCGCGCAGGATTTCCCGCGTGCCGCCCCTCAATGAGAAGGACGGCGTCACCTGTGTCAGATAGCCGAGTACCTGTTCGAAATCGCTGCCGGTACCGATATGCGCCTCGATCCCGGTCAGCTCATGCGCGATCACCGGCATGTTCTGCTCGAAGACAGCGCCGAGATCCTTCACCACGCTCGCTTCCAGCGCCGGGTTCTCGCCCTGCTCCAGCATGCCCGCCACCGAGAGCGACATCTGGCGCAAAGTCGTCAGATGCGCGACGAGGCGGCCGATCTCGGCAGCGCCCTTTTCGCCCTTCTGCTTTTCCAGCTCGCGGATGAGTTCCACCATCAGGATGAAGCTCGAGAGATAGCGTTCGGGGCCCGACCGCTCGAAAGCAAGTTCCGCCGTCACCTGCGCCCAACCGCCGCCTTCGGTGCCGACCAGCATGTCGTCGGGCACGAAAACGTCGGTGAAATTCACTTCGTTGAAATGCGCATGGCCCGACAGATCCGTGATCGGGCGGATGGAGATGCCGGGCAGCGTGAGGTCCACGAGGAACTGCGTCAGCCCGCCATGCTTGTCTTCATTGTCTGTGCGGAAAAGCGCGATCATGTAATGCGCCTTATGCGCATTGGAGGTCCACAGCTTGGTGCCATTGACCTTGTAGCCGCCCTCGACCTTTTCGGCCCGGGTGCGCGTGGCGGCAAGGTCGGAGCCGGAATCCGGTTCGCTCATGCCGATACACATGAAGCACTCACCCCTGGCCACTTTGGGCAGGATTGTCTGGCGCTGCTCTTCCGTACCGAATTTCAGCAGAAGCGGGCCCGACTGCCGGTCGCCGATCCAGTGCCCGCCCACCGGCGCGCCGGCGGCCAGCACTTCTTCCAGCATCACATAGCGGTCGAAGAAGCTCCGCTCATGGCCACCATATTTTTGGGGCCATGTCATGCCGATCCAGCCCTTTTCGCCCATCTTGCGGCTGAAATCGGCGTCGAAGCCGCTCCATGTCTGGGCGCGCGTCACGGCGGGAATGTCCGCCAGTTCCTTTTTCAGGAAGGCGCGGAGTTCCTGACGGAGCCCTTCCGTCTCGCCCGGCAGTTCGCATAGATCGAAGCGGAATTCCTGCATCTCGTTCCCCGTTCTGTCCTTTATATTTTTGCTGGCGGTTCAGGTCACAAGCGCCGTGGTGCCGCCGTCGACACGGATGTTCAGCGCGTTGATCGCGCCCGACCGCGCGCTTGCGATGAAGACCACCACATCGGCAATTTCCTCCGGACACGGAACATGCCCGGTGAGGTTGCCCATGAACTCCTTCAGCACATGCGGCTCGACCTCTTCCCAGGTGTCGCCCCAGCCCTTCCGACGGCCGCGTTCGATGAAACGCTCTTCCACTTCCTTCGTGCGGATGAGACCGGGGCTGACGAGGTTCACCGTGACGCCGGTGCCTGCAAGGTCCTTGGCCAGGCTCACCGTCATGGTCGCCATGGCGCCCTTGGCGGCATAGTAATGCGGCATGCGGGCGGCCGGCTCGGTGGAGCCAATCGTGCCCAGATTGACGATGCGGCCCCAGCCTTTCGCCTTCATGCCGTCCATCAGCCCGCGCGTCATGCGCACGGCGGACAGCACGTTCTTCTCATAGGCCTCGATCCAGTCCGGCGTTTCGGAGGTTGCCCATGAACCGGCATCTGCGGTGCCGTAATTATTGACAAGAATGTCCACATCACCCAGCGCATCCTGCGTCTCGCGCAACAATTGCGCCGCGCCGTCATCGGTAAGAATGTCGCCTTCCAGCGCGGAAGCCGCGCCGCCCTGTTCATGAATTTCATGTGCAACGGTTTCCGCCGCGGTGCGTGCGAACCCATGCACGCCGACATGCGCGCCTTCGGCGGCGAGTGCATGCGCGATCATGCGGCCCGTGCCTCGATAGGACCCGGTCACAAGCGCCGTTTTTCCGGCAAGCTGCAAATCCATGGGCGTCTCCCTGCTCGCGGCCCGTTTGCCGGGCTCGTCGTCGTTTAACGCGGCATGCGTTTTAGCAGGTTAAATGGTTCGTGTCGCAGGCGGGAAAAGCCTGGCAGGGCAGGTTTTTCGCGGGGAATTCGGCAAGGTCAGGCTGACGCTGCGTCGGATGCAATTCGGTGCCGATGGCCGATGCGTCCGGCAAGAAAGGCACTTGAAACGCGTCGTCGTCGGGCTAAATCAACATGCTCTTATTCACAAAATGACTTGATTTATTTTCAGCAGGGCGAAATCAACAGCAATATGTGTGTCTTGACTAAAATTTTCATCTTTCTTCCAACCATAAAATTTGTGCATATTAGTGGCCTACATATTTAGGCTGGGATCGCTAATGTTTGAGATAGTCCAATGGGCGGATTCATTCCACTCATTGATATGGCTGGTGCTGATTCTGATCTTCTTTCAATTCGTACTGGCTTGGGGCCTGTTGTCGCTTGTCTACTACGTCGTCTCCAAGGACAAGCTGCGCCACGAACTCTTTTCACGACAGCTCTCCGTGTTTGACGGCATTCAGGAGGTTTTCACCGACTTCATCGTGAAGGGGTATGTCGAGGCGGATGAGTTAAGACGCTTCGTTTCGGTCACGTCGGAAGCTCCCTTCATCCTTAGCCGCGAAGTGGTGGAGCATCTGCACGAGATTCGCTTAAAGCTGATCGTTCTCGTCGTCTGGGGGCAGGTGCAGGATCGCAAGAACCTGCCCGTCTCCGAACGAGAGAAAGCGGAAGCTGCGGAACGATGGCTTAAGGATCACATCGACGCCGATACACTGCAAAAACTCTTCACGCAGGATATGGCAATCTTCTCATCGTCCAGAAAACGAAAAATGGCGAACCGGTTTGCCGCGAAAGAGCGGCGGTTTTCCCGCCCGGTCGCCGGCGAACAGCCGGCCTTTACGACATTGTAGCGTAAAAGGGCGCATGGCGGGCCTTGTCGCCCGCCATGCGCTTCCACATCACTGCTGTTTGCTCTTGCCGGCATAGCCGATATTCAGCGCAAGAAGCTGCAACACGCTGTGCACCTTGCCGATGATCCTGTCGTCTTTGGGCGTGGGGGTGATCGCCGCCACGGCGGAAGCCGCGCCGACCACGCTCAGGGCCGCCTGAATCCAGCCGATCCAGTCGGCCGGAAACAATCCGGTCGAACCGTCCATCTGTTGTCCTTTCTGTTTGGGGAAGCGCGGTCTCAGACCGCGTAGAAAAGATGCCCGCCGATCAGCGCGCAGGGCATCCGCTCCTCGGCCCAGGCCGGGAGTTCGTCATGGGCGTGAAAACGCGTCGCGCCCCGTGTCGGGTCCGGGACCTCACCGGCGAGAATGCGCGCGGCAAGTCCCAGTACCCGGCAGAAATCCGCGCCGCAGCGCCGCTCCAGCGGGAAAGGTCGGCCTGTGCTCGCCGCTTCCTCCGCGCCGCCATAGCGGTTCAGAAGCGCCCAGCCGACCGCCGTCAGCCCCTCCTCGCCCTCGCCTTTGCCCATATCCGCCATCATGTCGGCCAGCGCCGTGACCTCGCCCAGCGTCGGGTCGCGGCTGAAGGAGGCGGAAATGGAGGCGGCAAGCGGCAACATGGAACCGGAACTTCGTGTCACGAAATGAGGAATTTATTCCTCAAATATGAGAACAATACAAGAACACGTCAAGCCGATTCATGCATCCGGGATGGAGAGAGCCAGATAATGGATGGCGAGCCGGAGGGTGCCGCTGACGAAAGCCAGCCCCGCCGCCGTCAGTCTCACCGGCGTGGCGCCGTAATAGCCCACCGGCGTCCCGCTGATGCCGTTGACCGTGCTGCCTGCCGGAATGCCGATCCCGTTGCCGTAGCGCCCGGGGTCGGCGGCCACGCCAAGGCTCCAGCTCACGGGGCCGACCACCGTCTCCGTCACCCGGCCCGTCACGCCCAGCACAATGGCGCGGTCGGGTATTTCCAGCGCCGTGTCATTCGCCCAGCCCGGCGTCAGCTCATGCTCCAGCTCGATGACGTGAGCGGTCAGCGCCGCGCCGAAGCTCGCCCCCGCCGCCAGCACGCCACCGCCCGTTTCGGCCAGCCAGCCCGTGCCGTCATGCCGCCGACCATGGCCCGCCGCCTCGTCCCAGGCGCGCCAGCCCGGTTGCGGCATATAGAAGCGCCAGCTTCCGTCCTGAAAGGCAGCGACATCTCCTTCATGCCCGCTCCAGTCGCCCGTCGCACCGGTTGCGACGATGTAGCGCGCCCCGTCTGCCGGGTCCGAAGGCGGCGCGCTCAGCGTCGCACTCGTCACCGAAAGCTGCACCAGCGCGTCAAGCGCCGTCAGCGCCTCGTTCACCGTGACGTGTTTTTGCGCCTGCGCCGGTTCCAGGCAGGGCAGTTTCAGATTGGCCGTATCAGACATTGAGGATTGCGCTCCTTCCGCGCCCGCGGCCCCATGCGGGGCTCAGCTGATAGAGATCGATCGCAAGCGATGCGGGCGCCGGACCGCCGAAATCCACCGCCTGCATATCCGGCGTGTCGCGGAGAGCGTGCGCAGCACCTCCCCGCCTTCGTCCGACAGCACGTCGAGGTCGTAAAGTTCCGCTTCCTCGCCCAGCGGCACGTCGAGGCCGAGCCAGCTATCGCCGCTTACCCTCGTGCGGCGGATCCATACGAAATCGAGCGTGCCGTCCGCCGCCCGCTTCGCACTCACATGCACCGGGCTCAGCGGCCGCAGCCCCACGCCCTGAAAGACATAGCTGCGCTCGCGATAGCTCTCATCGTCATAGGGCAGCGACGCCGGGCCCCAGAGCCAGCGGCGTTCGAGCCCTCTTTCGCTTTCCGCAAGGCCCGTTTCTGCCACCGCGCCGTCGAGCAGCACGAAACGCGCGCCCGCTGCCAATGTGCTCTCCCGTTCCGTACCTGCCAGTCCGCGCAGCAGGCCCGACAGGCGATAGGTGTCCGGCGCCACCAGATCGGCCTCGCGGAACTGGATCACTTCCCAGTCTTCGGCCCCGCCTTCGGTCTCGCCGCCGATCGCGGCGCGGTTGGCGCCGTTCAGCACGGCGAGCTTCTCCGCGCTCGACAGCGCGCCGGAGGCCAGCAGCACGGTCACGCTATTGGCTTCGTCCCAGCGTCCGGCAAGCGCCGCGCCGGGGCCCAGCGCATCCAGCGTCGTCCCGATGGTCGCCTGCCGGGTTATCGTGCCGTCCAGCACGGTGCCGCCGGGCGCGCGTGTCCACAGCGCCACACTGCCCGGCCACGGGTCGGCGGCAAAGGCGACACGCGGCGCCCAGGGCGTTTCCGTGCCGGTGACGAGCGGCAGGTCCATGAACGCCGCCAGCACGGGCGGCCTGTCCGCCGCGCGGGCAATGTTTCGGACACGCGAGGCGGTGGCGACCGACCCGTAGAGACTTGCTTCCTCCAGCACGACTTCGGCGCGCCGCACGCCCTCGTCGGAAACCGAGCCGAGCCGGTATTCGGCGCCGCCTTCATCTGTTTGGAGCGTCAGCGTATCGCCCGGTTCCAGCGCCATCCGGCTCGGCGGCAAGGTGAGCGTCGCCCGCTCCCGCGCCACCCATTGCCGGCGCAGCCAGATCTCGGCGATGGATTGCGCCTGCGCCGGGGTCAGCACCATGGGCAGTGCCTGATTGACGACGGCGCGGCTCGTCCTTTCCGCACGCCGCGCTTCGGCCACACCTTGCGCATAATCGCCGCCGCCGTCGATGAAGGAGAGCTTGGCTGATTGCGGCAGCTCGCTTTCCTGCCCGCGCACCCGTGTCAGGCCCGGCCGCCCGCTCTCATCGGTCACGGCGAGATCGTCCACGCTCAGGGCCAGCGACGGCGCCGCGCCGAAATGATGGAAACGGATCTCACCGCCCGTTTCGGATGCGCCGAAGAAACACGCCGCCATCAGCGGCTCCAGCGCGCCGCGCGCCGTCATGATGCGGTCCAGCACATAGCCTTCCACCACGCCGTTGAGCCCGCTCGTATCGCCATGGGCGAAATCCATCCCGGTCAGGATCGCAGCGACAAGCCCGTCCAGCGCCGCCGCGCCCATGCGCCCGTTGATCCAGTGACCGCGCTCCCAGTTCGGCGCATCGCCCCAGATGTCGTCGCGCGCCGGAAAGGCGGGAAAGGGCCGCGCGTCCCAGGCCCAGAGGAAAATGCGGGACGGCTCCACCATGCGCCCGCCATAAACCGGCGAGACCGGATTGTTGGTTTCCGCGAAGGCCTCATGCGACGGGTCCCAATATCCCGCCTCCGCCTCGATGAAACGGCGCTGGATGAAGTCGTCGCGCTCGCCACTGGAAAAGCACGGCACATTGCTTTCGGCCGATTTCGGGTCGACGAAGACATTCGGTTGGTTCGTCCCCTTGTCGATGGCGGGACAGCCCAGTTCGGTAAACCAGACGGGTTTGGATTGCGGCACCCAGTCCGTCGCGACCGCGCTTTCCACGCCGCCGGGCCGGTCGTGATGCGCGTTCTCCCACCACCCTCTTAT
>NZ_NYVD01000076.1 GCF_002684405.1 Parvibaculum sp. | reverse complement strand
GGAACTGTCCGGGAATTAGCGAAATCACTGTCCGGGATTTACCGAAACGCGTGTCCGGGAATTACTGAAATGCTTGTCCGGGAATTACCGAAACCCGCAATTTTGAACCGCCACAGGCCGGATCCCCGGTGAGGAGCGCAGCAGCGGCGCGACCTTCGTGTTGAAAATGTCGGCAAGCGGATCCGGACGACGTTGACCGCGAGGGGCCTTCTTCTGAGATGGCAAAGACGGGTCGGCCTGCAGCCGATAGCCCGTTGCTTGGCTGATCCCGGTCTTCGCTGCGGCCACGGGAGTGGAATGAGTCTGTCTGAGCGTCATGAAAAGCCTCGTTTGTTGGTCGGTGACATGAAGGCCTGGCATGAACGATCTCCTTGCGCAGAAAATCATTCCCTATCCGAGCCGGCCACGACCGTCAGACACACACCCTTTCCGGGCGCAACGCGGGGGTGGAGCCTCTCCAGTGGGGCTACACCCTCCCTGCGAGACCCCACCCCCACGTTCTCATCCTGATTGTCGCCAGCATCTCACCCAGATTGTCGCGCTATAGGAGCTAGGGACGAAGGAAGGCGGCTATCAGAGATCGCAAGTCGGCCTGTGAGCCCAGTCCTCGAGAAACCCAACGACGGAGTCGATGGCGGCGGCGGTCATGTATTTGCGGCCCGTCTTTGTGGCATTGATCTCGCCCAGAACTCTTCTTTCGTAGGCTGGCTGATGTGATTTGACACGGTCCAGCACATTGGGAAGGCGATCTTCGACCTCCGGAAGGCATTCTCTGAGCTCGTCTCCGTGGTGATCGATGACGGCCGCTATGTCGAAGATATCGCGGATCTTCAGGGACGAGGCGCGAAAGAACATCTTCTTGGTCGCGGTCTCCCATGGCGTTTCGATGTCGATCACGCGCCCTGCAAACTCCCATGCTTGGGAAGGTGTGTCCGTCCGGCGCCCGCCCGTGATGAAGGCGATCTCTCCGTACGGGAACCTTAGCTTGAGATAGTTGCCCGGAAGGTTGGTCTTGTTTTCTCCGAGAACGGATTTTGTAATCGCATTGCGTTGCGGAGCAAGGTCTCGCAACGCATCCTGGCTGGGCACAAAGATATCGACGTCATAACTCACCCGGTGCTTGTAGTGGACGGCAAGTGCGGTTCCGCCGCCAAAAAGCCAGGGCGTCGGGGTAGCGCTCGCATCAAGAATCCGGATCGCATCACGGAGCAGGGCCTTCCATTTTGAGGTCGGCCATTTCCTTGATCCAGGGGGCAGCGTTTCCATCCAGCGCCCTCCAAGTGCGTGCTGCGCGATAGAGCGTTTCGAAATCCACGACGCCGGCGAGAACGATGTCATGAATTGCGCCGATAGATATTTCGTCGAAGAAAGCCCTCATATGAGGGATCCATCGCGGATCAGCTTGCTCTGCGTACAAGCAAGAAACCAGGGTTTCCGCATCGATCCACTCCGGCCGCGGCGCATTGAGGGTTCCAAGGATCAGATCGATGTCGGCCCGTGCGGCATCGGCGTGCTCGCGCGCGGAACGCAACCTGGCGGCGCGCGCCTTCACGGCATGAACGCCCCAAGCCGGCAACTGCACCTCGACCCTGCGGATCCCGCGCTCCCGACTTTGGGCGTTCCGATATCGCCGCACTCGTTCGCCTGCTGTTCGATCTTTCGACATGCGGTCACCTCTTGCCTTGGCAAGGCGTAACCGGATTACGGCGGCGTGACAACAGGTATCAACGCAAAAAAGGACGACTTGTTCAAAGCTTGAACCTCAAGGGGGCGCGCACCGTGCGCAAGATAACAGGAACCGTTGGAGTTAACTTAAGAGGTCATATATAACCTTTTTCGATTGAAATTGTAATTAAGGGGACAAAAAATACTCTTATAAGATTCTCATTGAAAAAATACGTAGTGGTCCATATGTTACCCATATAAGCAAAAATCATAGTTTAAGGGGTAACATATGACACACTACGTCATCGGCGAGGCTGTGACTCTGGAAGAGCGTCTCGCGGAGATCGGCGATCGCGTTGCCAAGCTTAGGCTGAGCCGGAATATCACGCAGGCGGACCTGGCAGCCGAGGCTGGGCTTGCCGAGAAAACTGTAAAGCGACTGGAGGCCGGTCGGAACGTGTCGCTTGAAACGATCCTGCGCGTGTTGGAGGTGTTCAATCTGGGAGGCGCCTTGGTGCAGGCGTTGCCGGATCCCGAGGTCCGTCCGGTAGAGCGCGTACGCTTGGGCGGGAGGGAGCGACGTCGCGCGAGCGGCTCGACGCAACCATCTTCCAAGGAAGACTGGGAATGGGGTGACGAATGAGCACCGACGCACAGGTGCGCCTCTGGGGGCGGAATATTGGAGCTGTGAGTTGGGTTGCGGATCGCGGCCTTGGCGTTTTTCAGTATGAGCCCGACTTCACCCAAAGCAATATCCAGCTCTCTCCGATCGTGATGCCGCTACGCGAGTCTCCTTACGAGTTTCCCGGGCTCCCTCGCGATGCGTTTAGAGGGCTACCCGGCTTACTCGCGGACTCGTTGCCGGACAAATTTGGCAACGCCCTGATCAACGCCTGGTTGGCGGCTCGTGGACGCAGCGCTTCCAGTTTCAATCCGGTAGAGCGTCTCTGCTACATCGGCACCCGTGGGATGGGTGCGCTCGAGTTCCACCCGACGATACCGGCCGGTGTGCGCAAATCGCGACGGTTGGATATCGAGGCCTTGGTCTCTCTGGCAAACCAGGTCCTGAACCAACGGGAGGACCTGTCAGGGGTGCTGACAGGAGGCGATGACCACGAGCAGCTGGAAGAGATCCTCCGCGTCGGCACCTCCGCCGGTGGAGCCCGGGCGAAGGCCATTCTTGCCTGGAACGAAGAGACCGGTGAATTCAGATCCGGACAGGTCGAAGCCGGGGAGGGGTTCACCTACTGGCTGATGAAGTTTGACGGAATATCCAACAATCGGGACAGGGAATTCGCGGATCCACAGGGCTTCGGCCGCATCGAATACGGATTTTATATGATGGCTTGTGCTGCCGGTATCGAAATGACCCAGTGTCGCCTGCATGAGGAAGGCGGACGAGCGCACTTCATGACCCGGCGCTTCGATCGCACCGAGAGCGGCGGAAAGCTGCACATGCAGTCCCTGGCAGCGTTGCGTCACTTCGATTTCAACCTTGCCGGCGCGAATTCATATGAGCAGGCCGTAGAGACGATCCGTCTACTGCGCCTGCCCATCAGCGCAATTGAGCAACAGTACCGCCGAGCTGTTCTCAACCTTCTCGCGCGAAACCAGGACGATCACGTCAAGAACGTTGCGTTTCTCATGGATCGAAAGGGGGTATGGAGCCTCTCTCCGGCTTTTGACGTGAGCTATTCCTACAACCCGAATGGGGACTGGACGCATCAGCATCAAATGAGCCTAAACGGCAAACGTGATCACTTCACATATGACGACCTGATCGCCTTCGGAGCGTATTGCGGGTTTAAGGAAAGGAAAGCAGCCGAGATCGTGCGCGAGGTTCGGGAAAGTGTGATGAGGTGGCCTGAGTTTGCATCGCAAGCGGGCGTGGCGAAGCCTGACGCGGACCGGATTTTCAATGTCATGCGAACCGAGGTGGCGCCCCTCTAAAGGGAGGCCCTGTTCCTTGGAAAGTGCGAAGTAAAGCGTTCAACTTTGCCGCGCGACAAACAAGGTGAGAATCCAGCGTCTACCAGGATGAGAACGCGGGGGTGGGCCTTTCAAGTCGGGCTACGCCTCCCTGCGACGCCCCACCCTCGCGTTGCGCCCCAAATGGGTCGGTCTGACGGTCGTGACCGGCTCGGCTAGGGAATGATTTTCTGCGTAAGGAGATCGTTCATGCCGGGCCGTCATGTCACTGACCAAAAAGTGAGGCTCTTCATGACGCTCAGGCAGACCCGCACCGTTTCTGTGGCCGCGGCCAAGGCGGGGATCAGCCAGGCAACTGGCTATCGGTTGCAAGCCGACCCAACCTTACCATCACAGAAGAAGACCTTTTTGAACCCGACACCAGGGCGACTTCATCGAGCGGATTCGCGCATGCCATCGAAAGCATCTTGATAAATGCGTTCGATGCGCTGTGTTTCCTCATTGGTCAGCGCTTCGAACTCACGATCGCGGGCGCGTTTCGAGAACTGCCCTTCATTCTGTTGCAAGAAACGGAACAGAAGGTTGATCAACCGATCCGGCATGTCGATGAAGTCCGTCACCTGCTGCCGGAACTGATCGTAGCGGCGCAGAAAGTCCGTCTCGTATGGTAGGTCTTCTTCGATAGTCTTGCGCACGCAGGTATAGAGAAACTCGGCGTGGGGCGTCGCATCGAAGAACCGGTAAAAATCGCCGGTATCGTTCAAAACATGCACATTGAAATCTTCGGTCGGCTCCCAATCGATCAAAGGCAACAGCCGCGTCGAGTAACTTTCCAGGACACGCCGGTACTCATCGATCTGCTCCAGAATAGCCGCAGAAACTGGGAACACGACACCGGGCGGATTAAATTCGCGCTGCGCCAGCACGTGATGAATAAGGTAGCGGTGAATACGGCCGTTGCCGTCAACAAAGGGGTGGATATAGACAAAACCGAAGGCGAGAATGGTCGCCGCAATCACGGGATCAAGATCGCGCGCAGGTCCCCCATCGAAAGAGACCATGCCGTCGATCAGACTCGGCAGGTCCTCCGGTCTGGCGCTGATATGATCTGGCAAGGGCATGCGCATATCACGCTCATGCTCTCCGATGAATCTCCCCTCGTCACGCAGACCAAGCTTGATAAAGCGAGCATCGCCAATGACGATCCGCTGCAAGCGCAATAGCTCTTCCAGGTCCAATTCGTGCTGACCTGCTTCGCCAATAGCGCGTCCCCATCGCTGGATGCGATCCTGCGGTGCGCGCTCCCCCTCAATCGCATAGCTCGATTTAGAATCTTTGAGCAAGAGAAAGGTGGCGGTACGCGCCAGCAGATCGCGTGAAACATTCGCGACAATTTCTTGCGCGCGCGCCGATAGGTTTGACACAACGAAACGCTCCAGCGTTTCAGTGCGAAAAACCAATGGGCAAAAGTCCGGCGTGCCAGGCAGGTTGTTCTTCACGCGATGCCGAGGCGAAGTCTCCCCGGCCACCGCCCATTGCTGCGCCGGATCGACGACCGGGGCATAACGGCCCGCTTGGGCATCGGGCAAATCGAGCCTTTGACCGATCAACCATTCATAGAGAAACCAGAGGCGGCGCGCGTATGTGCCAGTGGGCGTGTCGCGCACCAAAGCCTCAATGGGAACGGCACCGACTGTCAGGAAAATTCGTTTCAGGACTGCAAGATCGAGCCCCTCATATTTGAGAGCGAAAGTGAGATGGCCCTCCAAAGTCGGATGCGGCGCATGTCGCGGTGTGAGAATGCGCCAGCCGCCTTCCTCCAACACGCGATGGCGCTCGCCAATGGCGGAGAGCGTTCGCGGTAGAGGCACTGCCAGTCCGCAAGCCTCGATCAACGCGCTGTACCCGGCAGGGGTCGCCCGTTCCGGAAGACGCCTCTCCTGAAAAACAGTCACCGGCCCTGCAAAATGAAATTCTGCCCCATTACCCATGAAAAACGATTCTCACTTATGAATTTTGATACCAAAAATACAAATTATATGAAAAATAAGCATGCCTGGCGAAAATAGCTTCACCAAAAGCACATTTCATGAAATATCGTTCCCAAAATAGCGGTTCATGAAAAATCATTCGATGCCTGCCAATCGTTCTTAAAGGATGCGCAGTGGCATTTCCTTCACCGTATCCGCGGTCGATTGTTAACGATTGAGCGACATCGTGGCGGACCGCAAGAGCCCTCAAAAGCATGTCTGGCGAGCGCGAATTGTCGTTCTGAGCGAGCTGGGGGGTGGCACCTGCGGATTTCAGAACTATCGGACAGCGATTACGCTAAATCCCGGAGAGCCACGTCAGTAATTGCCGGACAGGACGGGCGCGGCTGATCGTCTGCCTGCAGTCATGTTTCAGCAGGAGCAAGGCGCTAACGACATCGTCTTCGGCTGTATCGAGGCCCTTTTTCCATCCGACGAACAAAAGACGGCGCTGGTCTCAGTTCTATGGGCGTTTGCGAACGTAAATGTGGGGGTGCGATATCGGAGTAGTATTCGTCGGTGGCCGCGCGCGACGAAAGTTTGGGCTCGACCGGTGCGGGCATCAAGCTCGCCGCGGCGCTCTCTTCAAGCACGCTTTGCGCAGAGAGTAACGAACTGTCGAAACTCTATGCAGCAAGCGCATCCGGAGGCGACATGCCGCCGGCGGTCTCCTGCCACATCCGTACGCCGACCCGCCGCTCTGGGGAACTGGGCATGGATTTCGATCCGCCATGCGGGTCGGTATCGTAGTGCAGAAGTTGATCAACCGACCGCATCCGTATAGGTCGGAAGATCAAAATAATCACGCCAAGCAGAAATTTTACCGTCCCGAACCTCGAAGACGCCGCAGACGGGCAGAGCAACGAGCTTCCCGTCCACCTTCATGCGGTCCACGCGCTCGGTGAAGACGACATGGCCATTGACGGCGATGTTGAGGAGTTCCCAGTCCGGTTCGGTCCAGTTGCCTGCGAACCCCTTGATGAATTCGCGGATGTTGTCGCGACCCTTTACGGGGTCGAGCATCATGTTGTGGTAGATGCCATCCTGGGTGAAAAAATCCGTGAGGTCGTCGACGTCGAGGCGCGACCATGCGGAAACGAAGTTGCGGACGATCTGTTCGTTGGTGCTCACGGCTTTTCCTCCTGCTTCTTGTTCCATGTCGTTTGCCGGAACTTTGCCGCGTCGCGCGGCGGGTCGCAAGAGAGGCGTGAAAAAGGGCGGGTACCGCTAAGTAACCCGCCCTTGCGATGTGAGGTCGTTATCGGGGATCAGAGATCCTTGAAGCCCTTGCCTTCGGCGACGAGCTTTTCGAGCAGGGCGGAGGGCTTGAAGTCGTCACCCATCTGCGACTGGAACTCCTTCATCTTGCCGAGCACCTTGTCGAGGCCGACGGTGTCGCCATAGAACATCGGGCCGCCGCGATAGCGCGGGAAGCCATAGCCGTAGATCCAGACGATATCGATGTCGGAGGCACGGATGGCCTTGCCTTCCTCGAGGATCTTGGCGCCTTCATTGATCATCGGATAGATGCAACGCTCGAGGATTTCATCGTCGGAAATCTGCCGGCGGTTGATGCCCTTTTCGGCGGCATAATCGAGGATCATCTTCTCGACGACCGGCGAAGGGGTCGCGTTGCGCTTCTCGTCATAGTCGTAATAGCCCGCACCGGTCTTCTGGCCGCGGCGGTCCATTTCGCAGAGGCGGTCGCGGAGCGTTTCGCCTTTCGACTTTTCCTTGTTCCAGCCGATATCGAGACCGGCAAGGTCGGACATGGCGAAGGGACCCATAGGCAGACCGAAATCGTAGAGCACGCGGTCCACATCCCAGGGCATGGCGCCTTCCATGATGAGCTTCTGTGCTTCGCGCTGACGCTGGGCGAGAAGGCGATTGCCGACAAAGCCCGGGCAGACACCGACCAGGGCTGCGACTTTGCCGATCTTCTTGGCGATCTGCATGGAGGTCGCGATGACTGACTTCGAGGTTTTGTCGGCGCGGACGACTTCCAGGAGCTTCATCACATTGGCGGGCGAGAAGAAGTGGAGGCCGATCACGGCTTCCGGCCGCTTCACCGCCGTGGCGATCTCGTCGATGTTTAGCGCCGAGGTGTTGGTGGCGAGGATGGCGCCGTCCTTGGCGATCTTGTCGAGCTTGCCGAAGACGTCCTTCTTCACATCCATGTTCTCGAAGACGGCCTCGATGATGAGGTCGGCTGTGCCGAGGTCTTCCATCTTCAGCGTGGGCGTGAGAAGCCCCATGCGCTTTTCCACCTCGTCCATGGAGAAGCGGCCCTTCTTGGCGCTGTTCTCATAGTTCTTGCGGATGGTGGCGACGCCCCGGTCCAGCGCTTCCTGCTTCGTCTCCACGATGGTGACGGGGATGCCGGAATTCAGGAAGTTCATGGCGATGCCGCCGCCCATGGTGCCGGCGCCGATGATGCCGACGCGCTCCACCGGGATGATGGGGGTATCTTTCGGTACGTCCGGCAGCTTCCAGACCTGGCGTTCGGCAAAGAAGACGTGGCGCTGCGCGGCGGACTGGGTGCCCGTCACAAGTTCGCGGAAGAGCTTCTGTTCGACCTTGATGCCTTCCTCGAAGGGGAGGTTCACCGCCGCCTCGATGCACTGGATGTTGTATTCCGGCGCCAGGAAGCCGCGGAACTTGCGGGCATTGGCCTTGCGGAAATTCTCGAAGATTTCCGGCTTGCCGCGATCGGCTTCGACCTTGTCGTTCTGCTCGCGGATCTTCACCAGCGGGCGGTTCTCGGCGAGCACCTTTTTCGCAAAGGCGATGGCGCCATCGCGCAGCTTGCCTTCCTCGGCGAGTTCATCGACGAGACCCATTTCAAGGCACTGCTTGGCGCCCACATGGGTGCCGGCCGTCATCATCTCAAGCGCCTTCTGGGCGCCTACGATGCGGGGCAGGCGCTGCGTGCCGCCGGCACCGGGCAGGAGGCCGAGATTGACTTCCGGCAGGCCGCATTTGGCGGACGGGACGGCCACGCGGTAATGGCAGGTGAGCGCGACCTCGAGGCCGCCGCCAAGTGCCGTGCCGTGAATGGCGGCGATGACGGGCTTGGGCGCATTTTCGATCATGTCCTGCGCGTCGAAGAGGCTGGGGCCCGACGGGGCCTTGCCGAACTCGGTGATGTCTGCGCCCGCGATGAAGGTGCGGCCGTCGCAGATGAGGACGATCGCTTTCACCTTATCGTCGGCGATGGCCTGCTTGATGCCTTCGTGGATTGCCTCGCGCACCGGCGCGGACAGGGCGTTGACCGGCGGCGAATTGAGGGTCAGGACCCCGATATCGCCTTCTACTGTCAGATCTCCGACGTCATTGATGGCCGTCATCTCGTTTCTCCCTGGTGTCGCTTCTTTTGAGTATTTGGCGGCGATTATAGCCCCGGCTGGCGGCGACGCCAGCGGCGCGATCGTTCAAAATCAGACGGGGTGTCGTGCAGCAGTGGTCAGGCCGGGGCTGACGGGACGTTAGGCGCGGTCCCTTGCCCATGATAATGTGCCGCCAACAAGAAACTGGACTATCGGGAGTAGGGCGTTGAGTTCTTCGACAAATGCAATCGACGAGATCAGATCGGGCTTCGAGAAGAGCGGGTATATCTGCTCCAGCCAGATCGCGACTTCGATCTTCCTGGCGCAGCGACTGCAAAAGCCGCTGCTGATCGAGGGGCCGCCCGGCGTGGGCAAGACCGAGCTTGCCAAGGCAACGGCGGAACTCGTCGGCAAGCCGCTCATCCGGCTGCAATGCTATGAGGGCCTCGACGAGGCCAAGGCGCTTTACGAGTGGAAATACGGCAAGCAGCTTCTCTACACGCAGGTGCTGAAGGAAAAGCTCGGCGATCTGATGACCGGCGCGCACGGGCTGAAGGAGTCCATGGCGCGGCTGCATGATTTCGACGACACCTTCTTCAGCGAAGAGTTTCTGGAACCGCGGCCGCTGCTGAAGGCGCTGTGGCAGCCGGGCGGCGCGGTGCTGCTGATCGACGAGATCGACAAGTCGGATGACGAGTTCGAGGCTTTCCTGCTGGAGCTACTGGCCGACTACCAGATTTCGGTGCCGGAGCTTGGCACGATCAAGGCGCGCACGACGCCCATCGTGTTCCTGACCTCCAACAATACGCGCGAGATCGGCGATGCGCTGAAACGGCGCTGCCTGCATCTCTACATTCCGTTCCCGGAAGCAGCGCTCGAAAAGAAGATCATCGCGGCGCGTGTGCCCGAGGCGTCCGAAAAGCTGCGCGAGCAGCTCGTCAGTTTCGTCCAGGGCCTTCGTGAACTCGATCTGAAAAAGAAGCCCGCCGTCAGCGAGACCATCGACTGGGCGCGCACGCTGGTCCTGCTGCATGCGGAAGATCTGGGCGTCGACATGGTGCGCGAGACGCTCAATGTCCTGCTGAAGTTCCAGGACGACATCGAGAATGTCGATGGCGAGCTGAATGCGCTGACGTCGAAGGCGCAGGCCGCGGCGGAGTAGAGCGGCAATGAGCGATGTTCTCGGCGATTTCATTCGGGCGCTGCGGGCCTCCGACGTTCGCGTGTCGACGTCGGAGACCATCGATGCGGGCGATGTCATTCAGCTTGTCGGCTATGACGACCGGCAGGTGCTGAAAGATGCGCTGGGGCAGGTGCTGGCGAAGTCGGAGGAAGAGAAAACCTCCTTCGACGAAACCTTCGACCGTTATTTCGCGTTCGACCAGTTCAAGAACCAGAAAGCGGCCAATGGCAATGCCGACACGGAAGCCGAGGGCGGCGACGGTGAGGGCGATGCCGAAAGCGGCCAGCAGGAAAGCGACCAACAAGGCCAGAGTGGTCAGAGTGGCGAAGGCCAGCAGGGTGAAGGCGGCCCTTCTTCCGGCGGCGGCAGCGGCGGCGCGACCGAAGCGGGCGAGGGGGCTGCGACGGAGCGCGATCTTGTGGCGTTGCTGGAGCGCGGCGACCAGACCGAATTGCAGATGGCGCTCGCCGAGGGCGCGCGGGAGGCACAGCTCAACAATATCCGGCTCTTCACGCAGCGTGGCCTCTACACGCGGCGGATCATGGAGGCGATGGGTCTCGACGGTCTGAACGAGGAAATCGACCGCCGACAGGCGAACGGTAATGAGGCCGGAGCGGAAAATCTGCGCGAGGCGCGCGACGGGCTGCGCGAGCAGGTGCGCGACTATGTCGAGAAGCAGCTCGAAATCTTCACCGCCAATGCGGGGCGTCAGCTTCGTGAGGAAGTGCTGAGCCAGGTGCGTCTCACCAATGTGGACCGCTCCGACATCAAGATCATCCGCCAGCTCGTGCGCAAGATGGCGAAGAAGCTCGTTGCACTGCATTCGCGCCGCCGCAAGGTCACGCAGCGCGGCGTCCTCGATGTGCGCCGGACGATCCGAGCCAATATCGAGTTCGACGGTCTGCTCTTCCACACGATCTGGAAGAAGAAGAAAGTGGACCGGCCCAAGGTGATGGCGATTTGCGATGTCTCCGGCTCGGTCGCGCAGGTGTCGCGCTTCCTGCTGATGTTTCTCTATTCCATGCAGGAAGTGTTGCCGGATGTGCGCAGCTTCGCGTTCTCCGGCCGGCTGGGCGAAGTGACGGATCTCTTCAAGACGGAAGACATCGAAATGGCGATGGCCACCGCGCTGCAGGAGCATGGCGGCGGGTCGACCGACTATGGCAAGGCGTTCGAGGATTTCACCGATCTTGCGCTGGACGATATCGATCACCGCACCACGATCCTCATCCTCGGCGATGCGCGCTCGAACTATGGCGATCCGCGCAGCGACCTGCTGCACAAGGTGCATGAGCGCGCGCGCCGGGTGATCTGGCTCAATCCCGAAGGCCGCTCCATGTGGAACAGCGGCGACAGCGAAATGCGGCGCCTCCAGCCCTATTGCGACAAGGCCGTGACATGCGCCTCGCTGAAGGAGCTGGAGCGTGTTGTATCGGAGATACTCCGGCACGCCAGCTGACCCATTCCGGGTTATCTCCCCCTTCCATCCTTCGTTGCATCGCTCTATGACGCCCTTAGACTGTGTCCCGATACGGGACATCGGCAGGGTTCTCGTTGGGCATGAGCGCTGCATTGATTGGGAGAAAGCAGGCGTTCGGGCGCGAAAACGTGCCATTGCGGCGCTATGCCGATGATTTGGTGGTCCCAGGGGGTTGAGTTGAAGCTGGAATTGTCGATGGCTGGCAGGAGGGTGGCGGCAGCATTGCTGTTGGCGGCCATGGCGCTTTTCGCAGTGCCTTTCCCGGCCCATGCCGATCCCATGGCCATAACGCCGAGCCAGCGTCTGTCAGACGCGGCGGTCTCTGCCGGTGGCGGCGTCAGCGAGGCGGCGCTTACCGAAGAGGGGGCCGTGCCCGCGAAGCCGGCGGCGCCCGCGGCGAAACCCGAGCCTGTGGCGCATAAAGGCCCGTACAACCTCGTGGTGCTGGGGGACTCGCTGGGCGACGGGCTCTGGGCGGGTCTCTACCACGTGCTGCGCAAGGACAAGCGGTTCAAGGTCATCAAGAAATCGAAAGTTGCGACGGGGCTCGTCCGGCACGACTATTATAACTGGAACAAGGTCGTCGAGGAGATCGCCGCCGATACGCCCATCGATATCGCCGTCGTGGTGATGGGAACGAACGACCGGCAGGCCATGGTCGTGAACGGCAAGCGTCATGCGCGCTTTTCTCCCGAGTGGGAGAAAATTTATGCGGAGCGCGTGGAGGAATTCATCGACACGTTGAAGGAGACCGGCGCGCAGATCTACTGGATGGAACTTCCCGTGATGCGCTCGTCGGGATTCGATGCGGATATGCAGAAGTTCAATCGTATCTTCGAGGAAGAGACGCGCAAGGAAGGCATTCAATTCGTACGGACGCGGGATCTCGGCACCGATGAGAACGGCGCCTATGAGGCTTATGGTGCGGACAGGTTCGGGCGCAAGCGGCTGCTGCGCGCCGAAGACGGCATTCATTTTTCCATGGCCGGCTATGAGCTTCTGGGCAAGCGCATGGCCGATCGCGTCAAGCAAGGTCTGAAACAAGGTGCGCCGACCCCCATTGCCATGGCCAAAGCGAAAGGGCCGCAAGCCAAGCCGAAGAAATCGGAGCAGGTTGCAGAGATTTCGGCGCCGCTGCCGGTTTTGCGTCCCGGGCGAAGCGATGACTGGCGCTGGCTCGGCCGGACCAATTGAGCGCATGGGCCGTTTGCGCATAGGGGCGCGAATGGCGGTTTTCGCCTCGACGATCCTGTTCATGACCGGCGGTTGCGCTGTAGCGAATGAGGGCGGTGCCGTGCCTGGTCTTGAGAAGTTTCATGCAGCCCTTGCCGCCGTCGAAGACGGCAGGCGCACACGGCCCGTTTCCATTCTGCATCTCGGCGACAGCCATATCTCGCTCGATCATCTGACCGGCGAGATGCGCAAGCTGTGGAATGAGCGCTACGGCAATGCCGGACGGGGGCTGCAACCCGGTGTGCCCTATCAATATTACTCGGTGCAGGGCTATCGGATCTCCATGAGCGGGGAGTGGGAGGTGAAGTCGAGCCTGCCCGCCGATGCGCATGGGGCGTTCGGCATACAGGGTTTCGTGGCAAGCGCGGCGCGCGCCGATGCGGAGATGGTGCTGGATGCGGACGAGCCCTTCGAGGGCGTGGAGGTGGAAGTCGCCGGAGCGCCCGATACAGGTTACCTCTCGCTCGCCATCGACGATGCCGCGCCTTTACGACTTTCCACTTATCGCAAGACGCCGGGGCTGGTGACGCTCTACGTGCCCGCCGCGCAAGCCCGCCATCTGAGGCTGTCGCCGGTCGGCAATGGCGGTCCGGTGCGCGTTCTGGGCTGGGGTGTGCGGCGCTCCGGGGCGAAGGAGGGCGGTGTTCGGTATGACAGCTATGGCGTGGTGGCGGCGCGGCTCGGCATCGTTTCACATTGGCGGGACGACATCGTCGATGCGCAAATCGAGCGGCGGCGGCCCGATCTCATCATTCTGGGATATGGCACCAATGAGGGCTTCGACGATGGGCTCGATCTGGCGGCCTATCGGAAGCGCCTTGTCGCCTTAATTGACCGGCTGAGGCGGATTGCGCCACAGGCCTCCATTGCGCTGCTCGGTGCCTTTGACGGTGCGCGTGACAGCGGGGCCGGTGAGCCATGCGGCGATGGCTGGGTGACGCCACCCAAACTCGGCAAGCTGCGGGAGCTTCAGCAGGCGGTCGCAGCGGAAAAAGGGGCCTGGTTCTGGGATGGCGAAACGGCGATGGGCGGGCGCTGCGCGATCCATCGCTGGGTTACGCAGGACCCGCCACGCGCCTGGCCCGACCATGTGCATTTGCGCCCCTCCGGCGCGCGGGAAATGGGCGACAAGCTCTGGCGGGCGCTGATGGCCGGTACGGATTAGCTCGCAACTTGTGCGCCCGTGTCCTTCGCATAGCGGATGCGGAAGAAGAGCGAATAGAGCACCGGCACCGCGGCGAGGGTGAGGATCGTCGCAAAAGCCAGCCCGCCCATGATCGTGACCGCCATATTGGCAAAGAAGGCGTCCGTCAGCAGCGGGATCATGCCGAGGATGGTCGTGACCGAGGCGAGGAAAACCGGCCTCAGGCGGCTGATGCTCGCATCGATCAGCGCCGCATGCTTCTCCTTGCCGCTGTCGATCTGCTGGTCGATCTCGTCGATCAGAACGATGGCGTTCTTCATCAGCATGCCCCACAGGCTGATAAAGCCCAGCAGCGCCACGAAGCTGAATGAGAGGCCGCTGACAAGCAGGCCGAGCGTGACGCCGCAGATCGACATGGGGATCAGCAGCCAGATGATGAGCGGCTGGCGGATCTTGCCGAACATCAGGATCGAGATGATCAGCATGGCGGTCAGGCCGACGGGAAGCTGCGAGGCGAAAGAGCCTTGTGCCTCTTTAGAGTTCTCGTACTCGCCGCCCCAGCTGACCGAATAGCCTGGCGGCAGGTCGATGGACTCGATCTGCTCCAGCACTTCGTTCCGTGCCTGGCTGGCGGTGATTTCGCCGCGCGGCTGAGCCTGCACGGTAAGGGTTCGGATGCGGTCCCGGCGGCGAATGACCGTGTCCTGGGGCGCGAATTCGAACCGGTCCACGATCTGCGTGACGGGCACATAGGTTGCCTCGCCGGAGCCGGAGACGAGGCGGTCTTCAAGCCGCGATACGTCGAGGCGCTCCTTGTTCGGAGGGCGAACCACGATGGGGATCTGGCGTTCGCCTTCGCGATAGGTGCCGGCCTTGATGCCGTCCGTCGCAAAGCGCATGGCGCGCGCAAGGTCGGCGCGCGTGATGCCGGCGATGCGAGCGCGTTCCTCGTTGAAGACCGGGCGGATGGTGAGTTCCTTGTTCCGCCAGTTCTGCCGGATGTCGATGATGTCGCCATTCTTCTGAAGGATGGCGATTGCCTTGTCGCCCAGGGCGCGCAGCGTATCGGGGGAGTGGCCGGAGAAACGAATTTCGATCCGGGCATCCGAGGGCGGGCCGAAGACGATGCGCTTGGTGCGGATCTGCGCATCGGGATAACGCTCGCCCAGCGTTTTGCGCAGGCTTTGCGTCAGCGCCGGGATGTCGTCCCGGTCATCCATGCGGATCATGAGCTGGCCGTAGGAAGGATCGGGCTGATGCGGATCGTAGGTCAGCATGAACCGCGTGGCGCCGCGGCCTGCCAGCGTGGTGACCTGCGCGACACCGGGCTGCTCGCGGACATAGGATTCGACTTCCAGCAGGTCGTGCGCCGTGGTGCGGATGTCGGTGCCTTCCGGCAGCTGGTAGTCGAGATAGAAGATCGGCGTGTTCGCGGCGGCAAAGAAGGATTGCGGGACGAAGCCGAAAAGACCGATACAGCCGAGCGTAACGCCGATGAAGCCGGCCACGCAGAGCCAGCGGGCGCGCAGCATACGGTTCAGAAGGCTGCGATAGCCGTGCGCGGCGGCGTTGTCGTAGGGATCGGCTTCGGCGTTGCCGCTGCCCGCCTGCAGAAGCATGTTGCCGAACATGGGGGTGACGGTGACGGCGAGAACCCAGCTCAATGTGAGCGACACGGCAATCACGAAAAAGAGCGAGAACATGAACTCGCCCGTCACGTCATTGGACAGGCCGATGCCGGAAAATGCTGCGACACCGATGAGTGTGGCGCCCAGCAAAGGCCATTGCGTGCGGGTGACGGCCTGCTGGGCGGCGGGACGCGCCGCCATGCCACGCTGCATGTTTACCAGCATGCCTTCCGCCACCACGATGGCATTGTCGACCAACATGCCCATTGCGATGACGAGGGCGCCGAGCGAGATGCGTTCCACCTCGATGCCGAAAAGCCGCATGAAAAGGAAGGTGCCCAGCACGCTGAGTAGCAGGGTGATGCCAACCACGATCCCGACGCGCCAGCCCATGAAAATGCAGAGCACGCCGATCACGATCGAGACGGAAAGAATGAGGTTCAGGATAAAATTGTCGATCGCCTCGTTGACGACCTTGTGCTGCTCATAGATGGGGTGGATCTCGACGCCGAGCGGCAATTGCTGCTTGAGTTCTTCCAGGCGATTTTCCACCGCCTCGCCGACATCCACGATATTGGCGTGTTTCACACCTGCGATGGCGAGGGTGAAGGCGCGCTGGCCGTCGATCCAGATCATGTGATCGGGAATTTCTACCGGCTCGCGGGTGACCTTTGCGACATCGAGCAGGCTGATCTGTTCGGTCGAACCCGGCCGCCCGAGCCGCAAGGCCTCGATTTGCGAAACGGTATCGAAGCCGGGATCGGTGGAAACGCGCACACGCCGTCCATCCACCGTGATGGCGCCTGCCGGCGCGATGCTGTTTTCCGCCTGAAGGGTACGGATCACCTGTTCCAGTGGGATGCCGAGCGAGGCAAGCCGTTCGTTCGTCACTTCGACATAGACCGCCTCGGATAGCTCGCCCGCGGTTTCGACCTTGGCCACATCCGGCACGGTCAGAAGCTCGCGCCGCAGGAAGGTCGCCATGTTGCGGATTTCCCGGTCGCTGAAATCGGGCGCGGTCACGGCATAGAAGAGGCCGAACACATCGCCGAAATCGTCATTCACGTGCGACGGGCCGGCACCTTGAGGCAGGCTCGACTGGACATCGCGAACCTTGCGGCGCAATTCGTCCCAGACCTGCGGGATGGTCCGGGCATCGTAGGTGTCCTTCATCTCCACCTTCACCTCGGACATGCCGGGCGTCGATTTCGATGTCACCTCCTTGAGCTGGGGAAGCTGCTGGACCGCCGACTCGATATGTTCGGTGACTTCTTCCTCGACCTCGGCGGCGGTGGCACCGGGATAGGGCGTGAAGATGATCGCGTTCTTGATGGTGAAGTTGGGGTCTTCCAGACGGGGGACCGTCATCAGCCCCCAGAGCCCGCCGATCACGCAAATGGCCACGATGAGCCATGTGTTGACCGGTTTATCGATCGAAGCGCCTGCAATATCCATAATCGTTTCCCCCCGGCGCGTTCAGAACCGCTCGGCTGCATGGACGAGAGCGCCTTCATGCAGAAGTCGTGTGCCGGCGGTGACGATGGTTTCGCCCTTTTTCAGTCCCTGGAGAATAACGACCCGTTCGGAGCGCACCGGTCCGAGCGTGACGGAGTGCGGCGCAACGGTCGATGTTTCCTCATCCAGGACCCAGACGCGGGTGCCGCCTCTGCTGTCGGTGTCGACGGCGGATAGCGGTACGGAAACCGCATTGGGCTTGTTCTCGGCCAATTGGATCCGCACGGAACAGGTCATGCCGGGAAGGATCGTTTTCTTATCCGGTGACGGGGCATTTTCAGGGATCGGCGCGCCGAAGGTAACCTTGTAGGTCTGGGTTACGGGGTCGGGTTCGGTCTCATGTTCGCGATATTCGAGCGGCAGTTCGAAATTTTCTGCAAAAGGGAACACCGCCACGGCGTTTATGGCATTCACATTGTCGGTCAGGTGGATGAGCTGTTCGGGTACATGGATCGCGACGCGGATTTCGGTGACGTTCTGTATCCGGACAATATTCTGTTTGGGCTGAACCGCGCTGAAATTGTCGATCAGGCGGCGCGTCACCAGCGCCCGGAACGGCGCTTCGATCGTCGCATAGTCGAGATTGCGCCGCGCCTGGTCCAGCGCGACGTCGCGCAGGCTGAAATCGGCCTGGGCCCTGTCGAAAGCCTGTTGGGAGACATTGTCCCGTTTCAGCAGTTTCCGGTATCGGGCAAGTTCCTTGAGGGCGAGCGAGCGCTGCACCTCAGCCTGACGGACGGCGAGTTCGAAATCGGTCGGGTCGAGGGCTGCGACGAGGTCGCCTTTCGACACGACCTGGCCTTCGCGAACCGGCAGTTTTGCCAGCCTTCCGCCGACTTCAAAGGAGAGGTCGACCGTGCTGACGGCTTCCAGGCGGCCCACGAAATGGCGCGTTGCGGTACCGGATGCTTCACCTACGACCTCCACACGGACCGGCAGGCTGTTTTCCGGCGCAGCGCCGTCCTCGGCATGGGCGCTTGCGGCAGGCAGGAGAAGGGCAATGAGGCAGAGCAGGCTCG
>NZ_NYVD01000075.1 GCF_002684405.1 Parvibaculum sp. | reverse complement strand
CGGGCGAGGTCCACGCCGTGGATTTCCAGCCCGCAGCCTGCCGAGACCTTCTTCATTTGAAGGGTTGCGCTCGTCGTCATGTATTCCTCCCGCGACTTCTATGCCGCTTCTGCCGGATTCCCAGCTTTTCCCATTGCCATGATGATAGACGCCCGCAACAATGGTATTGTTACAAAGGTAACAATATAACATTCCTCAGGCATGCCCCTTTCCAAGGCCGATATCTCGAAAATTCTGGCGCCCGACCCCTGGTTCTCGCGCCAGCCCGAGAACCTGCGCGCCGCGCTGGTTGCCGAGGCGCAGGAGGTTCGTGCCGGTGCGGGCCACTGGATTTACGACGCGGGCGAAAGCGCGAGCGGGCTCTACGGCACGCTCTCGGGGTCCATTGCCATGCATATCGGGCTCGAGAACGAAGAACCCGCGCTGGTCAGTATTATCGGACCCGGCCATATCTTCGGCTATACGGGCCGCTTTCTTGGCGGGCGGCGGATTGCGACCGCCGTGGCGCGCGAGCCCACCACCCTGCTCTATCTGCCCGAACGCGGGCTTGAGGCCATTGCCCAAAAAATGCCGGACCTTTGGGTCAGGCTTGCGGAGCTTTCCAGTTTTCATGTGGTTGCGGGCTTCCGGCTTGCGGTCGCGAATACACGCCCGGCGACACAACGCCTCGCCATCCATTTGCGATTGCTTGCCACGCAGTTCAGCCCCTCGCCCCATCTGCCGGTCACACAGGACGAACTGTCGGAAATGACGGGCCTGTCCCGCAAAACGGTGAACCGCGCGTTAGCGGGTTTCGAGAAGGACGGTCTTCTGGCGACCGGCTACAAGAGCTTGGAGATACTCGACCCAGCCCGGCTGGCGGCAACGGGACGGCGCAAAGGCGATCGCGACTGAGACGAAAAAAGGCGCGTTCCGGAGAACGCGCCTTCATCTTGTTCGATTGTCCGCGTCTTACTCGGCGGCCTGCGCGCCCGAGAGACCCGCCATACGGCTGAGGCGGGTGCGAATGATGTCTTCGGCTTCCGAAACCATCCGCGATACCAGCTCCTGACAGGACGGAATGTCGTGGATAAGGCCCTGCACCATGCCAGCCGACCAGATGCCGTAGTCCGGATCACCCTCTTCATAGACCTTACGGCCACGAGCACCGGCGACGAGATGGGCAATGTCCTCGATCTTGGCGCCGCCCTTCTTCTCGATGCCGACCACTTCCTGGCTCACCGCGTTCTTGGCCACGCGGGCCGTATTATGCAGTGTACGGAATATTAGATCGGTCTGGCGTTCATCATTGGCGACGATCTGTTCCTTCACCTTCTGGTGGATGGCGCTTTCCTTGGTGCACATGAAGCGCGTACCCATGTTGACGCCTTCCGCACCCAGCGCGAGCGCGGCCACGAGGCCGCGCGCATCGCCGAAGCCGCCCGAGGCGATCATCGGGATCTTCACCTTGTCGGCTGCCGCCGGAATGAGGATCAGGCCCGGAATATCGTCTTCACCCGGATGACCGGCGCATTCGAATCCGTCGATCGAGATCGCGTCGACGCCCATGCGTTCAGCCGACAGCGCATGACGGACGGCGGTGCATTTATGGATGACCTTAATGCCGTGTTCCTTGAAATGGTCCACATGCTCCTGCGGCTTGTAGCCCGCGGTCTCCACGATCTGCACGCCGGAGTCGATGATCGCCTGTCGGTATTCCGCATAAGGAGGCGGTGTCAGCGCCGGCAGGATGGTGAGGTTTACGCCGAAGGGCTTATCCGTCAGCTTCCTGCACTTCTCGATCTCCTTGCGCAGATCGTCGGGCGTGGGCTGCGTCAGCGCGGTGATGAAACCGAGCGCACCGGCATTGGCAACGGCTGCCACCAGTTCCGCCCGACCGACCCATTGCATACCGCCCTGCACGATCGGCGCTTCGACGCCGAACGTCTCGGTGAATCTTGTCTTGATCACGTGTCTCTCCCTGAAGGACTGATCGTTTTTTCGAGCCACTCTCCCGGGGCTCGTATTTTCGATCCCTCTTTCTAGCAGAAAACGACCCCGGTTTGCAGATGTCAAATCGCCGAAAACCCAACGGGCTCAAGCCTCTAAGACCTTGAAAACGCGAGGGAAAGGTGTCGGGTTGCCTATTCGGGATTAATCGATGATATGTTCAGGTATGAACAACGATGCCAGCTGGGACGCCTATAGGATCTTTCTCGCCGTGGCGGAGACGCAAAGTCTTTCCGCCGCCGGACGGCGTTTGCGCCTCAGCCACGCCACCGTGGGCCGCCACATCTCGGCGCTCGAAACGCAGCTCGGCACGAAGCTTTTCGTGCGCGAACAGACCGGCTATGCCCTCACCGGCGCGGGCGAACGGCTGCGCGCGGAAGTGGAGCCGATGGCGCTGGCCGCCGAGCGCGCGCTCCATGCCGCCAACAGCGCGGATGGCGAGGCGCAAGGGCTCGTCCGGGTCGCCATGCCGCACAGCCTCGCCTGCTACTGGTTCATGCCCTATCTCGGCGAACTCGCGGAGCGGCATCCCGGTGTCGAAATCGAACTGGTGAACGAAATTGGGCACGTCTCGGTCAAACGGCGCGACGCCGACGTCGTGATCCGTCCCTATGGGCCGGGCCGCGAGAATGTGGTCGGGCGCAAGATCGGCCGCATCGGTGTCGGCTTTTATGCCAGCAAGGCCTATGCGGAAACGCATGGCCTGCCTTCGCGCCGCGAGGAATGGCAGGACCACCGTATCGTTTCCTTCGGCGGCGTTGCGGCGGAGGTGGAGCTTGCCAAATGGCTTGCCCATGTCACCGAGGGCGGGAAGACCGCGCTGCGCTGCGTGGCGGATGCCGATCTCGTGCAGGCGGTTCGTGCCGGCATCGGCATATCGACGCTCGTCTGCATCACCGGCGACCACTATGACGACCTGGTGCGTATCGCGCCGCACAAGCTGGCCAACGGGACGGATATGTGGCTGCTTGCCCATCCCGACCTGCGCGACACCGCGCCCGTGCGCGCCGTCCTCGATTTCATTGCCGAGAAGGCAAAGGTCGACAGAGACCGCCTTTCAGGCAAAAGCTGACGCTGCGACATTCCCTCTGTTCAAAAACTGACTGTCAGTTCTTCATCCAAGAACATGCGCGGGAAGAAAATCCGGTCCATAGTCTCCTCCAACAAATCCACATGTGGAGGAAAACATGGCCCTGCCCGATAGTCTCAAAGGCCGGCTGGAACTGCCGGTGATCGGTTCGCCGCTCTTTATCGTTTCCGGTCCCGAACTCGTCATCGCCCAGTGCAAGGCGGGAATCGTGGGCTCGTTTCCCGCGCTCAATGCGCGCCCGGCCCATGTGCTGGAAGAATGGCTCATCCGCATCAAGAGCGAACTGGCCGAATATCAGGCCGCCAATCCGGACAAGAAGGTCGCGCCCTTCGCGGTCAACCAGATCTGTCATACCTCGAACGATCGCCTCGAACACGACATGGAAATGTGCGTGAAGCACGAAGTGCCGATCATCATCACGTCGCTCCGCCCGCCGGAAGAAGTGGTAAAGGGCGCGCATTCCTATGGCGGCAAGGTCTTTCACGACGTCATCAACGTAAAACATGCGAAGAAAGCCGCCGAACAGGGTGTCGACGGGCTCATCCTCGTCTGCGCGGGCGCCGGCGGCCATGCGGGCACGCTCTCGCCGTTTGCGCTCGTTCGTGAAGTGAAGCAGTGGTTCGACGGCACGGTGATCCTGTCGGGCGCCATGTCCGACGGCTGGAGCGTCGCCGGCGCGCTCGCCATGGGCGCGGACCTTGCCTATCTCGGCACGCGCTTCGTCGCCACGCAGGAAGCGAATGCGGATGCCGCCTACAAACAGAACCTCATCGAGCACAGCGCCGAGGACATCGTTTATTCGAACCTCTTTACCGGCGTTCACGGCAACTACCTTGCGCCCTCCATCGCCGCCGCAGGGCTCGATCCCAACAATCTGCCCGAAGCCGACAAGTCGAAGATGAATTTCGGCTCCGGCGGCAACATGAAGCAGAAGGCCTGGAAGGACATCTGGGGTTCCGGCCAGGGCATCGGCCAGATCAAGGATGCGCCCCCTGTTGGCGAGCTCATCGACCGGTTGAAGAGCGAATATGTGCAGGCCTGCCGCGAATTCGCCGAGCGCATGCCGGCGGAAGCGCTTCAGGGTCTGAAGGCTGCGGCTGAGTAATTGTAACGGCCTGAAAAATGTGGCCCCGGCCTTCCCGGCCGGGGCTTTTTTGTGCTGACCGCCTCAAATGTTCCTGATATGTACTCACTCCTGTCAAGGGAGCCATTCATGTCGGAAGAACTGATTTTCTACACAAACCCCATGTCTCGCGGGCGCATCACGCGCTGGATGCTGGAAGAGGTCGGCGCCCCCTATCGCACCGAAATTCTCGACTACGGCACCACGATGAAAGACGCCGACTATCTGGCCATCAACCCGATGGGCAAGGTGCCTGCCATCAAGCATGGCGACAGGGTCGTGACGGAATGCGCGGCGATCTGCGCCTATCTCGCCGATGCCTTTCCCGAAGCGGGGCTTGCCCCCGCCCCGCAGGATCGGGCGGACTATTATCGTTGGCTGTTCTTTGCCGCGGGCCCGGTGGAAGCCGTGCTTGCGGATGCCTCCCTCGGCGTCAAGCCCACCGCCGATCAGGAGCGCATGGTCGGCTATGGCAGCCTGGCTGCGGTGAGCGACGCTCTCGAAGGAGCCGTGAAGGGCAAGCGCTACATTGCCGGCGACCGCTTCTCGGCGGCCGATGTCTATGTCGCCTTCCAGATAGACTGGGCAATGCATAGCGGCGCGTTCGAGAAACGGCAGGCCTTTATCGATTATTGCACCCACCTCAATGAAAGGCCCGCCTGCAAGCGAGTGGCGGAAATCGACGGTCCCGTTCCTTCCTGATACGGATGAAAAGGGGCCCGGACCGGTGCCAGGCCCCTTTTCGTCACACCACATAGGGACCGAGGCCGAACACGGTGAGCGTGAAGACATAAGTCCAAAGGATGGCGACGGCCATCAGATAAACGATCGCTTCGGCTTTTCTGAAGGGGTTCATTTCCTTCTCTCCATTGCCATGGGTTGCGCGGTCACGCGGTGGCCGCGTTTTTTCGCGAGGCAGCGAGCGCCTTGACCTGCGGATGCTTGATGCAACCGAGTTCGATCAGGCTGTCGCGCAAGGCGGTTTCGACGGGCGTGCGGGGTTCTTCGCCGAGAAAGGCGACAAGCTTTGCGTTGTCGAGACGGAGGGGACGCTGCCAGAGGTAGCGCATCTCCAGCATCTCGCGGAACATCTCCACAAAGGGCGACGCAAGGAGGATCGCCCACCAGGGCAAGCGGCGGATGGGGAGCTTTTCATTGCCCGCCGCGCGGCGCGTTGCATGCGCCAGATCGATCCCGCGCTCGAACCAGAAGCCTTCGAAATGGAACCGCTCGAAGGGCGCCAGATCGTCCCTGCGCTCGACAAGCTGCGCAAAGGTCTCGCCAAGGTCGGGCAGATAGGCCCAGTCATGGCCGGCATCGGGCTTTCCGGGATAAACGATGCGGCGAAGCTTCCTGCCCGGCTTCACGACCGCAGCGGCGAACCAGTTGCTTCCGGAGAGTCCGCCGAGAAAATCGCCCGCGCGGACGATCAATACCCGGGTGCCCTCCTGCGCCGCCTCGCGCAGCCGGTTTTCCATCTGCACGCGGATGCGGCCCTTGCGGGTTTTCGGGTTCTGCGGCGCCTCCTCCGCAATGAACGCCCCGGCATCGGGACCGAAATTATAGACGGTCCCGGGAAAGGCGATCATTGCACCGCTCACCTTCGCCGCGGCGATGGTGCTTTCGAGCATGGGGAGCGCCAGCCCCTTCCAGTTGCGATAGCCGGGTGGGTTCGCCCCGTGAAAGATGAGATCGACGCCCTGTGCCGCGGCGATCACATCGGCGGGGTTCATGGCGTCGCCCTTCACCCATTCGACGGGGCCGAGCGCGGCATGGGCCTTCGCGGCGGCTTTCGGGTTGCGATTGAGCGCGCGGATATTCCAGCCGCGCGCGGCCAGCGCCCTGGTAACGGCGCCGCCGATACCGCCGGTGGCGCCGATGATGAGGGCTGTCTTCTGAGATTTATCGGTCATGGGGATCACCTCCGTTGTTGATGAGGCGAAGGTGTCCTATTCATGTTTGAATATGAATTGCCTTTATCTCTCTATCTGATATTCATATTCGTATGAATAAACCGGACCCAGGCTGGGAATATTACCGCTCCTTCCTTGCGGTGATGCGCGAGGGAAGCCTGTCGGGCGCCGCGCGCCTGCTGGGCCTCACCCAGCCAACGGTCGGACGCCATGTCGACGCGCTGGAGGATGCGCTAGGCATCAGTCTCTTCATGCGCTCGCAAAACGGGCTGTCCCCGACCGATAGCGCGCTCTCCCTCATGCCCCATGCCGAGGCCATGGCGAGCGCGGCGGAGGCGCTCCAGCGCGCGGCCAGCGGCACGGCAGACGAGGATCGCGGCACGGTCCGCCTCACCGCGAGCGAAATCATCGGCACCGAGGTGCTGCCTTCCATGCTCACCTCGTTCCGGGCAAAGCACCCGCTGATCGAGATCGAAATGATGATCTCCAACCGGAACAGCGATCTTCTCAGGCGTGAGGCCGATATCGCAATCCGCATGGCACAGCCGACGCAAAGCGCGCTGGTGGCAAAGAAAGTCGGCACGGTGCATCTCGGCCTCCATGCCCATCCCGCCTATATCGAAAAATACGGCCTCCCCTCCAGCCTGGAGGAACTGCGCGAACACCCGGTGATCGGCTACGATCGGAACGCTTCCATCCGGCGGCTCAACCTGTCGGGCATCGAGCTTACGCGGGATTTCTTCTCCTATCGCTGCGACAGCGATGTCGCTCAATACGCCATGCTGAAAGCGGGATATGGCATTGGTGTCTGCCAATATCCCCTCGGGGCACGGGATGGGCTCGTCTCTTTCATGCCCGATGCATTCGACTTCCCGCTCGATATCTGGATCGTCATGCATGAGGATCTGCGCGGAAACCGCCGGATGAGGCTGATATTCGACCATCTGGCCGAGACATTGGCAGCCTATGCCAAGGCCGCCGGACGCCCTGCCCGCAAGGCCTGACGCAGCGTCTTCCGCCCCCCTCTCGCCCTGAGAGCATCCGGCTGCTATATCACTGCCAAATCTCTCGTATCTCAGCTTGAGGACCCATTTTCATGTCGCAAGCCGCCAAGAGCGCATCGGCTACCGCCGGAAACCCCAATCCCCCGCTTGCCCCGTTCAACTGGGAAGACCCGCTGCTGCTGGACGAGCAGCTCACCGAGGAAGAGCGGATGGTGCGCGACAGCGCGCGCGCCTATGCGGACGAAAAGCTCATGACCCGCGTGAAGGAAGCCAATCGCAACGAGGTCTTCCATCGCGAGATCATGAACGAAATGGGTGCGCAGGGCATGCTGGGCTGCACCTTGCCGGAAGACTATGGCTGCGCCGGGCTTTCCTATGTCTGCTACGGGCTCGTCGCCCGCGAGGTGGAACGCGTCGACAGCGGCTATCGTTCGGCGATGAGCGTTCAGTCCTCGCTCGTCATGCATCCGATCAATGCCTATGGCACCGAGGAGCAGAAGCAGAAATTCCTGCCCAAACTTGCCAGCGGCGAATTCGTCGGCTGTTTCGGCCTCACCGAGCCCGACCATGGCTCCGACCCAGGCTCCATGAAGACGCGGGCAAAAAAGGTGGATGGCGGCTACATCCTCAATGGCGCGAAGATGTGGATCACCAACTCCCCCATCGCCGATATCGCCGTGGTGTGGGCCAAGCTCGAGGAAGACGGCAAGGACAACATCCGCGGCTTCATCGTCGAGCGCGGCATGAAGGGCTTCGAGACGCCCAAGATCGAAGGCAAGTTCTCGCTTCGCGCGTCCATCACCGGCGAGATTTCATTGTCGGATGTGTTCGTCCCCGACGAAAACCTTCTGCCGCATGTGCGCGGGCTTGCCGGCCCCTTCGGTTGTCTCAACCGGGCGCGCTACGGCATTGCCTGGGGCGCGATGGGCGCTGCGGAATTCTGCTGGCATGCGGCGCGGCAGTACACGCTCGACCGGACCCAGTTCGGCCGTCCGCTGGCTGCAAACCAGCTCGTCCAGAAAAAGCTCGCCGACATGCAGACCGAAATCACGCTCGGCCTGCAGGGCTGCCTGCAACTCGGCCGCCTCTTCGACGAGAACAAGGCCGCCCCGGCAGCCATCTCGCTCATGAAGCGGAACAATTGCGGCAAGGCGCTCGACATCGCCCGCGTCGCGCGCGACATGCATGGCGGCAACGGCGTCTCCGACGAGTATCATGTGATCCGTCACGTGATGAATCTCGAAGCGGTGAACACCTATGAGGGTACGCATGACGTCCATGCGCTGATCCTCGGCCGCGAACAGACGGGCATCCAGGCGTTCAGCTGATCCAGCCGCGGTATCCAGTTGGAAAAGGCCGGCATCGCTGCCGGCCTTTTTCGTGCATCGAATGCCGAAATCAGACGTGGCGCGCGGCGCCCCAACGGCGTACCGGGCCGACATCGATATGCACGAAATCGGAGCGCGGGTAATAGCCGACGCCACCGACGCGCAAATCCATCGCCGCATCGTAGACCTTGCCGACATTGCGGTTCGGTACGCGGATATCCACCGCCATGCCTTTCATGTGGTAGGAGCGCTTGGCCACACCCTTGCTCTTGGCGCGCAATGACGCATTCGTCTGCGGCGAGCGGTAGCCCGAAATGATGTTGAGCTCTTCGCTGGTGTCGAGCTTCAACTGCATCGCATACATCAGATCCAAGAGGTCCGGCGCCATCCGGTAGGCTTCATCGGCACGATGGTCCCGGAGGATGTGATCGATCTCCGTCATCGCCTCTGGCTCATATTTGCCTTCGGCCCAATAAGTGATTTTGGCGTGCTCGCCGGTATGCGTATTGAAGAGACGGAGCGTGCGCGCATCGCCGGCCGCCGCGAGAAGGTCGGCTTCGGGTGCGGATTTCGGCGATGAGGTTACCAGACCGGACGGGCGCGCCATCGGCAGGCGCAAGGCAGCGCTTGCCGGCTCCACCGCCGCCATGGTCGATAACGCAGCTAGACCGCCGATAAGTCCCCGGCGGGAAATCTGTACTGACACTTCTGACCTCTCGACTGATTGCCCCCAGTCGCAATCAATCTAACCTGTCCTGCGGCTTTGCCAATATGATTTGGATCATACCAAAAGACCGGACACCAGAGGCCTACATGCCGCAAGCCTCCACGGGCCGGGCCGGCTCGTCCGACCCGCCGGCGCCCCGAAGCGCGGCTTTCAACCGATCGTCCCGTCCGTAGACGTCATTACGGAAATTCATCGCCCCGTCCTCACTGACGAAAGCCGTCCAGTAGACGACCGCGACAGGCAGTTGTTCCGTGACAGGCACGCGTACCGTCTCTTCCTCGTCAATCAGCCGGTCGATCTCCTCGCGCGCATCGCCTCCCCCAAGAAGTATATTCGCAAGTTCGCGCGGTTTCTGGAGGCGTATGCAGCCATGGCTGAGCCAGCGATAGTCGCGTCCGAAGAGCGAGCGCGCATTGGTGTCGTGCATATAGACGGCGTAGGGGCTCGGGAAATCGATCTTCAACCTCCCCAGCGAGTTGTGCTCGCCGGGTGACTGGACAATGCGGCCATCCACCCATTCCATATGCTTGCGGTCCATATAGGTGTCGTCTTTTGCGATCTTCGGCAGAAGCTCGTTCTTCGTGATGGAGGACGGCACATTCCAGGGCGGATTGGCGATGACGGCCTGAGCCCGGCTGACAATGATCGGCGTCTGGGTCTTCTTTGCACCGACGATGGCGCGCATGGAAAGCTCCGTCCGTCCGTCCCGGATCAGCTTCAACTGCGCCGCCGCCGCATTCACTTCGATACGGGTGGGCGGCAACGCATGGGCAAGCACGCGCCAGCGTTCCAGATTGAGGGCAATCTGCTCGACGCGCCGGGCAGGCGGCGTATTGAGCTGCGCCAGCGTGTTGCGTCCCACCACGCCATCGACCTCCAGCCCATGCCGCGCCTGATAGTGACGCACCGCAGCTTCCATTTCCGGCGTGTAGAGCGTTCCGGCAGGCAGCCGGCTTGCGTCTCCGGCCTTGATAAGCCTGGCGGCCAGTTGCGGGACGGCGGGAGATCGGTCGCCCGGATGCAGCGCCCTCTCGCCTTCGAGCGACAGGGGGCGAAACGCCTCTTCCATCTTTGTCCGATAGGCTTCATAGGCAAAGCGCAGCCGGTTATAGGCCGGGTCCCGCGGCGGTAATTCTTCGAGCCAGGCCGCAAAATCGCGCGCATGGAGCCCGGCCGCGAGCGCGCCCGCCGCATCCATTTTCAAGGGCGGCACCGACACTTCCTCTGCGAGCGCGGCGGGCGGCACGCGACCTGCCGTCATCACCCGGACATAGCGCAGCGCGGCATCCGTCATGAGCAATTCCGACATGTCGCTGCCGCGCGTGAGCTGTTTCAGGGTTTCCAGATGGAATAATGACGGCGACAGGCCGTGGCTCCACACCCGTCCGAGCATCTCGAGCAAGGTATCGCGCCGGTGCGCCGTCCAGACGCAGCCGTTATTTTCCAGCGCATAGAAATCCCGCACCCGCAGGAAATCGATCTTGATGTCTTCCGGCAGGCGGGCGGCAACTTGCTCGATCCGCTGCGGTGTCATCGCACAGCGGTTTTCCGCCGCGCGAAGCTCTCCCGCCCCCGCCAGACAGATAACGAAAATTGAAGCGAAAATTGCGCTTTGCCGGACCATCAGCCTGCTTCCAAGTTTGCCGTTCACCGACACTTAGCACAGGCGGGCCGGGTTTTACTGACGCAATCCGTCGCGCCACGCATCATGGGGATCGCTCAGTCGCGGGCGAAGTCCAGAACGGCATACCACGCATAGCCGCGGTGCAACCGCTCGAAGCGCAGCTTGGCGCCGTGCCATGCGGCGATGTCATTCAGATACATCTCCAGCTCGGCACGAGGGCTCACATGAAAGGCGGCGAGCCAGCGATGCAGCCCCGCCCGGAAGACACGCGGCAGACGCTCCTGCTGGCCGAAATCGACGATGTGAAGCCGGCCGCCCGGCGCCACCAGCGTCGCCGCATGGACGATTGCGTCTTCCCAGACCGGGATCATGGAGATGGTATAGGACATGAACACGCGGTCGAATTGCGGCACACCGAAAGCGCCGGCGGGATCGAAATCGGCCGCATCGCCCTGCGCAAATGTCAGGTCGCCGCCCAGTCCGGCCCGGCGGGCAGAGAGGCGGGCCTGCTCCAGCATCTCGTTCGAAATATCGAAGCCGTAGTAATCCGCCTGCGGATGCGCTTCGCGAGCCAGAATGAGATTGCGGCCCGTCCCGCACCCTACTTCGAGCACGGAACCGCCTCGGGGCGGCGCGAGGTCCTCGATCAACCGGTCGCGCCCGAGAAGGTAGTAGCGCCGGGTGACGTCGTAGAAGTGCCGCTGACGGCGATAGACGCTGTCCATCAAGGCGTCATGCGGCACGCCTCCATCATGAAGCGACAGGCCGGTCATGGCTCAGCTCTCCAGCTCGTAGAGATGGAACCCGCCATAGATCGAAGACCGGTCCTGCCTGGTGAAGCGGGCCGACTCCGCCTCGCGGTAGTGCCAGCGAGACAGAATATCGTCGGCGACACGACCCGGCAGCAATGTCGGTTCGGCGGCGGTGCGGAAGATCACCCGTGCGCCGGGCTTTGCGGTGCGCGTAATCTGCTCCCAAAGGTCGTTGAGCTGCTCGTCCGTCATCCAGTCCTGCGCGTCCAGCAGGACATATCGGTCGGCGCTGGCATCGGGTTCGGCACGCAGGAACTCGGTGAAGGATTTGTTCAGAACGTCCACACGTTCGGCCCGCGCCTGCAGGGCGGAGAAATTTTCCCGCTTGAGGTAAGGCGGCAGAGAGCCCGCGCTATCGGGGCCATAGTGCCGCGCGAAAGCCTGCCAGGCGAAATAATTGTCCGCGATGGGGAAATCGCAGGTGAGCGTTTCGAGGCGCTCGCGAAGGACCTCGCGCATTTCACGGCCACCCGCCAGCGCCTCATATTGCGAGGGCGGAATACCGAGACCGTAAAGCGAGGCCGGCTTGGAGGTGATCCAGGCCACGAGCTTGCGATCGAAAAGCGGCGCGAGCTTCTCGTCGAAATAGCGCCGCTGCTCTTCCATGGATTTCAGGTCGAGGATCTCGGCAAGTTTCACGCCGTAGACTTTCGCAGCGAGATGGGCCGCGCCGATAAAGGAGCCCAGAAGCCCGTGCCGGTAGAAACCGCGCGCGAAAAGAGAGATGCGACGGCGGCCCGAAATCGAGCGCTTTTCCCAATAGCGCCTTGTCTCGGGGTCGAGATTGTCGCGCAGGAAGGTCTCGTAGAATCCGATATTCTCGCTGCTATCGGCATCGCCGAAGAAACGGCGGAAATGTTCATAGCTCGGCAGACGAAGAGCCGCTTCGCGTTTCAGCTTGTTAAGCGCGATATGGGCCGGATTGAGATCGAGCGCGGTGATGCGTCCGGGGTCTGCCGCGAGATAGGACATCACATTGCAGCCACCCGATGCGATCGCCACGACATGCTGTCCCGGCTCGATCGCCATCGCTTCCATATCCACTTCCGGGTCTTCCCATATCTGGGGATAGACGAGACCGGTGAAGAGAAGCGTGAAGAGCCGCTCGGTCAAACCTTCGCGCGACACGGGCTTGTGGCGATGCACGGCATGGCCCAGCCGCTCCTTGGGATTGCGGTATTCGACGACGACAGCAGGATCTGACACGGCAGCCGGTTCCTTTCGGACTGATGGAATCAGGTGAGTGCACCTGTCCTGCTAGTACCGGCAAACGATGAAAGTGATGTGACGCTTCAAAGACGGAGCCCGGACCGCCCCAGAAACAATGAGCCCCGGCACGATCATACATACGTGCCGGGGCCTTTTGTCCGGTGCCGGTGGAGGTCCCGCCAGGGCGGGCGGCCCGGATTGCGATTTTGCGAAACCGCCTAGCGGGAGCCCATCCGACGGATGGAGCTGGGCGTGTAGTCGTTCGCCTTCAGTTCATCGGCGAAGAAATTGACCATCGGCTCCTCATTATTGAGGGCCGAGGCCAGGTAGCGGCTCCCTTTGAGGTCGTAGTCCATCTGACCGGCATAGCCGCACAGAGGCACGTTGTAGGCGGTCGTCCCCTGCAGTTCCTCGACACGCCAGAGGTCGCCGCGCCCGTCATACATTTCCGCCGATGCGATCTGCCAGGAATCCTCGTCGATATGGAAGACGCGACGATGATAGACATGGCGCGTGTCGGACTTCAGATCCGCCTCGATCTCCCAGAGACGACGCTTTTCGTAGCGCAGAAGATCCTGATTGAGATGGCGCGCCTTGATGAGGTCCTTATATTTGGCGAGCGCCATATCGTAGTTGTTCTCCGCGGCAAAACGCTCGTTCTTGCCGAGAACGGTCCAGGTGTAGCGCTCCAGCGACCCGTTGTATCCGTCGAAACTGTCGGCGGTGGAAAGTCCGTCCGTATTCACGCCCGGATTGTCGAACGCGATATTGGGAGCGCGGCGTACGCGGCGCGTCCCGGGGCTGTACTGCCATGCCTGGCGCGGCTTCTTGGCGGAGTTGATCGCTTCGTGAACCAGCACGATGTTGCCGGCGGCACGGGCCGGCGCAAGCGTGCGGGCGATGTAGTATATGGAGGTGTTGTCCAGCTCCTCCGCGTTCCGCTTCGACGGATCGGACCACCAGAGAATGGCCTGGTCCTGAACGATGATCGGCGTATAGCCGCCACCGCTCGTCACCGGCATGGCTGCGAACTGACGGATCAGCTTGAAGGAACGATAACGCAGCGTGTGGTTCCAGATGATCTCATATGCATTGTTCGGTATGGGGAACGGGAAGCCCATGATGCCCTTGGCGACGCCGTTTCCGTTACCCACCAGCTGAGCGACCTTGGCGTTGCGCTTTGTCGCGGCATAGACATTGTCCGGCACTGCGCAGGTACGGCGGGTCTTATAGACATTCAGCTTGTAGTCATCGTAAAGCCTCAGCATCTCCGCCTGGCCTGGCGTCAGATACTTCTTGTACTGATCCTTGTTCTGACCGGTGACGGTGTAGAGCACCTTGTCGTCCGGGAACGGGTTCTTCAGATGCTCGCCATCCTTGTAAGCCACATTGGACGGAATGGTCTGCAGACCGCCGGTCCAGGCCGGTATGTCGTCGCCATTACCCGCCTTTTCCGCGCCGACCGGTGTCAGATCACTGCCAAGCCGATCGACCTGCGCTTGCGGAACATCGGCATGCGCCACGGCAACGCCCAGCGACAACGCGATAACCGACGCAACTGCGCCGTTGAGATACTTCATTACGGGACCTCCCCATACTGTTATCGACCCTTCGCCCGCCACGCGCAGGCGCCAACCGGCATGCGTCATGTCATGTGGCCGCCTCCTGCAGCCGCATCCCCCATCGCCATAACGCGTGCCAGTTCAGGATCCCTGCACGGGACCTTAGGCAGTGAGGCCAAGAGGTGAAGATGAAATGCCTGTTCGATTACAAAGCTCTTTCACGTCAACTCAACCTCGTCGCAATTTTCATGTATTCGGATTACATAGCTCGACATTCGATAACTCAGAATGCCTACTCCGTAGCCGGGCTACGCAATAACTGCGCTCGATCGCACGCGGCGAACCTTATTTAGTTCCCCTACTGAATATTTTCCACAGCGCGCCGACCGCGGGCCGCGCATTCCCCCTCCCCGGCCCGTGACCGCTCGTTTTTCGACGGCTCCAGCCGAATCTCACCCCTATCTTCCGAATCACACAAAGCCCCCCTAGAGTGAGCCCGACGCTGCGGGAAGGGAGGAGGAGGCATCTTCCGGCAGGCGGACCGTTTCCTGTCTTCCGGGCTTGCGCCGGGGACGGGGTTTCTGTGCCTTCCCAGCCGAACCCGGTCCGTATTCATGGCCTTATCCGCGACATCCAGCCCCGATCCAGAGACCGAGCCGATCCCGGCTGCGGCCCCGGCATCATCCGATGACATGCAAGGAGCCCATCCGCTCAGGCGGCTTATCCCCTTCGTGCAGCGTCACAAATGGCGCTTCTGGGGGGGCATGTCGCTCATCAATCTGGGACGGCTTCTGGAAGCCTTCATGCCGCTCTTCCTGAAAGAGGGCATCGACCGGATCGCGGCAGGCAGCTACGCCCTTGCCCTGCCCGCGCTCGCCATATTGGGACTGATGGTGCTTCGCTATATCGCGTTCAGCTTCGGGCGGCGTTTCGTCCGGGAGGTTGGGGTCGAAGTCGCCTATGAGCTGCGCCAACGCCTTTACTGGCATCTGGAACTTCAGGGGCCGCGTTTCTTCTCGCGTTTCACCACGGGCGATCTGATGGCGCGGGCGATCAATGACATCACCCTCATTCGGCAGATGGTGGGGCTCGGCACCCGGCTTCTTTTCGTCCTGGGTTTCTCCGGAATCATCGCCTTTGCCTTCATGTTCCATCAATCGGCCATGCTGACGCTGCTGATGGTGCCGGCGCTTCCTGTCTTCGGCGTGGCGGGCTGGCTCATTGCAAAGCGCATCTTCGGCCAGTCCATGCTGGTTCAACAGGGCTTTTCCATCCTGTCGGCTCAAGTGCAGGAAAACCTGAACGGCATCCGCACCATCCAGACCCACGCCCAGGAAGACCGCGAGATCGACCGCTTCGAGAAGACGTCGGATACCTATGCACGGGACTATTACCGGCTGATGTTCCTGAATTCGGCGCTCACCTCGACCATGCTGGTCGCCACCGGCTTCACCACGCTCGCGGTGGTCGGCTATGGCGGCCATCTGGTCATGTCGGGCGGTATCAGTATCGGCACCTTCACCGCCTTCATCTTCTATCTCGCCATGATGCTGGCGCCGATCAAGGAAGGTGGCATTATGGTCACGCTGTTTCAGCGTGGCGGGTCGGCTGCGGCGCGCATTTTCGAGATTCTCGACCATCGTCCGGAAATCCGCGACGAACCCGATGCCGCCCCGCTCGACCGGATCGGCGGAACGCTTACCGTCAACGGGCTTTCCTACCGGCATCCATCGTCCTCCGGCGACGCACCGGATGGCTGGCCGGCGCTCAACGACGTGTCCCTCAATATCGAAGCGGGCGAGATGATCGCGATACTGGGCCGCGTGGGCTCGGGCAAATCCACCCTGCTGCGCTGTCTCGTCCGCCTGCTCGACCCGCCACCGGGCACGGTCTATCTCGACGGGCGCGATATCCGCATGCTGCCGCTGACGCAGCTACGCAGCCAGATCGCTCTGGTGCCGCAGGATCCGTTCCTTTTCGCCGCGCATCTGCAGCAGAATATTTCCTACGACAATCCCTCGCGAGAAGCCGAGGCGGTATGGGGCGCGGCGGAAGCGGCCGATCTCGAAACCACGATCAAGCGCTTTCCCGAGCGGCTCGAAACCATGGTCGGCGAGCGCGGCGTCACCTTGTCGGGCGGACAGAAGCAGCGCGCAAGCCTGGCCCGCGGCCTGATCCGGGAAACGCCGGTGCTTCTGCTCGACGATTGCTTCTCGTCGGTGGATACCGAGACGGAAGAGTTCATCCTCTCCCGTCTGAAGACACTCAGAAAAGGCCGCACCACGATGATGGTATCGCACCGCGTTTCCACCGCGCGCCATGCGGACCGCATCGTTGTGCTCGAGGATGGCCGCGTCGCGGAGACCGGTACGCATAGCGAGCTTCTTGCCCGCAACGGTCTATATGCCGCGCTCGAACGTGCGCAAGGACAGCGCGCCTCGCTTGAAGACGACCTTGGCCGGCAGGAAGGGGAGGAACCGTCATGAGTACGGTCGACCGGATGACGCCGGAACAGGAAAAGCCCAAGCGCGACTATTCCGTCTTCGAAGACGATATCGAAACGACCGGCGTCGACTTTGCCTTGCTGAAACGGCTTTTCAGCTGGATGAAGCCCTATCGGACGCAAGGCTTCATTGCCATCGGTCTGGTGCTGCTGTCTGCCAGCGCCGCGGTCCTTGCTCCCGTCGTCATCAGCCGCGTTGTGGTGGACGGCATCCTGCTGCCCGAATCCGGCACGACCGCCCCCGATTTCGGCCAGAAGGCGCTGAACGGTTTCCTCGCGTCGTCGCTCTCGCTTCATCCGCTCATTACCGCCTGCATGCTCTTTGCTGTGTGGACAGTCTTGTGGGCCGTGTTCAGCCATGGCTTCCGCATCATGCTGGCGCGCACCGTGCTCCATGCGCTGCGCGATCTCCGGCGCGATCTCTTCGCACATCTGGAGCGGCTGCCCTCGAGCTTCTACGACCGCGTCGCCGTGGGCCGGGTGATGACCCGCCTGACCAACGACATCGAGACGCTTTTCGAATTGCTGGCAGGCTTCGGCGTGCTCCTGGGCGAATTCGTGCCCTTCTTCGTTGCCGTCTCGGTCATGCTTGCGCTCGATCCGGTGCTGACCGGCGAACTGATGGTGCTGCTGCCGATTGCCGCCGTCGCCACCTATGTCTTCCGGGTCGCGTCACGGCGTGTCTATCGGGCGATCCGGTCCTCGCTTTCGCGCCTTAACGAGAACATGCAGGAAAACCTTTCCGGCATCGAAGTCGTGCAGCTCTATGGACGCGAGCGGCTCAACTACGATCACTACACCTCCATCAATCGCGACAATCGGGGACAGGAAAACCGGGCAATCCTGATCGAGAGCTTTTACGGCCCGACCATGGACAGCATGGCCTTTCTCGCCATGTCGATGATCATCTGGTTCGGCGGCCATCATGTGCTGGGCGGAACGGCCACGCTGGGCAGCGTCGTCCTCTTTGCGCAATTTGCCGACATGATGTTTCGGCCCATCGTCGCCATGGGCGAACAATGGAACGTACTTTTCCGGGCGATGGCGAGTTCGGAGCGCATCTTCCAGGCGCTGGACTGGGACGAGGCGCTGGCTGAACCGTCGAAGCCCCGGCATCTTCCCGAAAAGCTCGAGGGCCGCGTCACTTTCGATCATCTCACTTTCGGCTACTCACCCGACAACACGATCCTCAAGGATGTCAGCTTCGCCATCGAGCCGGGCGAGAAGGTTGCGATCGTCGGCCCCACGGGCTCGGGCAAGACGAGCCTTATCCGGCTGCTCTGCCGCTTCTACGATGTGACGCCAGGATCGATCCTGATCGACGGAATAGACATCATGCAGGTCCTGCCTGCCGAGATCCGAACGCGGATCGGCGTCGTTTTGCAGGACTTCCATATCTTTTCGGGCAGCGTTTACGAGAATATCGCACTCGGACATCCAGCCATCACGCGCGAAGCGGCGGAACGCGCGGCCCGGATGGTGCATGCCGATCCCTTCATCCGCGCCCTGCCGCAGGGATACGACACGGTGCTGACGGAGCGCGGGCGCAATCTCAGCCATGGCCAGCGCCAGCTTCTGGCGTTCGCACGCGTGCTGGCAATGAACCCGGAAATCCTGATCCTCGACGAGGCGACGGCGAGCATCGACACGGAAACGGAGATCGTCATTCAGGATGCGTTGCGCGAACTGACGCGCGGGCGCACCTCTATCATCATCGCGCATCGCCTGCAGACGATCCGGGAGGCCGACAAGATCGTGGTGCTCACCCATGGCGAAGTGCGCGAGATCGGCAGCCATGAGGAACTCATGGCGCTGGGCGGTCTCTACAAGACGCTTTACGAACTTCAGGTGCAGGATGTCAGCGGCGAGGCCTAGGACCGGCGCTCAGAACGCACCCTTTTCGATGCGCATGACATCGGGGCGCTGCGGATCGAGTACGTAGGACAGCCTCAGAATATAGGCTTTCTTCGTCCCGCCCTTGCCGTCGCCGATCGTTGCCGGTTCGTCGGTTTCATCTTCTGCGGCCTTCGCCGCCGAGACGGGATCGCCCTTCTTCGCATCGCTTGCGGCCGCGCGGTTCTCGGTATCCGCCTCGCGATAGACGATCTGCACCAGACGGTTCTTCGTGTCGGTTGCACGGAAGACGAGGATGCCGCCATTGCGCAAGCGGCGGTCGGCCACTTGTCGTTTCGGGTCGAAGCCGAGTTTCGAGAAATAGGATTTCAGCATCACTGCCGTTTTGGCGACCTGCATGCCTTTCGCCTGGGCTGAAACCGGCGTTCCCCAGATGATATTCACCTGGGTCAGACCCTTGGACTTGTAGCCGATGATGTAACCGATCCGGGCGGCGCCGGTGTCCGGCAAGAGGTTTTCGGTACGGATCACGAGCGCGCGCGTGCCGGTGGCAAGATTGTCCCGTACAAGGATTTTGTCCTGGCCGATCCCGAAATCCTTCTTGATCGCCGCACGGATCGCCTTCTCGTCGTCGCCGAATTCGGCGGAACGGAAACCATAGACGCTTGCTGTTGTCGCGGGCTGCGCCTGCTGCCCTGCCCCGCTCGCTGCCGTCATCGCGAGGGCACTGCTGCGGTCGGAAACTTTCTGTGCGTCGGCGGAGTTGTATCCGACGAATGCGGCGGCGCCGATCACCATGACCGCCATCAGCCCGGCGAGACCGATGAACTGCGGCTTTACGCGCATCGCCTTTTTCCGTGGCCGGGCCGTTCTGGATTCCGTGTCTTGCACCATTCAGGCCGCTCCCGTCGCCGTGTTTCTCATCGCGACAGGTCTATCACGCAGGCGCAGGCCCGCTCATGCCGAATGTGCCGTTGTGGGGCGGGAGAATGATCCGGAACCGATGGATTTTTCACCCATCCGAAGCTTCAATGTTGGAGAGCATGGACTTCAATGCGTCGTCGAGCTTCCTGATCTGCTTTTCATTCGCACCGGATTGCTTCCACAGCTTGCCCTGACTTTCCAGAATCGCGTGGATCACATCTTCGCTTAGCGCCTTGCCCTTTTCAGTGAGGCGGATGTTCTTGCCTCGCTTGTCCTCCGCATCCGGCATAAGCTCGATCAGTCCCTTCTCCGAAAGGGATTTCAGGGCCCGCGTCATACCGCCCGAGGTGATCAGAAGATGACGGGACAGGACAGAAGGCCGAACCGGCTCGTCCGTGGACATCTTGCGCAATGTGGCCAGCGCATCGACCTCGACGCCGGAAAGGCCGAATTTACGGATCTGGACATTGGCAACCTGCCGCATAAGGCCCTGCAGCCTCAAAAGCCGGATCACCAGCCTGTGCGCGGGCGTGTCGACCTCCGGCCAATTCGAGGCCTGCTCGCTCAGCAGCGTTTCCGTATCTTCCCTATTTTCCTTCACGCCCCTCTTGCACTCCCTCTAATTTCAACTAAATTTCACTTGCAAGAAAGCTTTCTTGCAAGCATTTTAAAGTTGAATTGGCGGCTGGCAATAGCTCCTTTTGCCGGCCCTTCGCCGCCCCCCAAAGTTCTGCGGCCTTCCTGCCTGCCCGGCGCGCCTGTCTGCCGCCCTGCATAAAGGCATATCTCGGCCCCCAAAAGGCACCCTGGACCAAGGAAAACTATATGCGTCACCTCCCCATCGCTGCATTTATTCTCTGCGCCGCTGGGCTTTCCGTAGCGTCACCGGCGTCTGCCCAGCAGATGCCGGGCGGTGGTGCTCCGGCAGTCGAGGTTGTCTCGGTCCAGCAGCACGCCGTGCGGAACCGACAGGAATTCAACGGCCGAATCGAAGCGACCGAGAAAGTCGAAATCCGCGCCCGCGTCGAGGGGTATCTCGGCCCGCTTCAATATGAAGAAGGCAGCCGGGTCAAGCAGGGCGATCTGCTTTTCGTGATCGAGAAGGATCGCTACCAGGCCGACCTGAAGGAAGCCGAAGCCAATCTGGCCAGCGCGAAGGCGGAAGCACGGCTTGCAACGACGAGCTATGAGCGTGCGCGGAAGCTCGTCGCCCGCAAGGCGGTGGCTCAATCGCAGCTCGACGATGCGACGGCAAATCTGCAAAAGGCGAAAGCCGCCGTGCAGGCGCAGGAGGCCTCCGTCTCGCTGGCCCAGCTCAATCTCGACTATACGGACATCAAGGCCCCGATAGACGGCCGCATCGGCAAGGCCTCCTTTTCCAAGGGCGCATATGTAAGCCCCTCTTCCGGATCGCTGGCGCTTCTCGTCGCGCAGGATCCCATCGACGTCACCTGGCCCGTGCCGTCGCGCCAATATACGGAGCTGGTGAAAGACGGCGCGAAGAAAGAGAGCGTCAGGGTGAAGCTCCTTCTGCCGGATGGAACGGAATACGGGCCCGATGGCACCATTCTCTATGCCGAACCCAGCGCAAATGAATCCACCAATACCATCACGGTGCGCGCGTCCTTCCCCAATCCCGACCTGCTCCTCGTCGACCAGCAGCTCGTGACTGTCATCATCGAGAACCGCAAGGGCGAACCGCGTATCACCGTGCCTCAGGCGTCGCTCCAGATCGATCAGCAGGGCGCCTATGTGCTGGTGGTCGACAAAGACAGCAAGGCGGAGATCCGCCGGATCGAGACAGGCGAACAAATCGGCAAGGACATCGTCGTCACCAAGGGCCTCGCGGAAGGCGACCGCGTCATCACGGTCGGCCAGCAAAATGTACAGCCCGGTATGACCGTCTCCGCCCATGAAGCCAAAGGGGCGGAGGGACAGCAGTGATCTACGACCTCTTCATCAAGCGCCCCCGGCTTGCCATGGTGATTTCCATCGTGGTGACGCTGTCAGGTATCCTGTCGCTGCAGGTATTGCCCGTTTCGCAATATCCCGACATCGCTCCGCCCACCGTCTCGGTCAGCGCGAACTATCCCGGCGCCGATGCGCAAGTGGTGGAAGAGAGCATCGCCCAGCCGATGGAAGATGCGGTCAACGGCGTCGACAACATGATCTACATGAAGTCGGCATCCAACGCGGACGGTTCCTACTCGCTTACCATTTCCTTCGCCGTCGGGACCGATCCCGATCTTGCGACCATGAACACGCAGACACGGGCGGCGCAGGCGGAAGCGAACCTTCCGGAAGATGTGAAGCGGACGGGCGTCACTGTCAGAAAGCAGTCCGACGACATCCTTCAGCTCTACGGTTTCTATACGACCGGCGACAAGTTCGACCGATTGTTCCTGTCCAACTATCTGACGCTGAACGTGCTGAACGAATTGAAGCGCGTCGATGGTGTGGGTAATGCGCAGATATTCGGCGCCGCCGATTATTCGATGCGCATATGGATCGACAATCCGCAATTGCTCGCCAATCTGGGGCTCACCAATCAGGACCTCATCCAGGCGATCCGGAACCAGAACGTGCAGGCGCCTGCGGGTACACTGGGCGCCGCGCCGCTTTCCGACGATCAGTCGCTTCAGTTGACGGTCCGCACCAAGGGGCGCCTCAAGACAGCTGAGGAATTCGGCAATATCGTCGTCCGGGCCGAGCCCGACGGCTCGTTCGTCCGGCTCAAGGATGTGGCGCGCGTCGAGCTCAGTTCCAAATCCTTCGGCGAAAACGCGACGCTTGACGGCAGGCCGTCGGCGGCGCTGGCCATCAATCTGGCGTCCGGCGCCAATGCGGTGACGACGGCCGAAGCCGTGCAGGCACGAGTTGAGGAACTTGCGAAGCGTTTCCCCGAGGGCCTCCACTACACGAAGATGATCGACGGCGCCGACTTCGTGAACGAGATGATCTCCAAGGTTGCCGATACGCTTCTGGAAGCCTTCGCGCTTGTCGCCATTGTCGTCTTCGTATTTCTGGGCCGGTTCCGCCCGACCATCATCCCGCTGCTCGCGGTGCCGGTCGCGATTATAGGCGCCTTTACGGTTCTTCTCGCTTTCGGCTACTCGGCCAATACGATCTCGCTGCTCGCCCTGGTGCTCGCCATCGGTATCGTCGTCGACGATGCAATCATCGTGGTGGAGAATGTCGAGCGCGTGATGGAGGAAGAGCCGGACCTCACGCCCGCACAAGCCGCGCATAAGGCGATGAGCGAAATCGCCGGCTCCATCATCGCCATCACGCTCGTGCTGCTGGCGGTGTTCATCCCCGTGGCCGTCCTCCCCGGCTCGTCTGGCGTGCTCTTCCGACAGTTCGCCGTGGCAATTTCCGCCGCCATGGTGATCTCGGGCATCAACGCGCTGACGCTCACGCCCGCGCTATGCGCCATGTTCCTGCGGCCCGGCGAACCGGCGAGCTTCATGCGTCCGGTCTCTGCCTTCATTCACAAGGCCGCTGGGAAATATGCCGCTTTCATCGGCCGTTTCGTGCATGTCGCAACCGTCTCTCTCGGCGCGGTGGTGGTGATCGCGATCCTCGCCTTCCTAGCCATTCGCTATACGCCGGCCGGTTTCGTGCCCGATGAGGACAAGGGCTACGTCGTTGCCATTTATCAGCTTCCGGCAGGCGCATCGCTCAACCGTACCATTGCCATCGGCGACAAGGCCGTGGACATCATCCGCAAGGACCCGGCAGTCGACAATGTAGTCCGCGTAGCGGGTGTCGACATTCTGGGCGGCGGCTCCGCTCCCAATGCCGGCGTGATGTTCGTCAAGCTGAAGGACTATGCGCAACGCCGCTCGCCCGACCTGTATGCGCCAGCGGTTCTTGGTCGCCTGACGCCTCAGCTCATGGCCATTCCCGGCGCGAACTTCATTCCGCTGAACCCGCCCGCGATCAACGGCATGGGCCGGGCCGGCGGCTTCGAATACATTCTGGAAGCGCTGCAAGGCCAGTCGCCGACGGACATGGCTGCCGTCACGCGCGCCCTCATGGTCGCAGGAAATCAGCAGCCCAAAATCGGCTCACTCTTTTCCACATTCGACGCGTCGACGCCGCAGGTGCGCCTCGACATCGATCGAGACAAGGCGCAAACGCTCGGCATCACCATCAGCGATGTCTTTACCGAATTGCAATCGCAGCTGGGCGGCTACTACGTCAACGACTTCAACCTGTTCGGCCGCACCTGGACGGTCTATCTGCAGGCGGCGAAGGAATATCGATCGCGTATCGACGACATCAACGCCATTCAGGTACGTAACGACAAAGGCAAGATGGTGCCGATCTCGAGCTTCGCCACGACGCATCTCGATATCGGCCCGCGCCAGATCACGCGATACAACAATTATCGCGCCGTCTCCCTGAACGGCACAGCAGCGCCGGGATACGGTCTCGGCGAGGCCATGACTGCGATGGAGAAGATCAGCCCCGAAACGCTGCCTTCCGGCTATGCCTATGAGTGGACGGGCCTTGCCAAACAGCAGCAGGAAGCGGCCGGCCAGACGGGCCTGGTGCTCGGCCTTGCCTTCGTCTTTGCCTATCTCTTCCTCGTCGCTCTCTATGAAAGCTGGGTGATCCCCGCCGCTGTGCTGTCGTCGGTGGTCGTCGCGGTGCTCGGTGCCCTGTTCGGCATCTGGATCGCAGGGCTCAGTTTCGACCTCTATGCCCAGATCGGCATCGTGGTGCTGGTGGCGCTGGCGGCAAAGAACGCCATCCTCGTCAACACCTTCGCGCTGGAGCAACGCTCGTCCGGCGCCGATCTCGACCATGCGGCGACGCATGGCGCAGAGATGCGGTTCCGCCCGGTGATGATGACGAGCTTTGCCTTCATCATGGGGCTTGTGCCGCTCGCTACGGCGTCCGGTCCCGGCGCGGGCGCCATGGTCGCGGTCGGTGTGCCGGTTCTCTTCGGCATGCTGTTCGCGTCGAGCTTCGGGATGCTTCTTATCCCGCTTCTCTTCCACACCTTCCAGCAATGGCGCGAGAAATTCGGCGGCTGGAAACCCGGCATGGAAACGGTTCCGGGTGCCGAACCCGACGTCTGAATTGCTCCGCTCCCTCGCGGAGCATGAGCGGGCGGATCCCCCCTCTCCCCCTTTTGCGGGATCCGCCCGTTCTACCCCCTCCACGCCCCCTTCCCTTTGCATTCCTTCCGACGCGCCATGCTGCTAACCTCGATGACAAGAGGAAGGATCGGCGCATGAAAAGAATGACAGGCTATGCCGCGGCGCTACTGATCGCAGGACTTGCGATATTCGCCTCTGTCGCGGACGCGGAAACGCCCGGCGTTCCCGTCACGTTGAACGGCTACAGCGCCATTGACGGCGACGACCTCACCATTACCGGCGAGACATCGGCCCCAGACGGGGCATGGCTGATCTTCGCGACCTATTCGGTCGAGAAACCGCGTATCCGCAAGAGAAGCTATATGCTCGTGAAGAACGGCCGGTTTTCCGCGCAGGTGAACATTCATGGCTGGCCGACCGGTGAGATCGAAACCGACATCCATTTTCAGACCATGCTGCCCGAACGCGAGCAACCGGCCATCGTGTTCCAAAAATATGGCGCCAAAGGAGAACGGATGACGGGCAAGACCGTGGTGCAGGAAGGCGAGGCCTATCGCGCCGCCGTCATCGAATTACGCGCCTACAATCCCTGACCGTTCAGGCCACGAAGATTTGCGGACAGCCCCGCGCGGGATGCTCGAGTACGCGCAGATCGATTCCGTAAAGCGCACTGAGCCGTTCTTCGGTCAGCACCTCGCGCGGCGTTCCCTCCGCGACGATACGTCCCCTGTCGAGAATGGCGACGCGATCGGCATGGAAGGCGGCGAGATTCGGCTCGTGCAGAATGGCAAAGACCGACGCGCCGTCCCCGTTCAACGCTCTGGCGCGGGCAAGGATATGGTATTGATGGGTGAGGTCGAGATTGTTTGTCGGCTCATCGAGCAGCAGGTAGCGGGTCCGCTCGTTGGCGCGTGAGGGCCATATCTGTGCCAGCACGCGCGCCAGTTGCACGCGCTGGCGTTCGCCGCCCGACAGTGTCGTATATTGCCGTTCGCACAGATGTGCGACGCCTGCCGCATCGAGCGCGGCCTGCGCGATACTGACATCTTCCTCTTCTTCGGTCCTGCCGATATGGGGGCTTCGTCCCATCAGCACGACATCCATGACATCGAACCCGAAGCTCAGCTCCGATTGCTGCGGCAGCACGGCACGGCGGCGTGCCAGCGCAGCCGCGTCATGCGCGGCAAGCGGCACATTGTCGAGATAAACCTCCCCCGCATCGGGCGACAGCGTACCTGCAAGTGCCGAAATCAGCGTCGTCTTGCCTGCGCCATTGGGCCCGATCACAGCCAGAAATTCGCCCGGGCGCATTTGGAGCGACACATCGTCCAGAATGGTCTTGCCGCCCCGTATCACCGTCAGGCCGCGCGCTTCCAGCATCACAAACCTCCCCGGCCCTGCTGGCGTACAAGGAGCCAGATGAAGAAAGGTCCGCCGACGGCGCTGGTGATGACACCGATGGGCAGCTCCGCCGGCAGCACGATGAGCCGCGCGGCCAGATCGGCGACAAGCAGAAGCGATGCGCCGCCCATGGCCGCCAGCGGCAAAAGCTGACGATGGTCGGGGCCCAGAGCGAGCCGGATCATATGCGGCACCACCAGCCCCACAAACGCGATGATACCGGTAAAGGCAACCGTGCCGCCCGTGGCAAGCGCGGCGCAGACCAGGACCAACCGTTTGGCGCGCTCCACATCGAAGCCCAGGTGTCTCGCCTCCGCTTCGCCCAGCAGCAAGGCATTGAGCCCCCTTGCAAGCGCGATGAAAGCAAACGCCGGCAGGAGGACACATGGCGCGGCGAACAAAACCGCTTCCCATGTCGCGGAGGCAAGACTTCCCAGCATCCAGAAATTGAGGTCGCGCAGCTGCTCGTCGCTGGCGACAAAGACGGAAAGCCCGATGGCCGCACCCGCCATCGCATTGATGGCGATGCCTGCGAGCAACATCGTCACCACGTTGATCCGTCCACCGATGGCCCCGATCCGGTAAACGAGCAGGACCGTTACCGCCGCGCCTGAGAAGGCGGCCAGCGGCACGAGCCAGGCCATAAGAAAATGCGGCAATACCGCACCCAGCGCCGACGCGAACAGAATGACGCCGATCACGCCGATCGCCGCCCCGCTGGAAACGCCGATGAGACCGGGATCGGCCAGCGGATTGCGGAAGAGCCCCTGAAGCGCCGCCCCCGACACCGCCAATGCCGACCCGCTCAATACGGCAAGGCAGGCGCGCGGCAGGCGGATGGAGAGGAACACATTGGCCTCTACCGGCGTTACATCGACAATCCCCGGCAGCCCCACGGCATGCAGCAGGATCGAGACGATCTTGAGCGGCCCAAGCGCCATGGCGCCCTGCCCGGCCGCCGCGAGAAAAGCCACGACCAGCAACAAGGCGCTGACGACGAGCGCGAGGCGCTGACGACGCTTGCGTCCTTCCAGCCAGTCACCGATATGCGCGGTCGCGGCGAGGGCCATGGCTCAGTGCTCCATCGAAGATGCCGGCTGCGGAATGTCCCGGTCCGGGTGAAGCAGCGCGGCAAGCATAGCCGCCGCTTCGGGCGTACGCGGGCCGAACCCCAGCAGCAAAAGGGAATCCATCGTCAGCACATGCCCGTTCCGCACGGCCGGCGTATCGGCAAAGCCCGTCAGTTTGGCCAGCGCCTTCGCGCCGCCCATTGCCTCCGCCACATGGCTCGGCAGGACGATGAAATCGGGCGCGGCGCCGACAATGGCTTCCGGCGACACCGGCTTGTATCCGCCATACTGCGTCATAACATTCTCGCCGCCCGCCATCTTGACGATGGCGTCGCCCGCCGTATCGCGCCCGGCCGCCAGGGGAGCGCCCCGGCCTGCGGAAAGGAGAAGCATCACGCGCGGGCGCTCGATGCCAGCCAGCGCAGCATCGAGTTCGTCGAAGCCCGCCTGAATTTTCGCGATCAGTTCTGCACCCTGTTCCTTGCGGCCCAGCGCCTCCGAAATCACGCGCACTTTTTCGACCACGCCCGCGGCCGAATGCGATTCAGGCACATGCACCACCCTCACGCCGGTCGCGCCGATCTGTTCAAGCGCCGTATCGGGCCCCGCGCCTTCCGCCGCCAGAATGAGATCCGGCCCGAGCGCGATCACCGGCTCGGCGGAAAGCTGCCTGTAATAGCCGACGCTGGGCAGATCCGCGCCCGCGGGCAGCGGTTTGCTCGTCAGGTCCACGGCAATCAGCCGGTCCGCTGCGCCCAGCGCCGCAACGGTCTCGGTCACCGCACCGCCGAGCGATACGATCCGTTGAGGCTCTTCTCCCCGGGCAGATTGCGCAGCCCAGAGACTTGCCAGCATCGCGAGAAGAAGCGCCGGGACGATCCGCTTCATTTCAAAGTGCAGTTCGCCCCGATTGCCCACCGCCCTCATGAGGCCCTCGCAGCGTTACCGCAGAGCGAAAGGGCGAGTTTGCGCCACTCTTCGAGTTCCGGCTGGCCGGGTTTGCGTTCGCCGAACATCCAGGCGATCTGATTGCCGTCGGCATCGAAGATTTCGAGCGCCGTTACCGGGCCGTCCTCGGTGGGCTTGGTTACGACCCAGCTTTCCGCAATCGCATCCATCCGCAGATGCAGATTGAAACGCGGGTCGAGGACGTTGAACCAGGGACCCATCTCCTTCAGGCTTTCCACCGGGCCGGTATGGATCTGGATCACGCCGGGATTGGGCACGAAGACCATGATCGGCAGCTTCGCCGCCGCTGCCTTTTCCAGTCCCGTCTTGAAGGCATCGAGCGGGGTGCGTTCTGTCCATGTGCCTTCCGCCAGCCTCAGCGCCTGAAGTCGACCGCTCTTCACCGCCTTCAGCATGGGGAAGAAGTCATGCGTGTCCTTCAGCGCGCCCCAGCGTTCCAGCAATCCGTCACGGTCGATTTCCTCATCGGGAAGATCCGCCGCTTTCGGTTCGGCCGGACGCAACGCCAGATCGGGCGACTGCTCTTCCGCGCGGTATTTCTCGATCAGTGCGTTGAAGGCGTCCATGTCGGTTGCCTCCACCGCATAGATCTTGTGCGTGGCGGTTCCATCCGTGTCGAAAATCTGGATCGAGTGACGGAGCCCCGAGCGGACCTCTTCGCTCACGGCAAAAGCGACATGCCAATGCGCGAAGAATATCCGCAGGTCGATATCGGGGCCGAGCACCACGCCGCCCTTATCCGACAGGTGAATGCCTTCGAAGGTGCCCTTGCGCTCATGTACGCAATGTTCGTTGCGGGTGAGGCACATCACATCGCCGACGCCGGCAAGATCTTCCACCAGCTGTTTCGGACGAAGGTCGAGGCGGGTCACGCCATCTCCCAGTCGGGCGGCCAAAAGCTCCGCCTCCGACACACCCAGTTCCCGGGCCGCATCGCGCGCCCGCATGTTCGGCGATGTGTCCTTCAGCGCCGCGAGCCGCCGGGCAATCTCCGCCGGGCTCGTCGCGCCTTCTTCACCTGCAACGCTCATAGACATCGCTTTTCTCCTTACCAGTTCACGGTGTATCGGATACCGCCCTTGAAATTGCGGCCCGTTTCGTATGAGGACGCGTAAGCACGCGCATATGCCTTGTCGAAAATATTGTCGATGCCAAGGTCGAGGCGAAGGCCGCTCAGGGGGCCTTCGCTGGCTGTCCAGGCGAAATAAACGCCGTGCACGACATATCCGTCCCGTTCGTCCGCGACGCTGTTGACCTTGTCGAATTCATCGGCCGCGATCACGTGCCACCCGATGATCGAATGGGTTTCGGGCAGCTTGATCGCCGCGTCGAGCGTGCCCATGGCGGGCGTCAGCACACCCAGCTTTTCACCCGTCGCCTTGTTCTTGCCATCGACGTTGGAGAAGCCGACTTTCACCCGAATACGGTCATTCTCGTAGTGTGCCTCGGCTTCGACGCCATCAAGCTCGGCATCGGCAATATTGACGCTGGTTGTGGTGCCGTCGCACGCACCCGGTACGAAGGGGCTGCAAGCCGCGTAAGGTGCCGGCTGGTTCACCTGCAGATCGATGAAGTTTTCGCCGTCCGTGTAGTAGCGAGACGCCTTGATCTCCAATCGATCATTTTCCTCCAACACATCGTCGAAGGTCACACCTGCGCCGAATTCAAACGTATCGGTCTTCTGGGCTTTCAGATTGGGGTTCGGCGTAAAGCGGTTGGTATGACCGGCCGTTCCCGGCCCGAGGTCGCCCGGTGCAAACGTGAAGTGCACGCCGGTGCTGTAGAGTTCATCCATCGTCGGCGCCCGGAAAGCTTCCGAATAGCTGCCGAACAGGTTCAGCCATTCGACGGGCATATAGCTCCCGCCGATGCGTGGCGACCAGGCGCTGTCCTGATTGTCTACACCGGCCTGAGAGGATTCACTTTCAAACCTGTCGTAACGGAGACCTGGAACGACATAGAGGTCGCCCGGCAGGAAGCCAAAAGGCCTGGCCCAGTTGATTTCCGCCTGCGCAAAACCGCCGATGAAGCTGTCCTCCGCATCGGGCACGCCGCCGCGTACGCCGCCTCCCGCAGCTCCTTCCTGCTCGTCGTGGTATCCCTCGGCACCGATTGTCAGTGTCGTGAAGATATCCTCGGTGAGAGAAAAGCGGCTACGGTTGTCGACCCGGAAACCATAGGTATCCACGTCACGCTTCAGCAGCTCGCCCGCAGGCCCCACGCCATTATTGTCGAGGCGCAGTTCGTCGGCCTTGAAGCTCTGATAGTAGGCAATCGATTTCAGGTCCACCCAGGCACTGGCCGGATTGAAGTCGTACCCCAGGCGGTAGGTGTCCGAGACAAGGTTTTTGTCGGCATAATCGTTGCCGTTGGCCTGCCCGTTATTCGGCTCGATGGCATCATTGTCGAAGCGCAGGAAGCTTGCCGTGAACTTGTGTCCGCCGCCGGCGTCGTAGGAGCCCTTGAGGAAGCCGGACAGGATGTCGTCATCCGATTCGAGTTCCGAGCCGCTGCCGAGTTCGATCGAACCGGATTCACGCTTCGTCAGGCTGCCCACGATGCCCAGACCGTCCAGGGGTCGCGACATGGCGGTTGCCGTGGCGTGATATTCCCGGTTGGCCGTCTGGCCGCCCAGACCGAACGAGGTCTGCGTTTCGCCTGCGGCGAGCGCCTTGAGCGGGTCGATGGTACGGAACTCGATCACACCGCCCATGCCGCCGCTGCCATAGAGCGACGACGAAGGACCGCGCAGCACTTCGGCGCTGTTCACCACGGAGGGGTCGATGAAGAAGCGGCCATCATGACCGGAGCTGAAATTCTGGCGCACGCCGTCGATCAGGATCACCACATCGGGGCCCGAAAAACCGCGAAGGGACGGCACTTCGCCAGTGCGGCGCGGGCCGCCGGTGAACATCACGCCCGGCACGTCGCGCAGAATGTCGTCCGGCGTGGAGGCCTGTTTGAGGTCGATCTCGTCCTTGTCGATGACCGTCACCATGCCCGGATATTCATAGGCGGTGATGCCGCTGCCCGTCGCCGTCACGGTGATCGGCGCGGTGATGGCGTCTTCCGCCATCGCCGGCGCGGCGAGCCCCATCGCCGCGACGCTGCAAAGCGCGGTACTTGTTGCAAGCTTCTTCAAAAATTCTGCCGGACTGCTGCCAGACATGGATGCCCCCTTCACTGGTGGAAAGGTCCTGGCTGGCTGAGCACATCTGTCGCGGCAGGCGCGACCGGCAGTGGCTGGCTCGGACGAGATACTGTCGATTGATGAAGCGCCGTCCGGAGTACAGGCGGCGCCCGGTCTTCTACTTGGTCAGGATCAATTTGCCCTTCGAGGTTTCACGCAAGAGGTAGTGCTCGCCACGATGCTCGATCACAGCTTCCTTGCGCGTCGAAAGCAGGGTTTCCGAACGGATGACGGGCGTTGCCGTCCGCTCTTGCCGATCCACCGGCCCTGCTCCTTCTGTCTTACTCATCCGCCCCTGCACAATCCGCTTGGATCCCGGGATCCAGAAAACGGGCTAAAGCCCCGACTTCGTAACTGCGGACCTTGTATCGTTACTGCGAGTCATTTGCAATAGCATCTTGAGCGGATGAGCACACTTGACTGCAACGCAGAAACGGGCAGCTCTCAAAGCATTGCGTCATATACAGAAAACCGCGGCCGAGGGAGCCCGGCGACGGCTGATTTTCATGACGGATTGGGATGATTTAGCCGGAGCGGCCCGATGCGGATCCGGAACTGACCCGGCACGGAACCGGAGTGGCTGGGGCGGCAGGATTCGAACCTGCGCATGACGGGATCAAAACCCGTTGCCTTACCGCTTGGCTACGCCCCAAAAAGAGGGCCGGAACATAGCCCCATGGCTTTGCTCGCGCAAGCGGCGGCGCTTGCGACGAGCCCCGGAAAAGCACGGAATCCGGCCTTGCGGCGTACGCGTACAGGCGATATAAACCCGCCTCCAGAGAACGTCGGAGTGTAGCGCAGCCTGGTAGCGCACCTCGTTCGGGACGAGGGGGTCGGAGGTTCGAATCCTCTCACTCCGACCATTCTCTGTTTTCCCCTTCCCTTGCCCGCAAATTGCCTGCTCCCTCGCGCAGATGTGTCTTTGCATCGCCAGCCGGGATGTGGATCATGTCGCCCATGGCAATCCGCGCAGACAAGCGGCCTTCAGGGAGAAAAGCATGAAACCCGTCCTTTACGACTTCACAGCCGCGCCGAGCCCGCGCCGCGCGCGTATCCTGCTCGCCGAAAAGGGCATCGAGCATGAAAACGTGCAGGTGGACCTTACCAAGGGCGAGCAGCTTTCCGACGCGTACAAGAAGATCAATCCCGCCTGCACCGTCCCGGCGCTGAAGCTCGAAAGCGGCACCATCCTCACGGAAAATCTCGGTATCGCGGCCTGGGCGGAAGCGGTGAAGCCGGAGCCGGCGCTTCTGGGCACCACCCCGGAGGAAAAAGGTCTGGTGATGGGCTGGAATGCGCGGATCGAATTCGAAGGCTTGATGCCCATCGCCGAGGTTCTGCGCAACACCTCCAAGGGCATGGCGGACCGCGCCTTGCCCGGCCCCGTTAATCTTGCGCAGATTCCTGAACTCGCGGAGCGCGGGTCTGTACGACTCACCCGTTTCTTCGACGTCCTGAACGAGCGCCTGAAAGGCCGGGACTATATCGCCGTCGACAGTTTCTCCCTTGCCGACATCACAGCGCTCGTCTGCGTGGATTTCGCCAAATGGGTGAAGCACGAACCCAAGCCCGAGCATGAAGACCTCAAGCGCTGGCACGCGGCGGTTTCGGCCAGGCCCAGCGCTAAGGCATAGCCGTAGGCCCAAAATGAGCGTGTACCGTCATGCCGATCGAGACAGCCCGGACAAGACTGCGGCAGTGGCGCGAACCGGATCGGGACGCGTTCGCCGCCCTTAACGCTCATCCAGAGGTCATGCATGATCTTGGTGGCCCTATCGACAGGCGTTCGAGCGATGAAAAGTTCGATCGCTATGTCATGGCCTACGAGACACATGGCTTCACCCGCTGGGCGATTGAAACCTTTGCGGGCAATTTTCTCGGTTATGCGGGCATCATGCCCTCGCGCCCGGGACATCCTCTCGGTCCGCACACCGAGATCGGCTGGCGCTTGCAACGCGAAGCATGGGGGCACGGATATGCAACGGAAGCCGCGTCGGCCGCGCTTGCGGACGGCTTTGCGCGTTGCGGCCTGACAAAGGTATTGGCCTATACCGCGCCCGACAATCTCCGGTCGCAGGCGGTGATGGAACGGCTCGGCCTCATCCGCGTCCCCTCACTCGATTATGAGGAACCCCATAATGGCGGCATGTGGCGAGGGCTTGTGTGGATTGCCACGGCCTCTCCCTCATTTGACACCTAAAACCACGCCCCTATAGTGCCGCTCGCTTTCATGGTTCTTCACGCAAGCCGAAAGGCGGAAGGAAGAGGCAAGAGGGAACAGGGTGCGGCGTGCCTATGCACGTCAATTCCCAGGCTGCCCCCGCAACTGTGATCGGTGAGGCTGCGTTTCATGACATGCCACTGGCCATTGGTCCTTTTTCAGGATCGGCCGGGAAGGCGAAACGCCGCCGACGACCCGTAAGCCAGGAGACCTGCCAGAAAGCGCGTCATCTGCCGGTGGCCGGGGTGTGCCAACGGGGCGGTGATTTCCGCTTATGGTGACGCGTCAGGTCGATGCGCGTCGCCGGGCCCCTTTCCCGACAGCCTGCCGCCTGCCGCGTTTTCCGACAAGCGGCTCTCTCTCGCTTCCCGTAAATACGCGCTCTCCACCGGTTCCTGCGGCCGGGGTCTGCCGCGATCATGTTACGGGGGGTCCACCCATGTTGAAATTCGACCGGCGATCTATCGCCTTTCTTGCCGTCGCCGCCAGTGCCGCGACTGCTTTCGCCACCAGCGCTCATGCCGAAACGGACAGGATTTCCGACGGCATCCTGATTACCGGCAATCTCGAACCGCTTCCCACCAAGGAAGTCACCTCGAGCTACACGATCATCACCGCGAAAGACATCGAGGAGCATCAATATCTCCGCCTCACCGATGCGCTGAAAACCGTGCCGGGCCTCAATGTGGTGCAGAGCGGTCCGCATGGCGCCCAGACGTCCATTTTCATGCGGGGATCAAATTCCAACCAAACGCTTGTGATGATGAACGGGCTACCGCTAGAAGATCCGTCTTCTCCCAGCGGCGCGGCTTCGATCTCCAATATCTCGCTTGGCGATGTGGAGCGCATCGAAGTGGTGCGCGGTCCGCAAAGCGGCGTCTATGGCAGCCAGGCAATCGGCGGCGTCATGAACATCATCACAAAATCCGGCACAGGCGCATTGTCCACACACGCCAGCATCGAAGGCGGCACGCTGGGCACACTGAATGCAAATGGCTCGGTGAGCGGCGGTTTCGGCTCGACCAACTACTATTTTGCCGCCTCGCATGAACGGACCGACGGCTCCGACATCACGCCTGCCCGCATACGCGGCACACAGCCTGAGGAGAAGGACGGCAACGAGACCACCTCCATCTCAGGCAATATCGGCCAGCGTTTCGGCGAAAATGTGAAAGGCTCCATCTTCGCGCAGTTCGTCGACAGCTCGGTCGATACGGATGAAGACGGATCGAACGCCTCCTTCACACCCTTCTACGACAACCCGAACAGCACCTATGACCAGCAAAAACTGCTCATATCGGGCAAGCTCTCGGGAAAATTCTTCGGCGGCAAATGGCGTCCGACGCTGACCGGCGGTTATCTACATCAGCAGGGCCAGAACAAGGATCAGCCCGATGCAGGCGGCTCCATCTATTCCAACGACGTGACCTTTACGTCGGAAACGCTCAACGCCGCATTCGACAACAGCTATGATCTACTTGACTGGAACACGCTTTCCTTTGGCACCACCTACCGGCACGAAAAGTACGAAGCCCATGGTTTCCGCGATTTCGGTCCCACCTACCGGATCAATGAACAAAGCAAAGCGGACAGAGATCAGTTTGCGGTCTATGCGGGCGAGCATCTGAACTTTGCCGATCAGCTCTTCCTGAACCTCAATCTGCGCTACGACATGCCGGTGGACTACGACAACCATTTCTCCTTCACTATCGCGCCTGCCTACTATCTGCCCGATAGCGATACACGCTTCACGGCGAGCTATGGCACAGGCTTCAAAACGCCATCGCTCTATCAGCTCCATGGTTTCTCAACGAACAGCTTCGGCGTATTCCGGGGCAACCCCAATCTGAAGCCCGAGAAGAGCCGCGGCTGGGAAACGGGCATCGAGCAAGGCTTCTTCGATCATGCCCTTGTGACCGGCGTCACATGGTTCCAGACCCAGATCGACGATCCGATCGTGACCAATTCGGCAGGCACCACGACGCAAAACGATCCCGGCTTTACCGCCAAGGGGATCGAGGCATTCGTCAGTTTCGACGTGATGCAAAACGTGTCGGCCCGGATCGACTACACCTACACGCTTTTGAAGACCGACAGCTATCAGTCGGCCTTTGCGCGGCGGCCGCGTCACAAGATCGGCCTGACCGCCAATTGGCAACCGATGGAGGGCACATCGCTTGCGACGGATATTCAGTGGATCGATCCCTATCGCGACATTCCGCGAGACGGCTTCGGTTTCTACGTCAATCCGGCGCCCTACACGATCGTCAACATCTCCGGATCGCAGAAGCTGAGCGATCATGTGACGCTGACCGCGCGGGTGAACAATCTGCTGGACCAGAAATACGAGCCCGCGCACGGCTTCCAGGCCCCGGGCATCGAAGCGCTGGCAGGCGTGACCGTTTCCTTCTGACGGCACGTCGCCCCAAACACGACTATGCCCGCCCCTTGTTGGGGCGGGCATTTTTCTTTCTGTCCGGGATTCAGCGGCCTGTGAAATTCGCCGCGCGCTTTTCCACGAAATGCGCGACGCCTTCCTTGAAGTCCTCGCTGGCGAAGCTCTTCTGCATTTCATCGTCGCCGATGGCGAGCGCGGTATTGAAATCCTGGAACATCGCTTTCCAGACCTGCCGCTTCATCACCGTCATGGACCGCGGCGACACGCTCGTCGCGAGTGTGCGGGCATAGTCCATCACATTGTCCATGAAATGCTGGGCGTCGAAGCTGCGATTGACGAGACCGATGCGTTCGGCCTCGCGCCCGTCGAATTTGCGCGCCGACATCAGAAGGTCCATCGCATGCGCAGGCCCCACCAGATGCGGCAACAGCCATGAAACGCCATGTTCGGCGACGAGCCCACGGCTCGCAAAGGCTGTGGTGAATTTCGCATCCGCCGCGGCAAAGCGCATATCGGCATAAAGCGCGACGACGAGACCGAGCCCGGCGGCAGGCCCGTTGATCGCGGCGATAACGGGCTTGGGCACCTCCATCAGAAAGCCGAAGCGACCGCCATAGGCGCCCTCGAGATCGGGGCCCACGGCGGCCTTGAACGCGGCCTCTGCGTCTTTACCGTCGGATTGCTCGCGCTTTTCGCCGCCCGCCGCTTCGATCTTCTGGAGAAGATCCATATCGGCACCGGCGCAAAAACCGCGCCCGGCCCCGGTCAGCACGATCACGCGGACTTTCTTATCCGCGCTGGCTTCGGCCATGGCAGCCTTCACGCTCTTCTCCATGGCGCCGGTCCAGGCATTCAGCTTGTCCGGCCGGTTGAGCGTGACCACCGCCACACCGTCCCTCACCTCATAGAGGACGTCCTCATAGGTAGCCATCGTCGTTCCTCCCTCATGTCATTCTTGTGAGGGGAACTATAGCGCGCGAGATATGAAGCCGCGATGGGGCGGATTACTCGGCATCCTGCGCCGTGTCCCTTGCCTGTTGTGCGGCACGCGCCGACCAGGCGGCCCGCAGCGCATCGCGGCAAGGCCGGGAGAAACGCGGAGCATTTTCGCGAATGCAGCTGCGCATCTTCTCTTTCCCGCCGCCGATGGCGGACCGGCAATATTGCTCGATATCCGCCCGGCAGGTCTGGCGGATCTGTGCATGCGTATCGGCCTTTGCGGCACTTGCGGCGGCCAGCAACAGAAACAGACCGGCCATGATGGAAATGGTGGACTTGCCGAGCAGCGCTTTCATCGCCATACCCCGAAGCTTTTCGATCGACCGTTTCCGATACGGCCTGAAATGTGATTTCCGTCGCGCATACCCATTCTGCGGCGCGGATACCGCCCTTGATGACCGCCAATCGGGGCGAAAGGCAGGCGGACAAGTGGCCTTTCGGAGAAAAAGCCGTCCCATGGCCATGCAGGAATGTGAATCCTATTCACGCTTTTCTTGCCGCACCTTCAGGCACCCCTCATAATCGGCGGCAACAAGAGCCAAGACAAAGGGGAACTGGGACATGGGAATGCCCGAACATGGAACCGCCTGGGACGTGCTGAGCCAGGAAATGCTGGAACGCGGCAAGAACGACGTGAAATGGCGCGAGGGCAAGACCGCTGTCTATGTGTTCAACGCCGGTGAAGACGTGTCGCAGGTCCAGAAAGAGGCCTACACCATGTACATGTCCGAGAACGGCCTCGGCCCCCTCGCCTTTCCCAGCCTGAAGCAGATGGAGGACGAGGTCATCTCCATGGGCCTCGGCCTGCTGCACGGCCCAGAGGGCGCTGCCGGCAACATCACGTCGGGCGGCACCGACAGCATCAACATGGCGGTCAAGGCCGCGCGGGATTTCGGACGGCAGGTCAAGGGCATCAAGGGCACCTGCAATATCGTTGCGCCATGGTCGGCGCATCCCGCCTTCGACAAGGCGGCCAAGATGATGGAACTGGAAATCCGCCGTGTGCCCGTTGGCGACGACCTCAAGGCCGATGTGGCGGCGATGGCCGAGGCCATCGACGGCAACACGATCATGCTGGTCGGGTCGGCCCCCTGTTTTCCCTACGGCCTCATCGATCCGATCGAGGCGCTCGGCAAGCTTGCCGAGGAGAAGGATGTCTGGCTGCATGTCGATGCCTGTGTCGGTGGCTATATCGCGCCTTTCGTGCGGATGAATGGCGGTGATATTCCTCCGTTCGACTTTGAAGTGCCGGGCGTCAAATCCATGTCCGCCGATCTGCATAAATACGGCTATTGCGCCAAGGGGGCCTCGACTGTCCTGTATCGCTCCGACGAGCTGCGGTCCTACATGATTTTCGATTGCGACAACTGGCCGGGCGGACGCATGGTCACGCCGACGCTTGCCGGCACCCGGCCGGGCGGCGCCATCTCGGCGGCTTGGGCGGTGATGAATTTCCTCGGCGTCGAGGGCTATCGCGCCAAGCACAAGCTCGTCACCGATGCGCGCGAGAAAATCGAGGCGGGCGTCAAAAAGCTCGGCTTTCATATCCTCGGCGCGCCGCAACTCGGCATCGTCGCCTTCGGCCATGACGAGGTCGACCCCATGGCCGTCTGGGGCAAGATGTTCGAGCGTGGCTGGTTCACCTCCGTGTCGACGGAGCCGAAAGGCCTTCACCTGATGCTCTCGCCTTTCCATGCGCAGGTGGCCGACACTTATCTCGCCGACATCGAATGGGCGCTTGGCGAGGTAAAATCCGGCAATAAGGGAGAAAAGCGCGAAGCCCGCTACAGCTGACCCTGCGGCACCCCCTTTTCGGCATTCTTCCGCCTGCTACACTCCTCCCAAAGACATAACCGTCGAACTTTGGGAGGAGACGATGGGCACGAAGTTAAGATCCGGCTCACGGGCCGTGGAGGTGGCGTCCGTTCAGGAACGGGCCGCGCGCGCAGCAAGCGGTTTCAAAAGCCTCGGCATCGGCAAGGGCGATGTCGTCGCCGTCTATCTCAGAAACGACTTTCCCTTCTTCGAAGCCTCCGTCGCAGCAGGGCTTTGCGGCGCGTACAACACGCCGGTGAACTGGCACTACACGCCGGAGGAAGCGCGCTACATCTTTTCCAACTCCGGCGCCAAGGCGATCGTGATCCATGCCGATCTCTATCGCGGTATCGAAAGCGCACTGCCGGCGGACGTGCCGGTCTTCGTCGTCGAGACCCCGCCTGAAATCTGCGCCGCCTACGGTCTCGATCCGGCGCAAGGTTCGCTTCCCGAGGGGACGACCGAATGGGGCGCCTGGCTTGAAGGCTTCGATCCCGTCGCCGCGCCGCCGGACGAGCCGCCCGGCTCGATGATCTACACCTCCGGCACGACCGGCCATCCCAAGGGCGTTCGGCGCAATCCGCCCACCGCCGAGGAGGCTGTCGTCTGGCAGGAAATCGTCGGCAAGGTGATGGGGTTCAATGCCAATGTCGCCTCGCCCGAAGCGTCGGTGACCGTGGTGACCGGGCCGATGTATCACTCCGCGCCCAACGCCTATGGGCTTTTCGCGCTGCGCTATGGCGCCAACATCATCCTTCAACCGCGCTTCGACTCGGAAGAGCTTTTGCAGATGATCGAGCGCGAGCGCGTCACCCATCTCCACATGGTGCCGACCATGTTCGTCCGCCTGCTGAAACTGCCCGACGAGGTGAAAGCGAAATACGACCTTTCCTCGCTGCGTTTCGTGGTGCATGCGGCCGCCCCCTGCCCCGTCCATGTCAAACAGGCCATGATCGAATGGTGGGGGCCGGTGATCTACGAATATTACGGCGGGACGGAAACGGGCGCCGTCGTCTTTTGCGACTCCGAAGAATGGCTCGCGCATCCCGGTACGGTCGGCAAGGCATTCAATGGCGCCGACATTCGTGTGCTGGACGATGACGGCAAGGAGCTGTCACAGGGCGCGACCGGCGAAATCGTCTGCCGCATGCACACCATCCCCGATTTCACCTATCACGGCGACGACGAGAAGCGGCGGCGCTCGGAGAAGAGCGGCCTGATCGCGCTGGGCGATATCGGCTATCTGGACGATGACGGCTTTCTCTATCTCTGCGACCGCGCCAAGGACATGGTGATTTCGGGCGGCGTGAACATCTATCCCGCGGAGATCGAGGCCGAGCTTCACAAAATGCCGGGGGTGGAGGACTGCGCCGTCTTCGGCATTCCCAACGAGGAATTCGGCGAAGCGCTTTGCGCCGTCGTTCAGCGCCGGACGGGCGCCGACATCGGCGAGGACGATGTGCGGGCCTTCCTGCGTGAGCGCGTGGCGGGCTTCAAGGTGCCGCGCACCGTGGAGTTCAAAACCGAGCTCCCGCGCGAGGATTCCGGGAAAATATTCAAGCGCAAGCTGCGCGAACCTTATTGGGAGGCCGCCGGGCGGCAGATTTAGCGCCGATTTCTGCGACATTCAGCCTCATGTTGCATTGCAAAAATATTTGCGCTGATATCTTGTCAGTTTGTGCATTGCAACATATCTTTGGCTCGAACAAGGCCAATGGCGAATCGCCCTGAGGCCACCCGACGGAAACCTGCAGGACAGGCTACGCCAACCGTTCGATCCAAGAGGTTCAGAATGTCTACCGCTCAAGAAATCGCCAACCAGGCCGCTTCCCGGATGGGCTCTGTGGGCCATGACATCGCCGTCAAGGCTCAGCAGGCGCTCGATTCCGGCAAGCAGATCGCCCGCGACAAGGCCGGCATCAAAGTCGATCAGGCTGTGATCGCCGCGGGCTATGCCATCCTGTCGCTTTATGCGATTGCCATTGTCGTTCAGGTACTTAGCAACTTCTGAGCAGCCTGAACGCAGCTCGTCCACCGATCATGTCGCGAGGCCCTTCAAACCGGCCTCGCGATTTTTTTACTGCCAATAATAAGCTACATATATTATATCTCCTGCACTCGATAACAGAGATAGCAAAGTTCACCTATGGACAGCCCCAATCCGCATCGCACCCTTGGTTTTCTGCTCAGTGAATGCACCAGCCTGATCCGGCGTATTTTCACTGACCGGCATAATCCGGGTTCCATGACGCAGGCCCAGTGGCGCGCGCTTGCCTACATCTCCCGGCATCAGGGGATCAACCAGGTCGGTCTTTCGCAACTTCTGGAAGTGCAGCCGATCACGGTGGCACGGCTCGTGGACAAGCTCGCGGAACTGGAGCTGGTCGAGCGCCGCCAGGATCCCACCGACCGCCGCGCCCAAAAGCTCTATCTCACCGAAAAGGCGATGCCGAGCATCGACCAGATGTGGGAAACCTCCGAAGAGGTCTATCAGATCGCCTTCCGCAGCTTTACCGACGAGGAAGCCGCTCAGCTGATGAGCGCCCTTGTCCGTATCCGCGCCAATCTCGCCCAGGAAACGCCGCGCCATCCGAGTACCCAGGCCCCGGATGAAGACGCGCTGACCCTTGGACAGCGTCACGAATCCTGAACCACCAAAGGCAAAAACAATGTCGGATAGTACAAGTGGCGCGGGCGAGACCCGGCCAGGCTGGTTGCGTTCCATTGCCCCCCGCCGCATGCGCATGGCCCTCTTCCTCGGACTGCCTGCCCTCGTCCTTATTGTCGGCGCGGCGATCTATTTTCTGTCGGGCCGCTATGTGAGCACGGACAATGCCTATGTGAAGGCGGACATGGTGGCGGTCAGCCCGGAAGTATCGGGCAAGATCACGCAGGTCTATGTGCATGAGAACCAGCAGGTCGAAAAGGACGCCCCGCTTTTCCAGATCGATCCGAAAAACTACCGCATCGCGCTTCAGGAGGCGGATTCGCAGCTCAAACAGGCCGCCGCAACGGTGAAAGGCCAGCAGGCGCGCTATCGCATGACGCTGGAGCAGATGGACCTCGCCAAGAGCAGCGCGGAATACTACCAGCGCGAGTTCGACCGCCAGCTCAAACTGGCGCGGCATGATTATGCCAGCCAGCAGAAGCTCGACGAGGCCAGGCACAATCTCGACACGGCGCGCCATCTGGCCAAGGTGCTTGCCGCCAGCATGGGCGAGATTGTCGCGAGCCTCGACGGTGCGCCCGACGCGCCGGTCGAAGAACATTCCGCCTATCAGTCGGCCAAAGCGGCGCGCGACAATGCGGCCCTCAATCTGGAACGCACCACGGTGCACGCGCCTTTTGCCGGCATTCTCGGCAAGAAGCCGCAGGTCGGCGATGCGGTTGCGCAAGGCGCGCCGGTCGTCTCGCTGATATCCACGTCCGATGTCTGGGTCGAAGCGAATTTCAAGGAAACGCAGCTCACCGGCGTCCGTCCCGGACAGGATGCCACCGTAACCATCGACACCTATCCCAACCGCAAATGGCACGGCCATGTCGCGTCCATCGCACAGGGCACCGGATCGGAATTTTCGGTCCTGCCCGCGCAGAATGCGACCGGCAACTGGGTGAAAGTCGTGCAGCGCATCCCGGTACGCATCGAAATCGAGCATGAGAAGAACGACCCGCCGATCCGTGCGGGCATGAGCTGCGAGGTCGAGATCGACACCGCCTCCGGCAAAGCGAACGGACAGCATCTATGAGCGAGCAGGACGCCCCTCTCGCATTGGACGGGATGCAGCGCAAGGTCGTGACGGGCTCGATCATGGTCGCCACGATCATGCAGACGCTCGACTCCACGATTGCCAATGTGGCGCTGCCCCATATGCAGGGCTCCTTTTCTTCCACCCAGGAACAGACGGCCTGGGTGCTGACCTCCTATATCGTGGCGGCCGCCATCGCCACGCCCGCGACCGGCTGGCTTGCCGGGCGCTTCGGCCGCAAGAACCTGCTGGCAGGCGCGGTGATCGGCTTCACCCTATCCTCCATGCTGTGCGGCGCCGCCACGTCGCTCGAGGAAATGGTGCTGTTTCGCGTCCTGCAGGGGCTTTCGGGAGCCGCCTTCGTCCCGCTTGCCCAGTCGATCCTGCTCGACATCTATCCTTTCGAACAGCGCGCCTCCGCCATGGCGATGTGGGGCGTGGGCGTCATGGTCGGGCCCATTGTCGGCCCCGCTCTGGGGGGCTACCTGACCGACGTCTATAACTGGCGCTGGGTCTTCTACATCAATGTCCCCTTCGGCATTGCCGCGCTGATCGGCATTCTGGCAAGCGTTCCCACCACCAATCTCGACCGTACACGGCGCTTCGACTGGTTCGGATTCGCCTTTCTCAGTCTCGGCATCGGCGCGATGCAGATCATGCTCGACCGCGGCAATCATCAGGACTGGTTTTCCTCCACGGAAATCGTTCTGGAGGCGACCTTTGCCGTGGTGGGGTTCTATCTCTTCGTCTACCACGCGGCGACCGTCAAAAACCCGTTCGTGGAGTTGCGCATCTTCAAGGACCGGAACCTTGCCATCGGTCTCGTCATCATTTTCATCGTCGGCATGATCCTCTATGCGACGATGGCGCTGCTGCCGCCCTTCCTCGAAACGCTGATGGGATACCCGGTGACGCTGGCCGGTCTCGTGCTCGCGCCGCGCGGCGCTGGCACCATGCTCGCCATGCTTATTGCCGGGCGTATCGCCAGCAAGGTCGATATGCGGCTGATGATCGCCTTCGGGCTTTCCCTGGCAAGCCTCTCGCTGTGGGAAATGGCTCAGTTCAATCTCGAGGTCAATCAGTGGACGATCATCGAAACGGGTATCGTTCAGGGCTTCGGCCTCGGCTTCATCTTCGCACCGTTGACGACGATCACCTTTGCCACCCTGGCCCCCGACCTGCGAACGGAAGGTACGAGTTTCTTCAGCCTTTTGCGGAATGTCGGGTCCAGTGTCGGCATCTCGATTTCCGAAACCTTCATCGCCTATATGACGCAATACAACCATGCGGAACTCGCAGCCCATGTGTCGCCGCTCAATCCGGCGATACGGGATACGACGAACCCGCTCTGGAGCCTCACCACGCCGGAATCCCTCGCCATGGTCAATGGGGAGGTGACGCGGCAGGCGGCGACGATCGCCTATCTGAACGACTTCCGGATGATGATGTATATGACGCTGCTCGCTCTCCCCTTGCTCGTTTTCCTGCGCACCAAGCCGCATGATGGCGACGAGGTGGCCGAACAGGAAAGCGAAATGGCGGAGGTCATGCACTGACATCCGGCAGGCAGATGCATCTTGCGCCGGGGCCGCGCAGACGCCATGTTCGGTGAAAAGGGAGGACATCTTGGCCGTTCAGATACCATTCGTGCGCGACATCACCTTCGACTATGGCGAATGCGACGAGCTATCGCCGCTGATCCGTCGCGTCGTCGCGCGCAACCCCTCCGCCTTCACCTTTCTGGGGACAGGCACCTATATCATCGGCCGGGGCAATGTCGCGGTGGTCGATCCCGGGCCACTGGTTGAAGAGCATATCGATGCGCTGATGAAGGCGCTCGAAGGCGAGACCGTCACCCATATCCTCATCACCCATACGCATACGGATCATTCGCCCGCCGCGGCGCCGCTGAAAAAACTCACCGGGGCCGAAACCTATGCGTTCGGACCGCACGGATCCGGCGGCGGCGCGGAAGTGAAGGTGGAAGAAGACGGCGATATGGATTTCGTGCCCGACGTGACCGTCTCGCATGGCGACATCATCGAGGGTGATGGCTGGACCGTCGAATGCTTGCATACGCCCGGCCACACCTCCAACCATATGTGCTTCGCCCTGCAGGAGGAAAAGGTTCTCTTCTCAGGCGATCACGTCATGGGCTGGTCCACCAGCGTCGTCAGCCCGCCCGACGGTAACATGAAGCAGTATATGGACTCATTGAAGCTGCTGCTGGAGCGCGACGACGAGGTCTACTGGCCGACGCATGGTCCCGCCATTACCGACCCCAAACCCTTCGTGCGTGCCTTCATCGCCCATCGCGAAGACCGCGAGAAGCAGATCGTCGAGCAGCTTGAAGCAGGACGCCACACCATCGCAGAGATGGTGCCGGTCATGTATGCGGCGGTGGACAAGCGCCTTCACCCGGCCGCCGCGCGCTCGGTCTTTGCGCATGTGGAACATCTGGTGGAAACCGGCCGCGTCACCTGCGAGGGCGAGCCGAAGCTGTCGAGCAGCTATTCGCTCGCCTGACGACGGCCGGCATTCGCTTATTCCTGGAAGCCGAGCTTCTGCTTCAGCGCCACCATGAAGGTGCGAATGCGGTTGGCATTGGCACCAAGATCGCTCTCGCCCACACGTGAGACGGAGCGCATATCGACCGCGCTGCCGCCCCCCGGCGTCGGGGTAATGCGGATCGACACATCGTCGCGGAACTGCATGACAAGCGTCGTCGCCGTTGCCTCGATGCGCCCGGCTTCGGGATCGGTCTCCACGATCTCCCAGCCCATATCGCGGGCGGTGGCCAGTGCGGCCTCGAACACTCGGGCCGGGGCCAGGTTGATCGCTACCGTCTGGATGTCGGGATAGGCTTTCTCCTGCAACGCCCCGAGATCGGCAGGCAATGTCCGGTCGAGCGGGTTGGCATAATCGCCGCGATTGCCCGCCAGCGCCACGAATTGCGGCGGGTTGGCAAGGTCGGTCGTGATGTCGTGAATGCGCGGCACCTGGGACCCCACGATCACGGCTTGCGCAACGGGTGCGGCAAGGCCGAGCCCGAGCACGAGGCCTATAATCGCCTTGCGCGCGCCCTTGCGTCCGGAGACGAGAGCCACCAGCAGGCCGGCAGCCGAAACCAGTATCGCCAGAACGCCCACCAGCGCACCGAGTGCGACGGCGCCCAGCGCAATCTGGAATGAAGCCGGGGCCAGGCGGCTTACCGCCACGCCCGCTGCCAGAAGAACGAGCCCGAGAACGCCTAACCGAAGTCCCCAGGCCGCCGTTGCCGAACGCGCCGCCATACCCGATGCCTTTCCGTCTGATGGAGACGCGGCGGATCCGTCCGCCGCGCTATCCTGCGATGTGACCGGCGTTGCCCTGCCCGGCGCGCCTTTCTATTCGGCGGCCTGCGCGGTGGGCAGCGTATAATCCTTGAACATCTTGCGAAGTTCGAGCTTCTGGATCTTGCCGGTTGCCGTATGCGGAATTTCATCGACGAAGGCCACATCGTCCGGCATCCACCATTTGGCGATCTTGCCTTCCATGTAGTCGAGGATGTCTTCCTTGCTGACGTCCTCGCCTTCGTTTTTCACGATGATAAGCAGCGGGCGCTCATCCCATTTGGGATGCGCGATCCCGATGACCGCGGCTTCGGCAACCTTGGGATGGCCGACGGCGAGGTTTTCAAGTTCGATCGACGAAATCCACTCGCCACCCGACTTGATCACGTCCTTGGCCCGGTCGGTGATCTGCATGTAACCGGACTCGTCGATGGTGGCGACGTCGCCGGTATCGAACCAGCCATCCTCATCCAGAATGTTGCCGCCCTCGCCCTTCAGATAGGCGCCGGCAATGGCCGGTCCGCGCACCATCAGATGGCCGAACGCTTCGCCGTCGCAGGGCAGTTCATTGCCGTCATCGTCGGTGATCTTCATTTCCACCGTGTAGATGGCGCGGCCCTGCTTGACCTTCACATCGATCTGCTTGTCGAGCGGCCAGTCTTCCATGCCCGCCTTCAGGCTGCCCAGCGTGCCCATGGGCGACATTTCCGTCATGCCCCAGGCGTGGAACACCTGTACGTCGTAATCCTTCTCGAACACCTCGATCATCGACCGCGGCGCGGCGGAACCGCCGATCACCACGCGTTCGAGATGCGGCAGTTCGAGCTTGTTCTTCTGCAGGTGCTGGAGAAGCATCAGCCAGACTGTCGGCACCGCCGCCGTCGCCGTCACATTTTCGGTGCTCAGCAGTTCATAGATGCTTTCGCCGTCCATGTTGGCGCCGGGCATGACCAGCTTTGCGCCCACCGCCGGCGCGGCGAAGGAGATGCCCCAGGCATTGGCGTGGAACATCGGCACCACCGGCAGCATCGCATCCGTCGACTTCATGCCGAGCGCATCGCCCATATTCACGGCCAGCGCATGCAGCACGTTGGAGCGGTGCGAATAGAGAACGCCCTTCGGGTTGCCCGTCGTACCGGAGGTGTAGCAGAGGCCGCAGGCATCGTTTTCGTCGCCTTCGGCCCATTTGAACTCGCCGTTCTCCGCCTCGACGATCTCCTCGTAGCAAAGCGCATTGGGCAGGCTCGTCTCGGGCATATGCGCCCGGTCCGTCATCACCACATAGGCCTTCACCTTGGGCAGCTCGTCCTTGATGCCTTCCAGGATCGGCACGAAGGTGAGGTCGAGGAAGATGACCTTATCCTCGGCGTGATTGATGATGTAGATGAGCTGTTCGGCAAAAAGGCGCGGGTTCAGTGTATGGCAGACGGCGCCGAGGCCCATGATGCCGTACCAGGCTTCCAGATGGCGGGCCGTGTTCCAGGCCATGGTCGCCACCACGTCGCCCTTTTCGATGCCGAGCTTTTGCAGCGCCTGTGCGGCCTTGCGCGCGCGCAGGTGAATTTCGGAATAGGTGGTCCGTGCGATCGGCCCCTCGATGGTGCGCGTCACGACTTCCCGGTCGCCATGGAACCGCGCAGCATGATCGATAATGGTCGTCACGCGCAGCGGCCAGTCCTGCATCAAGCCCTTCATGGATGTTCCTCTCTCAATCCCCGTGAACCGGCCCTCGAGCCGGCTTGCTCCGCCGATCTTTTCCCTAGGGAATGACCGGATTTTTCATTTGGGCGAAGTCTAGTGGGAAAGGCGCCATGTCACAATAATTTCCCCTTCGCCACCGCTCTAAAAACCCCGGCCGACGCTGGGATTTTCTCCTGCCCCGCTTTCACTTGCCTTGGCCGTGCCCGACACCGTCTAATGCGGTCAAAGCAATCAATACTAAAAGGGGAATTCCATGGAGGAGCTTCATTTCCGCTCCGCATCCGATCTTGGCCGGATGCTGCGCGCTCGCGAGATCAGCTCGGCGGAACTGACCGATCACTACATTTCGCGCATCGAAGAGCACAATCCAAAGATCAACGCGGTGGTAGCGAGCGACTTCGACGGCGCCCGCACAGCGGCGAAGGACGCGGATGAGGCTTTGGCGAAGGGCGAGGACAAGGGCCCGCTTCACGGCCTCCCCTTCACCATCAAGGATGCCTATGAGGTAAAGGGCATGGTCTCCACCGGCGGCGTGCCGGACTGGAAAGACAATGTCCCCGCGACGAGCGCCGACCCGATCCAGCGGCTTCAGGATGCGGGCGCCATCGTGATGGGCAAGACCAATGTGCCTTTCATGTCGGCGGACCTGCAGAGCTACAACGACATTTACGGCACGACGAACAATCCGTGGAACCTGGAATGCGGCCCCGGCGGCTCGTCCGGCGGGTCGGCGGCCTCGCTTGCTGCGGGCTTCACCTCGGCCGAGTTCGGCTCCGATATTGGCGGCTCCATCCGCACGCCCGCGCATCTCTGCGGCGTTTTCGGCCACAAGCCGACTTATGGCATCGTGCCCAAGCGCGGCCATCTCGGCCCGCCGCCCGGCTGGCTTTCGGAGGGCGATCTTTCCGTCGCCGGGCCGCTTGCCCGCAGCGCGGAAGATCTGCAGATGCTGCTCGATATCGCGGCGGGGCCGAACTGGACCAACACACCAGGCTGGAAGCTCGACCTGCCGCCCGCCCGTGCGAAAAGCCCGAAGGAGCTGCGCGTCGCTGTCTGGATCGACGAGCCCTTCTGCGACGTCGACCGGGAAATGGCCGCCCTTCTGAAGCAGGCGGCCCATGCGCTGGCGGATGCGGGCGCGAAGGTGGACTGGAAAGCCCGGCCTGCCTTCTCCTTTGCCGAGAGCACCGAGGTCTATCTCATGCTTCTCCACTCCCAGACCGGCGCCGGCATGCCGGACAAGGTCAAGGAGCGCTGGCGTCAGATGAAGGAAGCCGCATCGCCCGACGACAAGTCCCACGCCATTCTCCAGGCGCGCGGCGGCACGATGACCGTCGCCGAACGCATGCAGTGGAAAGAGCGTCAGGCGCAGCTCCGGCACAAATGGGCCGCGTTCTTCAAGGATTACGATGTGGTGCTGTCGCCTGTGCTGATGCGCACCGCTTTCAAGCACGACCAGCAGTCCGACTGGTCGAAGCGCAAGCTGACGGTGAACGGCATCGAGCGGGAATATATCGACGTGCTGCTCTGGGCGGGCCCGGCAGTTGTTTCCTATCTCCCCGCCAGCGTCGCCCCTGTGGGCATTACGTCGGAAGGTCTTCCGGCAGGCATCCAGATCGTCGGCCCGCATCTGGAAGACAAGACCCCCATCGCGGTCGCCGGCATGCTGGAGGAAATCCTCGGCGGGTTCAGAGCCCCGCCGGGGTGGTAAGCACTCTGTCGTCGT
>NZ_NYVD01000074.1 GCF_002684405.1 Parvibaculum sp. | reverse complement strand
GCGGCGGGCGGCCGGGCGCTTGTCGCGAGCCGCGGCGGACGCATGGTGCCCGAACTCGAAGCGGCGGGCGGCGAGCATATCGAGCTTGCGGTCCATTCCAAGAACCCGGTGGTAATGGCGCTCAATGTGGAGCGGCTGACGCGGCTTGTGGAACGCGAAGGCGTAAGCCTCGTTCACGCGCGAAGCCGGGCGCCGGCATGGAGCGCGCTGGCCGCCGCGCGGCGCTCGGGTCGCCCTTTCGTTACGACCTATCATTCGCGCGTGCATGAAAAGCCCACCCTGAAGGTCTTCTACAATTCCGTCATGGCGAAGGGCGATGCCGTCATCGCCAACAGCCATTACACGGCAGACCGTATCCGGCGCGTTCACGGGCCGGATGAGGCGCGTGTCTTCACCGTGCCGCGCGGCGTCGATGTTGCGGCGCTGGATGCAGACAAGGTCGAGCCTCGGCGCATGGACGCGCTGCGCGCGGCGTGGAAACCCTATGAGCTGGGTCCCGTCTTCATTCATCCCGCGCGGCTGACGCGCTGGAAGGGCCAGTTCCTCTCCATCGAAGCGGCAAAGATCCTCTTCGATGAAGGTGTTACCGCTTTTTCGCTCTGCATCGTCGGCGACCATCAGGCCCGCGAGAGCTACAAGGCCGAGCTGGAACACCGGATCGCCGACGCCCGGCTGGGGCCGCATGTCCGCATCTGCGGCAATTGCGACGACATGCCGGCGGCCTACGCGCTGGCCGACGCGGTTGTTTCTCCTTCCATCGAACCGGAGCCTTTCGGCCGCACCGCGGTGGAGGCGCAGGCCATGGCGCGGCCCGTCATCGTTTCCGACGCGGGCGGCCAGCGCGAAACGGTGCGCGATCCGTCGGATGAGGGCGGGCTTGAACGGGCGACGGGCCTGCGTGTGCCGGCCGGCGATGCGAAAGCGCTCGCCGCCGCGATGCGGAAAATCATCGACATGAGCGAGGCCGACCGTCATGCGATGGGCCGGAACGGCCGGATGAACGCCGTGGCGCATTATTCGGTCGGTGCAATGTGCCGCTCCACGCTCGAAATCTACGCGCGCCTGCTGGCCGCGAAATGACTGAAAAGGACCTCCCGGCCCCGCCGGTCGTGGTGATGATGCTTCGGGAGCGGGGAAAAACGCCGGGGCCGGTACTCCGGCGGATATCGGCGGTCCATGGCGGCGCGGCGCTGCTGCTTCTGACCCATGAAGGCGCCGAAACCCCGGCGGATATTCCCCTTGCCGCGCACTGGCGGGACGGCAATATGCGCGGTCCCTTGCGGTTTCTGACGCTTTCCAGGCGTTTGTCCTGGGCGGGCGCGGCATGCGGCTACGACCTTGCGCCGACCGTCCGAAGCCGCCTCCTGCGCTGGTCCGTGAGGCCTTCTATTCCCTGGTATGACGCGGAAAAGGACCATCCACCTGTTTCTTGACTTGCGGCCACGACATCACAAATCTATAGGATTGCAGCGTAAACCCCGCGATCGGGGCTTCCAGAGAAGCTCCGTCATGCCACGAAGGAGAAAAGGCGATGCCTCGTCTCCGGCTGTCATGAAGGTCTGAGCCAGACAAACAGGCCGATCGCCCAGCTCGAAGGAGACCAGTTCATAGCTCGCAGACCGCACCAGGCGCCCGCACCGTCAAAAGACGGCCCGCGCGTCAACGACATGATCACCGAACGCACCGTGCTGCTGATTGACGCCGAAGGCGAAAAGCGCGGCGAGGTGGCGATCGAGGATGCCATGCAGATGGCCGCCGAATCCGGCCTGGATCTGGTCGAGGTCTCGCCCAATGCGAAGCCTCCCGTATGCAAGCTGCTCGATTACGGCAAGTTCAAATACCAGGCCCAGAAGAAGGCCAATGAGGCGCGCAAGAAGCAGAAGACCGTCGAGGTCAAGGAAATCAAGATGCGCCCCAACATCGACACGCATGACTACGAAGTGAAGATGCGCAGCATGCTTCGCTTCTTCGAGGAAGGGGACAAGGTCAAGGTGACGCTCCGCTTCCGTGGCCGCGAGATGGCGCATCAGGAGCTCGGCATGCAGCTTCTGAACAAGGTGAAGGGAGAGGTGGACGAGATCGCCAAGGTCGAATCCTATCCCCGTCTCGAAGGCCGCCAGATGGTCATGGTACTGGCGCCGCGCTGACACCCGCATCCGGCGAAGACGAAAAGGGCCCGGCGGTCTCCGCCGGGCTTTTTGTATTTCAACTGGCCAGCGCCTTCGACAGCCGGTCCGGCCGGTCGGTCAGGATCGCATCGACGCCGAGCGCGATAAGGCGGCGCATCTCTGTCTCGTCGTCCACCGTCCAGCAGGAAACCGAAAGCCCCGCCTCGCGGCAGACCGCGACGCTCGCCTCCGTCACGTCGCCATGCCAGGCGAACCATCCGTCGGCGGGCCCGGCGGCGATGGCTTTCAGCATGCGCGGGGCGAAATCCGCGCCCTGCTGATCCCGCCAGTCATAACCGTTCGCCCAGGGCGCGCCTGAGGCGGAGGCGGCGCGCAGTTTCTCATCCGTGGAGCCGGGCTCGTCCCGCGCGGCGGAGGGGTCTTCCGGGTCGATCTGGTAGAAGGGCAGCGTGGTGAAGGCGTTTTCGATCTCCGGCGCGATCTCTTTCGCTCGCGCCAGCGCCCGCCAGTCGAAGGAAACGAAGGTCACCTGCTTCGAAAGCCCGTGCGCGCGCGTCAGCGCCACCGCGGCCTCCGCCAGCGCCGCCGGGTCGGCGGACTGACTGAGATCGAGAAGTGCGGTCTTGAGTTCCACATAGAGCCGGAAGCTGCTTCCCGCCTTTGTCTTGACCAGCTCATAGACATCGCGAAGCGCGGGAATACGCGCCCCGTCGAAAGCCGTCTGGTCCGGGTAGCGCGATGAATAGCCCGCGCCCGGCCTCAGCCGCCCGATGTCGTAGCGCTGCATGTCCTCGAAACTGAGGTCTTTCAGCAGCGGCGTGGGCCGTGTCAGCCATTCCCCGTCGGGCCCGCGGGCGATGGCGGGCTTCAGGCTCTCGTCGTGATGAACCGCCAGCACGCCATCCGCCGACAGATGCACGTCGAGTTCGATGCCGTCCGCGCCTGCCGCGATCGCCCGCTCGAAGGCTTCCATCGTGTTTTCCGGCCAGAGGCCGGCCCCGCCCCGATGAGCGATCTTCAAAACTCGTTCCAACCCCGTTCTCCACCTGTTCCGCACCATCCGTGGCGGCGAAGGCTAGCGGCGATGCGGCCTGCCGTCCATTGCTCCGAATTGGAGTGAACTCTCGATATTCGGACCGTGTGTTTCACTAATGATCAACGGAAAGGAGTAAAACTAAGGGTGTACTGAAATGGAGCGCGGCCAGCCGAAAGGGTCTGCCTCCCGAGAAAGGCGGAGTGAATGGAATGGTTTCAATTCTAAAGCGTATGCTCGTGAAGGCGATCCCGCACCGGCGCCGCGTTTCCTATTACGATTCACAGACTTTCATGCGACGGGCGCTGGAAAACACCGGCTTCATCGACCTGATACGCTTTTCCGACGAGGAACTGGCGCAAGTCATCGCGGCCAATAAGAACTCCAGCTGGGTGGAGGCCGCCCGCCGCGAAATGAAAACCAGGCGGGAGATCCGGCAAAAGCTTGGAATTCGAGAGGCCGAGCGGGCGGATTTATCCGGGCGGGACGGCCTCGCAGCCGAATAATTCCGCCCGCACCGCTTCATGCCAACCCACACGCTTCACGAAAGTGACGGAAATCGGTGTGAACACATTCACCTGAGCTGGCTTTACTCCTCCTGAAAAGTGTACAAACTCGGGACAGAGGTGCTGCGCGGCCCGATTGCTATGCCGCCAAGCCCCGCTGCCGCAAAAGCGACCAACGTGTTGCGTGAGGAAAGCGCTCAGGTTTTTGTTTCCGGAAGAAGGACCCCTTCTTCCCGACGGATCGGGAGCGACATGCTCACATTTTCTTCTTTCTGGCGCCGGTTTTCCGGGCGCCGCAGACGGCATAAGTCCTCTTTCTACGGCTCTCAGCATCTGATGCGTGAAGCCGCCCGGGAAGATGCGTCGGGCTCTTTGCGCCATCTTTCCCACGAAGCGCTGCAAAAGATCGCCGATGCGGAAAGCGGCGAGCCCGGAAGGGAAAAAGCGCGGGCCGAGCTGGAGAGGCGCCATAAAAAGGCCGACCGGGGCGGCGCCGCCGGATAGGGACATGCTGCAGCGCATAAAAGTCACGGCCAACGCCGCCTTTGCATGAGGCGGGGTCGGGATGCCTATAATCCTCCCAACGACAAAAATGATTTGGGAGGATCTCATGCGTTTCGGTGTCTTTTATGAATTGCAGCTTCCACGACCCTGGGAGGAGGGCGACGAACACCGCCTCTTTCATGAGGCGCTGGAGCAGGTCGTGCTGGCCGACAAGCTGGGCTATGACCATGCATGGGAGGTGGAGCATCACTTCCTCGAGGAATATTCCCATTCCTCCGCACCCGAAGTATTCCTTGCCGCCGCCGCCGCGCGGACGAAAAACATTCGGATCGGTCACGGCATCCGGCAGGTGATCCCCAACTACAATCACCCCGCCCGCACGGCGGAAGCGCTGGCGACCCTCGACATCATGTCGAACGGGCGCGTCGAGTTCGGCTTTGGCGAGGGGGCGACGCGGTTGGAGCTTGGGGGCTTCAACATTCCCGCCAAGGAAAAGCGCGCCATCGCCATCGAAGCGGCCGAGCAGATCGCCAACATGATGACCATGACGCCCTATCCGGGGTTCGAAGGGCAGTATTTCTCCATGCCCTGCCGCAATGTAATCCCGAAGCCGATGCAGAATCCGCATCCGCCCATGTGGATGGCATGCACAAATCGCGACACGATCCGCGTAGCGGCCTCGCTTGGCGTCGGCGCGCTCGCCTTTTCCTTCGTCGATCCGGAAGAAGCGAAGAACTGGGCCGACATCTATTACGGCATCATCAAATCGGACGAGTGCAAACCCATCGGCCATTCGGTCAACGCCAACATCGCCATGGTCTCGAACTTCTCGCTGCATCATGATCGCGCTGAAGCGATCCGCCGCGGACATGAAGGGTTCGAGTTCTTCGGCTATGCGCTCAACGCGCTCGTCGCGCATGACACCGTGCCGGGCCGCTCGAACCTGTGGGGGAGCTATATCGAGGCGCGGGGCAACCGCACCGAGGAGATCGTCGAGGCCTCCAAACGTGCCGATGCGATTGCGACCGGCATCGGCACGCCGGACGATATGCGCAAGCATCTCGCCGCCTTCGAGGAGGCAGGTGTCGATCAGGTGATCTTCATGCAGCAGGCTGGCCGCAACAAGCACGACCAGATCTGCGAATCGCTGGAACTCTTCGCTGCCGAGGTGATGCCTGAGTTTGCCGCCCGTCGCGTGGAGCGGGAAAAGAAGAAGGCGGAAGAGCTGGCGCCCTATATCGAGGCCGCACTGAAGCGCAAGAACCGCATGCCGGAACTGGCCGATAAAGATATTCCGGTCGTCAAGGCATCGGTGAAAAAGGCGCAGGTGAACGAGAACACCGCAGCCGATTGAAGGAGATGAACATGCGGTCGGAAGCGTTTGCACTCATTATGGCGATGAGCGGTGCGAGCCTTCTGGCCGCCTGCGACCGGGAGGAGGCGGCCATGCCGGCGCACAAGCCGCCCGAGCAGAGTTCCGAAATGCCGAAAGACTGCAACGAGGTGGCCGCCGGCTTTGCCGGGCAATGGGTGGGCAAGCCATATGAGGGCCTGCGGCATATGCTCGAAATTTCCCGTGTGGTGCATGTCACGCGGACCCGCTTCTTCGAGAAAGGATCCATGCTCACAATGGATCACATCCCGACCCGGCTGAATGTCGAATATGACAAGGACGGGAAAATCACCCGGATCTTTTGCGGCTGAGCCTGGATATTTGCGGCTGAGATTGTGGCGTTTAGGCACAGATCTCCAGCCGTCCGGTACTTGCGTGAAATAATCCTTTTTTAAGTCGCATTCTGCATGCTTCTCGATGCGGCAGCCCGCCTTCGAGAAAGCCCGATGCAGGAAAGTCTTTCACGCCTGAACTTACGCAACGCGCGCGCCTCCGTGCCGGTCCTGGCCGCGGCGGTGGCGGTGCTCTGTGCCTTGCTCACTCCGGCGCATTATTTTCTCGTCGAAGAACCCTGGCGCGACACGCTGGTCGTCTCGGTCGGCGCGAGCGGGCTTGCCGCCTTTGTGATAGCTGTCGGGTTCACACGCGACCCGCGCTTGTTTCATCACCCATATATCGTCGAAGCGGTGCTTCTTGGGCTGGTGGTGTGGAACACATGTCTTCATCAGCTATTGCTCGGCGAGCCCAAACTGACCACCAATGCGGCTTTCGCTATTGTGGGGCTCGGGCTGATGTCTCACCGGCAGGAAATATATTTCATCTTCTCCGGTATTCTGATCGGCAGTGTCCTGGTTGCCTGGCGCATGAACGCGGATGACGAACACTGGCCGCATTTCCTCTTCGGTATGCTGATCGCCACGATCCTGAGCGGAGCGGTCTATGCCATGCGTTTGCGCCAGAGCATATCTCAGGCCCGCCGGGATGCGTGGCAGCGCGACACGATGCGCAGAATGTCGGCTCGGGAGGCCGAGCTGGCGTCGGCGCTCCGGCGCGCAGATGAACTGGCGGAGAAAGCGCAGGAAGGCGCAGTCTCCAAATCGAGCTTTCTGGCCAGTATGAGCCATGAGCTGAGGACGCCCCTCACCGCGCTGATCGGTTTCTCCGAGCTCCTGAAGAAAAATCATCCCGACACGGAAGACCCCGAAAGGGAATACATCGGACAGATCAATGAAAACGGGCAGATGCTGCTCGGTATGATCAACGACCTCCTCGACGTCGCCAAAGCCGATTCCGGCCGTATGGAGCTGAATATCGAAGAGGAGGATCTGGAAGATATTGTCCATTCCGCTGTCGCCACCATGAAGCCGCTTGCCGCGGAGCAGCGTCAGCACCTGGCAGTCCGGATCGAGTGCGACGACAGCCATGCGATGGTGGATATCCGAGCCATGAAGCAGATCCTGCTGAACCTGATCGGCAACGCCGTCAAATACACTCAGCGCGACGGCACGATCGAGGTCGCGCTGGAGCGCGAGGGCCGGGGCTTCGTCATCTCCGTTACGGACAATGGACGGGGGATCGAGGCGGCGAAACTGAAGTCGATTTTCGATCCTTTCGAGCAGGTGGATAATTCCTACAACCCATCCCGACAGGGCACCGGTCTCGGCCTCTATCTGGTGAAAACGCTCACCGAGATGCAGGGGGGGAGCATCCATGTGGAATCCGAGCCCCGTCGCGGTTCTTCCTTTGCGATTTTCCTTCCCGCGCTCGAAGCCCGTCGGCCTCTTTCCGCCTGATCCCCCGAACGATCCTCCCTTCCGTACCGGAAACTTGTGCTAGGCTTTCTGAAAGCCCTTCGATGAAAGGGCGACAAGAACAGCATCAGGGAGGAGGCCCGCCATGGCCAATCTGACATTCTGCACGACCACCGTTCTCGATCACGGCGCCATCAGCCAGCTCGCCGCCGCGCTTCAGGCAAACGGCATCAAGCGCCCGCTCATCTGCACCGACAAGGGCATTGTCGCTGCCGGCATTCTCGACAAGGTGCGCGGCGCCATCCCGAACGACATCCAGCCGACCATTTATGACGGTACGCCGGCCAACCCCACCGAGAACGCGGTGCTGGAAGCCGCTGAAATCTACAAGGCCGAAGGCTGCGACGGCATCGTCTCCGTCGGTGGCGGCTCCTCCATCGACCTCGGCAAGGCGGTTGCGCTCAACGTCACGCATGAGGGCGATCTTCTCGGCTACACCGCCGGCATGGGCGGCGTGGCGAAAATCGGCGCGGTGGCGCCGCTGATCGCCGTGCCCACCACTTCCGGCACGGGCAGCGAGGTGTCCTCCGGTTCCGTCGTCGTCATGAACAATGGCGAGAAGCTCATTCTGGCGTCGAAGAACCTCGTGCCCCGCATGGCGATCTGCGACCCGCAGCTCACCATCGGCCTGCCGCCCATGCTCACCGCCGCCACCGGCATGGACGCCATGGCGCACTGCATTGAGGCCGTGTGCTCGCCGCAGGTGAACCCGCCCGCTGAAGCCGTGGGTCTCGACGGTATCCGCCGCGGTCTCGGCCAGGGCTTCCTTGAGGCCGCCGTCGCCGACGGCAAGAACGAGGAAGCGCGCTGGAACATGATGCTGGCCTCCACCGAAGGCGCCATGGCCTTCACCAAGGGGCTGGGCGCGGTGCATTCCATGAGCCATGCCTGCGGTTCGGTGAAGGAGCTCGGCCTCCATCACGGCACGCTCAACGCCGTCGTGATGCCGACCGTGCTGCGCTACAACCACGACCGCATCGGCGAGGCGCTGCCCCGCATCCGCGAGGCGATGGGCCTGAAGCAGACGGCGGATGTGGCCGAAGAGATCGAGGCGCTGAACCAGCGTCTGGGCCTGCCGAAGAACCTGTCGGAAATGGGCGTCACCGAAGACCGGATCGACTATCTCTCGGCCCACGCCGCGCGCGACGTCTGCACCTTCACCAATCCCAAGCCCGCCAGCGCCGAGGAATATGCGGGCATGTTCCGCGACGCGATGGCGTAAAGCTGCTTCGCGGGGGCGGATGGTGTCATGCCGTCCGCCCCCGTTTTATTCCGATACAGAAGACGGGGAGGAGACATGCCTGCATCCGGCATCGATCTCGACGCCAAGATGGAAGCCTTTGAACGGGACGGCTTCGTCGTTTTCGAGAATGTGATCGAAAAGGATCTGGTGGAGGAAATCCGCGAGGAATTGCTGCGCGTCGAGCGCGAGCATGAAATCGGCTTTCGCGAGACCAGCTTCGAAGGCAAGAACACGGTCCGCATCTACAATCTGCTCGCGCACGGCCCCACTTTCTGGAAAGTCCCTGTCCATCCGGCGGCGCTCCCTTTTGCCGAGCGTGTGCTGGACAGGGAGCTTCAGCTTTCCTCCCTGAGTTCGATCACGCTGTGCCCCGGACAGGGCGCGCAGCCTCTGCATGCCGACGACCAGTTGATCCCGGTGCCGAAGCCGCATCAGCCCTTCACGCTGAACTGCATTTGGGCGATTTCAGACTTCACGGAAGAAAACGGCGCGACGCGCCTCGTGCCCGGCAGCCACAAGGCATCGGGCTACAACCCCGGCTACGATATCGAGCGCGATACGGTGGCGGGCGAAATGCCTGCGGGCTCCGTGCTTTTCTGGCATGGCAGCCTCTGGCATGCGGGTGGCACCAACCGTACGGATGAGCGCCGTTTCTGCGTGGCCAACTATTACTGCGCGGGCTTTATGCGTCAGCAGGAAAACCAGTACCTCGGCGTTCCGCTTGAAGAGGCGAAGAAGTTTCCGCGCCGTTTGCAGGAGCTGTGCGGCTATTCCGTCTATCGCGGGCTCTATGGCCATGTGGACAATGCCGACCCCATCACCATGCTCGGCCGCGAGGGCAGCAAGCTGACCTGGGAGAGGACGCGCGAAGAAGTGCTCAACGACTTGAAGGGCGCTGCCGACTAGGCAGTTCCCTCACATCGTCTTGACCACGAAAGCGGTCATCACCGTGAAGTAGACGATCAGGCTCAGCATGTCCTGAACGATGGTGGCGACCGGGCCCGAGCCGAAAGCCGGGTCCACACCCATTCGGCTCAGTATCCACGGGAAGATGAGGCCGACACTGCTCGCTGCGCCGCCTGCCGCGACCAGCGACAGCGCCGCGCCGAACCCCAGCCATGCATCCCCGAACCCTGCCCATATCAGCAGGAAGGAAAGCGCCCCGAGCGCAAGGCCGAGCAGCAACCCCGTCGCCAGCTCGCCGCCGAAGATCTCCCAGAGCGGCTTGTGACTGAGCGACAGTCCGCGCACGGCGACCGCCTCGGTCTGCGTGCCGATGGCATCCGCCAGATAGACGAGCGCCGGAATGAAGAAGGCGATCTCGACATTGGCCGACAGTTCCGTCTCGAAACCCGCCATGATGGAGGTCGCCGCCACACTGCCGCCAAGTCCGACCAGCAGCCAGGGCAGCCGCCTTGCGAACCGGCTGAGCGGCGAATCCTCCAGCGCGTGCCGCGCGGTGCGGGTCGCCTTCATCGTACCGGTGAAGCGTTGCATATCTTCCACATGCTCGCGCCAGATGACGTCGAGCAGGTGGAGCGCGGTGACGCAGCCCAGAAGCTTTCCCGCCTCGTCGACCACCGGCACGTCGGAGACTTCGTTTTCGCGGGCAATCGTCGCGATGGCTTCCTGATCGGTCTCGGGCATGACGCGCGGCCAGTCTATCCGCATAAGCGAGGCGATCGTGCTGCCCTCGGGGGCGTCGTACAGCGTGACGAGATGCATCGCGCCCAGAAAGCGGCCGCCTTCATCCGTTACGAAGACCGGGTCCACCACTTCCCACTCGTTTTCATGAAGCCGGTGGCGCCATTCGCCCGCCATGCCGTCGGCGGGCAGCGTGGCGACACGGCGGCTCATCAGATGGCCGGCGGTTTCGGGCTGGAACATAGCAGCACTCTCTCGGGCAGATGGAGCGATGGGGCGAGAGTGCGCCAGATCGAGTGTCGCCGCATTCCATTTTTGAGCTAGACGACAAGGTACGAAAAAAGCGAGCATTGGAAACGAAGACCGAAGGGGGGTGGTCTTGGTTTTTCAGATTGGCGCATCGAAGAAAATTGAATGCTGGACAATGCCTTCCGGCATTGTCGCAAGGGTTGGCCGCGCATTTTGCTTGATTTGGCTGGCCTTTCTGGGTGTTTGCCTATCCTGCGAAGCGATAGCCTCTGCTGGTTCGGATGCCGGTGAGCTGTGTGATCGGCTTGCTTCCGATCCATTCGATCCGGCGCGCGAGGCCCAAGGCGTAGCCTTCGATGACATTGAGCCTGACAGCGCCGTCCAAGCCTGTTTGGCGGCGGCGGTTCAAAACCCCGACAATGATCGATATCGCTTTCAGCTATCGCGCGCACTAGACGCAGGAGGAAGGACGAAGGAAGCGGGTTGGTTGCTGCATGGAGCTGCAAAGCATGGTTATCCGATTGCGCAGGCTCACTTGGGTGCCTTTGAACTCGCAGGAGGAAGAATCGGTAAAAGAGTTCCCCGCCCGGAATATTGGCTCAATCAGGCCGCAGAAAATGATGTGCCGATGGCGCAACTCATACTCGCAAGGGCTTACCTTTCTGGAATGTTTGGCGAGGGGAACGAACAGAAGGGCCTGCATTGGCTGTCCGTTGTCGAAAAAAAAGGCATGGAGTCGGCAAAAGTCACGCGATTGGAGTTTGAGATTCTCGGCGCCGTGAAAAGAGATGATGCCGATGTGGCAACGAAAGCGCGGCACAGGTTGAAGCTGTTGGCTGAAGCTGGAAATGTTGACGCAGCTCTGTCGCTGGCGCGCCTTTATTCGTCTGGTATCGGGGTGGCGCGCAACTGGACGAAAGCAATGGATTGGTATGAGCGTGCGGCAAGAGCGGGCAATACTGAAGCTCAGAGGAAGCTCGCTTTCGCGTACAAAGAGGGCCTGGGCCGCGAGCGTGACGAGGAAAAAGCGGCGAAATGGCAGAAGGCAGCATCGAAAGAAAGGAAATCGCTGACCTACGGTCCGGACGGTTTTCAGTTCTTTGAAGGCAGGTAGGGAATTAGCTCGTCCGCCTCACCGCACCGGGCGGATCGGGTTGCTGCCGTCCCAGTCGGCTGCGGCCTTGCGGATATGCTCGAAGAACTTGCCCTTCGCGCCGCTGATATCCGACATCTCGATCACCGTGCCCGGATGGGTCTCGGTGTCGAAATAGACGAACCGCCCCTGAGGCCCGCCGATCTGGCCTTCATGGCCGACCTTGTAGCCCGCCGCGACGGCGCGGTCGTAATCGGCCTGAAACTCGGTCGTCCAGTAGGACATATGCTGCAGCCCCTCGCGGCCTGCATTCAGGAAATCCATATACATGGAGGGCGCATCGTTGCGCTGCTGGATGAGCTCGATCTGCAGATCGCCCGTATTGGCGAGCGCGATGCTCATCTCCACCGGCGAGGGCTCGCCCTTATAGGTGAACCAGTCGCACTCCACCCGCTCGATGTAATAGAACGGCCCGACCCCCAGCACCTCCGTCCAGTGCGTGAGCGCCGCCTCGATATCGCGCACGACATAGCCGTTCTGGCAGACTTTCCCGAAAAACCGACTCATGAGTTACTCCTCTGAAGATGCGTCAAACTAGCCGATCCGGCCCCTTGACCTCAGCCCTTTTTCCCTTATAAATCCGCGACTTCGGGACGGGCCGGCCTGTAGGGCATGCCTTGCCTGTCCGAAAGCCATGACCCGAACCCGCGTCCTCTTCGATTTCTTCAATGAAATCAAGGTCTTCACTTGCGGGTTCCTCAGAAGAACGGAGAGCGAAATGCCCAAGCTGAAGACCAAGAGTGGTGTGAAGAAGCGTTTTTCCTTCACCGCCACCGGCAAAGTGAAGCGCGGCCAGACCGGCAAGCGTCACGGCATGATCAAACGGACCAACAAGCAGATCCGCAATTTGCGCGGCACGACCATCGTCCATGAGGCCGATGCCGAGCGCATCAAGAAGGTATTTGCACCCTACGGCCTGAAATAAGGCCAGCCTGAAAAAGGCTTACGGGGTTCCGGTCCAAATTTTCTCTTAGAGGAGAGCTATCATGTCCCGCGTGAAACGTGGCGTTACCGCCCATGCTCGTCACCGCAAGGTTATTTCCAAGGCGAAAGGCTATTACGGCCGCCGCAAGAATACGTTCCGCGTTGCCAATCAGGCCGTGGAAAAGGCCGGCCAGTACGCCTATCGCGACCGCCGCACGAGGAAGCGCAATTTCCGCGCCCTCTGGATCCAGCGTATCAACGCCGGTGTCCGCGAGCACGGCCTGACCTATTCGCGATTTATCGACGGTCTCGGCAAGGCTGGCATCGAGGTGGACCGCAAGGTTCTCTCCGATCTCGCCATCCGTGAACCCGAGGCCTTCAAGGCGCTTGTCGAGCAGGCCAAGTCCGCGCTGAACTGATCGCGGACCGTCTCTGACGGGCGCCGGACCGCCCCCCGGACGACAAGCTCGGGGGAGAGGCGGATCGCCGGATTGCTCGCCTTCCGTTTTCCCTCCGATGCCCCTCGCCGGACCCGGCGCGGCAGCTGCTGCCACATGTCCTTCGGCATGAGCAGTGCGATGGATGAGCGAAGACGGAAAGCGACAGGCGCGAAAGATGACCGATCAAAGCGAACTCGACCGCCTCGAGGCGGAATTCACCACCGCCATCGAGGATGCGCTGGACGAAGCGACGCTGGAAGACGTCCGCATCGCGGCGTTGGGCAAGAAGGGCCGCGTCTCCGAGCTCATGAAAGGGCTCGGCAAGATGAGCCCCGAAGAGCGCAAGGAGATGGGGCCGAAGCTCAATGGCCTCAAGGACCGGCTGAACGAGGCGCTCGCCGCCCGCAAATCCGCGCTGAAAGAAGCGGTGCTGGAAGCCCGGCTTGCCACCGAGAAAGTCGATGTGACGCTGCCCGTGCGCGACAGCGCGCTGGAACAGGGCCGCATCCACCCGCTCTCCCAGGTCTATGACGAGGTCATCTCGATCTTCGCCGATATGGGCTTTGCCGTGGAGCAGGGCCCGGACATCGAGACCGACAATTACAACTTCACCGCGCTCAACTTCCCCGAAGGCCACCCTGCGCGGGAGATGCACGACACCTTCTATTTCGAGCCGCGCGAAGACGGCTCGCGCCTGCTGTTGCGCACCCATACGAGCCCCGTTCAGGCGCGCACCATGGAAGCGGGCAAGCCGCCTTTCCGTTTCGTCGCACCGGGCCGCACCTATCGCTGCGACAGCGACCAGACGCATACCCCCCAGTTCCACCAGATCGAGGGCCTCGTCATCGACGAGGAAACCCATCTCGGCCATCTGAAATGGACGCTGGAGGAATTCCTGCGCGCCTTTTTCGAGGTGGAAGGCGTGGAACTGCGTTTCCGCCCCTCCTTCTTCCCCTTCACCGAACCCTCGATGGAAGTCGATGTGCGTTGCGCGCGTCTCGGCAACGAAATCCGGATCGGCGAGGGCGATGACTGGCTGGAAATCCTCGGCTGCGGCATGGTCCATCCCAATGTGCTGAAGAACTGCGGCGTCGATCCCGAGAAATATCAGGGCTTCGCCTTCGGCATGGGGATCGACCGGATCGCCATGCTCAAATACGGCATCCCGGATCTCCGCGCCTTCTTCGAATCCGATCTGCGCTGGCTGCGGCATTACGGCTTCGCCGCGCTCGATGTGCCGACACTTGCCGGAGGGCTCTCGTCGTGAAGTTCACTCTCTCCTGGCTGAAGGATCATCTGGAAACCGACGCCACGCTCGACGAGATCGTCGAGAAGCTGACCATGCTCGGCCTCGAGGTCGAGGGCGTGGAAGATCCCGCGCAGCGCCTCGCCCCCTTTGCCGTGGCGAAGGTGCTGGAAGCGGGCCCGCACCCGGACGCCGACAAGCTCCAGGTGCTGAAGGTCCGTGCGCTCATCGAGGGCGAGGAAAAGGATCTGCAGGTCGTCTGCGGCGCGCCCAATGCGCGTGCCGGCATGAGCGGCATTTTCGCACCGCCTGGCGCCACCATTCCGGTGAACGGCATGGTGCTGAAGCCGACGAAAATTCGCGGCGTCGAGTCGAACGGCATGATGTGTTCCGAGCGCGAGCTGGAACTTTCCGACGAGCATGAAGGCATTGTCGACCTTGATGGCGACTGGGCCGTCGGCACGCCCGCTTCGGAAGTGCTGGGCGCGAACGATCCCGTGATCGAGATCGCCATCACGCCGAACCGTCCGGACTGTCTCGGCGTGCGCGGCGTCGCGCGCGACCTCGCTGCCGCCGGTCTCGGCCAGCTTGTCATCGACGACATTCCGGAAATCGACGGCAAGTTCGAGAGCGAGACGAAAATCTGGCTCGACTTCCCGGCGGGCGCGGAAGATGCCTGCCCGGTCTTCGCGGGCCGCATGGTGAAGGGCGTGACAAACGGCCCGTCGCCGGAATGGCTGCAAAAGCGCCTGAAGGCCATCGGCCTGCGCCCCATCAACGCGCTGGTCGATATCACCAACTACATCTCCTATGACCGGGGCCGCCCGCTCCATGTCTATGACGCCTCGAAAGTGAGCGGCGATATCGGTGCGCGTCTGGCGAAGCAGGGCGAAAAGCTCAAGGCGCTGGACGAGAAGGAATATGAGCTGACGCCGGAAATGTGCGTCATCGCCGATGGCGCCCGCGTGTTGGGCCTTGCCGGCGTGATGGGCGGCGAGGAGTCGGGCTCGACCGAAGAAACCACCGATGTGTTCATCGAGAGCGCATATTTCGACCCCATCCGCACTGCTCGCACGGGCCGCGATACCGGCATCGTGTCGGATGCGCGCTACCGCTTCGAGCGCGGCGTCGATCCCGCCTTCGTGCGCGACGGGCTGACGCTCGCAACCCGGATGGTCATGCAGCTTTGCGGCGGAAGCCCGAGCGCGGAAGTGATCGCAGGTGCCGAGCCGGATGTGAGTAAAACCATCTCCTTCGATCCGGCCCGGGTGAAGCGCCTCACCGGCCTCGACCTGCCGCGCGAGGAATCCATCCGTATCCTGACGGCTCTGGGTTTCGATGTGACGGATGGCGACCGCCTGACGGTCGGGGTGCCGAGCTGGCGTCCCGATGTGGAAGGCGAAGCCGATCTCGTGGAAGAGGTCGTGCGCGTGCATGGCCTCAACGAGGTGAAGTCGGTTGCCTTGCCGCGTCGTCACGAGGTCTCGCAGCCCGTCCTCACCACGGTGCAAAAACGCGAGCGCCTTGCACGCCGCGTGCTGGCTGCGCGCGGCCTCGTGGAAACGGTCAACTGGTCCTTCATTTCCGGTCCCCATGCCGATCTTTTCGGCGGCGGGGCGGCGACGCCGGGCCTGAAGCTCGCCAATCCGATTTCGAGCGACATGAGCGACATGCGTCCGAGCCTGCTGCCGGGCCTCATCGCGGTTGCGGGCCGAAACACGGATCGCGGCTATGGCGACCTCGCGCTCTTCGAGGTCGGTCAGCAGTTCGAGAACGAAACCCCCGAAGGCCAGGTGCTGGCGGCAAGCGGCATTCGCCGCGCCACGGCGCGGCCGGATGCCCGCGGCTGTCACTGGCAGGGCAAGGCCGGTCCGGTCGAGGTTTTCGATGCCAAGGCCGATGCGTCGGCGCTGCTCGCAAGCCTCGGCGCGCCGGTGGACAATCTCCAGATTTCAGCGGACGCGCCAGCCTGGTACCACCCCGGCCGCTCCGGCGTTTTCCGCCTGGGCCCGAAAAACGTGCTGGGCTATTTCGGTGAAATCCATCCCCGTGTGCTGGAAGGGATGGATGTGGCCGGACCGCTCGTCGCATTCGAAATCTTCCCCGAAGCGATCCCCGCGCCGAAAAGGAAAGCGACGCGCGCCAGGCCGCCGCTCGACTTGGCCGACCTTCAGCCGGTCCGCCGCGATTTTGCTTTCGTGGTGGCGTCGGACGTGCCCGCGGACAAGCTCATCCGTGTCGCGAAGGGAGCCGACAAGAAGCTCATCGTCAATGTCTCGCTTTTCGATCTCTTCGAGGGCGGTTCGCTGGGGGACGACCAGAAGTCGCTTGCCATCGAGGTGACCTTGCAGCCGGTCGAAAAGACGCTGACCGACGAAGAGCTGGAAGAGGTCTCGAAAAAGATCGTCGCGGCGGTCGAAAAGGCAACCGGCGGGACGCTCCGGGGGTAAGCAAGAATTCCCTCTATTGTCGGCTTGATACATACTTCCCCCATTAAAAAGGGGGAGGGGTATGCGGAAAATCAAAACGCGAATTGATCGTCAATTGGTGATTCAGTCTTGGCCATACGGCGGGCTGTCACCAATGAACTGGGTGATCGTGGCGCTTATTTTGTTGAGCGCGGTTCTCTTTACGATTGAGACAGAGCCACTTGTCTTCAACGAATATAGGGGCGTGATCCGAGCGGCGAATATCACTATTCTGTTAGCCTTTGCCCTTGAATTCATATTGCGCCTATGGAGTGCTGGCGAGACGCTAGGCATCAGAGGACTGGCGGCGCGAACAAGATATGCGGGTAGGCTTTGGTTATGTATTGATTTTCTGGCTTTCGCACCGGAGCTCGTCTTGATGGGATTAGTCAGTGTGGGGATAGAGGTGCCGGTGCCGGTTGACGGTTTGCGAGCCATCCGTTTGTTGCGACTTTTGAAACTCATCAGATTTTTGCCAGGCGGGCGGCTTGTAGTTGAGGTTCTAGAAGAAGTGGCACCTCAGTTGCTTGTGAGCCTGCTAAGTGCCCTCGGGGTCATCTACGGATCTGCAGTGGCGATTTACTACGCCGAGCGGACCCATGATCCGGAGCATTTCGGAAGCGTCGTTCGGGCACTTTGGTGGAGCGTTGTAACACTCACAACGGTGGGATACGGCGATGTATATCCACAGACTTCGATCGGGAAGGCACTCGCCGGAGTCATTGCCATTCTAGGCGTTGGCATAATTGCTCTACCGTCAGGCATTATTGCCGGAGCTTTCATGGATAGGCTCCAGGCCGAACGACAACGGAAAAGCGAGCAGAGCCTCGATGAGGAGACTGACGCCTAAGTTAGGGCGCATCCCTCCATTTGCTGCCCTGCTTCTCTGACCGCGCTATGGTGGAACAAATGGAAGGGAGGCGGGGATGGCGGCTTTCAAGTCTTATGAAACGGTGCGTAAAGACCGCGATGGAAATGAGATCCATCTGACGGGCAGGGCAATCGGCGCGGCAGAGGGCAGCATTGTCGTCATGCTGGCCTCGCTGGGGCGTCAGGGAAGCGACTTCGACGATCTTGCCGAACGGCTGGCGTTGAAAGGCTATCGCGTCATTCTGCCGGAACCGCGTGGCATTGGCGGCAGCACCGGCCCGATGAAAGGGCTGACGCTGCACGACCTTGCCGCCGATGTCGCCTATGTCGTCGAAACGCAGACCACGGCGCCCGTCACCATGCTGGGTCATGCCTTCGGCAACCGCCTGGCGCGCACCACGGCGGCGGATTATCCCGCCCTCGTTTCCCGCGTCATCCTGCTTGCCTGTGGCGGTCTCGTCGAGATGCCGGAGGAAAGCATGAAGGCGCTGATGGGCTGCTTCGACGACAATCTGTCTCCGGACGAGCACATCGAATGCGTGCGAAAAGGCTTCTTCGCGGACGGCAACGATCCGGAAGTCTGGCGCGATGGCTGGTATCCGCAAGTGATGCGGATGCAATCCTCCGCCGTGCGCAAGACGGATGTGGAAGACTGGTGGGAAGCAGGCGGCCAGCCCATGCTGGTCGTGCAGGCGCTGGATGACGTGATTGCACTGCCCGCCAATGCGCATGACATCAAGAAACGCCTTGGTGAGCGCATCGCGCTGGCCGAACTGCCGAACGCGGGCCATGCCATGCTGCCGGAACAGCCGGCGGAAATCGCCCGCATCGTGCAAGACTATCTGACAGCGTGATGTTACCGGGAGACTTCCCTGCATCGTCATGACCCGGCTTGTCCGGGTCATCCACGTCTCTCAATCTTCTGTGTCGACAAGATCGTGGATGGCCCGCACAAGCGTCATACGTCGGAGTGCCGCGTGTGCCAGTCCGTCACCAACTGATAGGCATTGGCCGCGCGGGCGAGCAGCGCTTCGGACAGATGCGGCCCTGCAAGCTGGCGGCGAGGTCTCGCGGCCCTCCCGTTCCGGTTTTGTTGGCGCAAGCCTAACACCGCCCGCGCGGTCGGCGACGCCCGGCATGTTATGCTGGCCAAAACGAAACGGGAGGAGAAGCCGCCATGGACCTGAAGACGATCCGCTATGAGGTGACGGACGGCATCGCGGTGGTGACGCTCTCGCGGCCCCACCGCCGCAATGCCTGGACGGGCCGAATGCATATGGAATACCGCCACGCCCTGGAGCGCGCCGAGGCCGACAAGGCGGTGCGCGTCATCGTGGTGACCGGCGATCCGGAGGGGAAGGCCTTTTGCGCGGGTGCCGACATGGCGGCGCTGGAAGGCCATTCGGAAAAGGGCAAATACGACCCCGGTACGGACGACACCATCTCCATGCCCGGCTATGGCGTCGCGCCGGAATTCGACGCGACCTTTGCCTATCATTTCGGTCTGTCGAAGCCCGTCATCGCCGCCATCAACGGCGCGGCGGCGGGCGTCGGGCTGGTGCTCGCGGCCTATGCGGATATGCGCTTTGCCGTGCCGGGGATAAAATTCACCGCCGCCCATGGCCGCTATAATTTCCCCGCCGAGTTCGGCCTCTCATGGATCCTGCCGCGCATCATGGGACTGACCCATGCCAACGACGTGCTCATGACGAGCCGTGTCTTCACCTCCGACGAGGCGATGGAGATGGGGTTCCTCAACAAGCTGCTGCCGCCGGAGCAACTATTGAACCATGCGCTGAACCTTGCCCGCACCATGGCTGAAACATGCTCGCCGGGCTCTCTGCGCGTGACGAAACACCAGATCTATCGCGACCTCCATCGCGACGCGGCCAGCTCCGTGGAAGAGGCCGAACGGCTCCTCAACGAGATGATCAAGGAGCCCGACTACAAGGAGGGCGTCAAAGCCTTCACGCAGAAGCGCAAGGCGGAGTGGAAGGGTTAGCCTTACTTCGCCTTCGGTTCCCAGGGCGACAGTGCTTCCACCTGTAGCTTGCGGCGCTCGGTGGCGGGGATTTTGTAGTTCCCCTCGAAAGGCGCCTGCTCCCACGAGCCATAGCTTGGGTTCGGGATCAGGATCCAGTCATGTCCCCAATGGGCCTTGTCTGCCTCGAAGACCTTGAGACGGTCGGCGGGCGTGCCTTTGAAGCTGTCGGTGAAATCGCCGAAATTGTCGCCGATGAGCAGCGCGATCCGGTAGTTCTTCGCGATGGCCGCCCGCCGCTTGCCCTTAAAGGCATCCCAGCCTTTGGCCGGGTCCTGAGTCATCACCGTGTCTGTCCCGTCCTTCATCGGAAAGCCGAACTTTTCAAGGTTCCCGCGCGTGGCTTCCTTCTCGCCGACCGGGCGATTGGTGACATAGAAGACGGTGACGCCCTTCGAAGCGGCATATCGTGTGAAAGCCAGCGCGCCGGGGATGGGAGGGGAGACCTCGTCCTTCACGAAAGCGTCCCAGCTCTTGAGTGCGAAATGATGGCCGGTCGTGACCAGACGGGCCATATAGGCGGAGTTGTCGAGGACGGTTTCGTCGACATCCAGCACCACGGCTGGAGGCAGGCCCTTGAAGTCGCCTGTCTGCTCCGTCGCAGCGGTCCAGTCGGGGTCTTCCAGGGCTTCATCGAGCCGTATCCGGGCCAGCGCATAAGCTCCGAGCGCGGCGGCTTTGTATTCGACGGATGTTTGCATCCACAGCGTGGCGCCGAAGCCGTCATTCTGGGCCGGGGGCATGGGGTCGGCGGCCCGGACAGGCAGGGTTCCCTGCGCAAAAAGCAATGCCGCTGCCAAAAAAGCCTGTTTCAGATATCCGGTCATCGAGACCCCCCGCTAAAGCCCTGATTGGCTTCAAACCCGCCCAATGCTATATGGGCGCGTCTTAGCATAGAAAGCCAAATGACAGACCTTTCGCACATTCGCAACTTCTCCATCGTGGCCCATATCGATCACGGCAAGTCGACGCTGGCCGACCGCCTCATCCAGCTATGCGGCGGCCTGACCATGCGCGAGATGAAGGAGCAGGTGCTCGATAACATGGATATCGAGCGCGAGCGCGGCATTACCATCAAGGCCCAGACGGTCCGCCTCGATTACACGGCCAAGAATGGCGAGACCTATGAGCTGAACCTCATCGACACGCCCGGCCATGTGGACTTCGCCTATGAGGTGAACCGGTCGCTGGCGGCCTGCGAGGGGTCGCTCCTCGTGGTCGATGCCAGCCAGGGCGTGGAAGCCCAGACGCTCGCCAATGTCTATCAGGCGATCGAGGTGAACCACGAGATCGTGCCCGTGCTGAACAAGATCGACCTGCCAGCCGCCGAGCCGGAGCGCACGCGCGAGCAGATCGAGGAAGTGATCGGCCTCGACGCCTCCGAAGCCCTCGAGATTTCGGCGAAAAGCGGTCTCGGCATCGAGGATGTGCTGGAGGCGGTCGTGCACCGCCTGCCGCCGCCCAAGGGCGACACCGAGGCGCCGCTGAAAGCGATGCTGGTCGATAGCTGGTACGACCCCTATCTCGGCGTCGTTGTGCTGGTGCGTGTCGTCGACGGCCAGATGAAGAAGGGCCAGCGCATCCGGCTGATGAAGACCGGTGGCAGCTACACCATCGATCAGGTGGGTATCTTCAAGCCCAAGAAGCAAACGGTCGCCTCGCTGGATACGGGCGAGATCGGCTATTTCACGGCCTCGATCAAGGAAGTGGCGCATGCCCGTGTCGGCGACACGGTGACGGAGGAAAAGCGTCCCTGCGAAAAGGCGCTGCCGGGCTTCCAGCCGCAGCAGCCGGTCGTGTTCTGCGGTCTCTTCCCGGTGGATGCGAACGATTTCGAGGATCTGCGAGAGGCGATGGGGCGTTTGCGTCTCAACGATGCGAGCTTCGAATATGAGATGGAGACGAGCGCCGCGCTGGGCTTTGGCTTCCGCTGCGGCTTTCTGGGTCTCCTGCATCTGGAGATCGTGCGCGAGCGGCTGGAGCGGGAATTCAATATCGATCTCATCACCACCGCGCCCTCCGTCATCTATCACGTCTACATGACGGACGGCTCCATGGTGGAGATGCACAACCCGGCGGATATGCCGGACCCGGCGCGCATCGACCATCTTGAAGAGCCGTGGATCAAGGCGACGATCCTCGTGCCCGACGAGTTTCTCGGTGCCGTGCTGAAGCTGTGCGAAGACAGGCGCGGGACGCAGATCGACCTGACCTATGCCGGTTCGCGCGCCATGCTGGTCTACCGCCTGCCGCTGAACGAGGTCGTGTTCGACTTTTACGACCGGCTGAAATCGGTGTCGCGCGGCTATGCGAGCTTCGACTACACCATTGAGGCTTACGAGCCAGACAATCTGGTGCGCATGTCGATCCTGGTGAATGACGAGCCGGTGGATGCGCTGGCGACCATCGTGCACCGGGACCGCGCCGAGCAGCGCGGCCGGGGCATGTGCGAAAAGCTCAAGGAGCTTATTCCCCGCCAGATGTTCAAGATCCCGATCCAGGCGGCCATTGGCGGGCGTGTGATCGCGCGCGAGACGATCTCCGCCATGCGCAAGGATGTGACCGCGAAATGCTATGGTGGCGACATCACGCGTAAGCGCAAGCTGCTGGAGAAGCAGAAAGAGGGCAAGAAGAAGATGAGGCAGTTCGGCCGGGTCGAAATCCCGCAGGAAGCCTTCATTGCCGCTCTGAAGATGGACGACAACTAGCCGGCGTTTGTCCGTCTTCGAATATGAAAAACCGCCCGGCCGATGGCCGGGCGGTTCATTTCCCCTCTTGGCCCTTTCGGGCCCCCGCTAAATGTCAGTCCTTGCGGTCGAACAGCGCCGCGATCGCCGCCACCACGACGCCGAGCACGCCGATCACCGCCCAGGCGGGATAGGACATCACGGTCGCAACCGGGCTGACTGCGCCTTCCGGCGCGCCGTCCTGCACCCAGCCCATGAACGCGTCATGGGATCCCGGGTTGAGTAGCGTCCAGAGCTCGCTGGTGGAGCGGATCACCACCTCGCCGGCCTCGAGCGAGCGCAAAGCATCGGAGCCAAGCGCCATCAGCGCGACGATAATGAGAACAAGTCCGATGACCCGAACAACAATCATGGATATGAGCCCCCCAGCTCCAGCACCGTGACAAAAACAAGCGTTGGGAACGGTAGCGCCTGAAACTGTCCCAAACAAGCACACTCGCGTGAAGATTGTGCGCCAAATCAAGGGGATGGCAGTTGATTCAGCCTCAACGATGCGTATAGTGCCGCCCTCTGCGGTCAATACGCCGCAAAATGCGGAGGGGTGGCCGAGTGGCTGAAGGCGCACGCCTGGAACGCGTGTATACGGGCAACCGTATCGAGGGTTCGAATCCCTCTCCCTCCGCCATAAATTTTCCGCCTGAAATCAAGGTGTTGAGACCGGCCGGCCCGGTTGCCGGGTAAGGCGCTCGCGCTCGTGAGCGCCTGGTCCGCATGCGCGCTGCGCTGCAAAACTCCCGATCGCTGAAATAACGAATCCACCGCTGCGGCAGAATTACTACACGCAGCCGCAAATTATGGTTAACGCTTGCCGGGTCAGTTGGTGCGGGCAACCTGAAGCGAGCGCCGCGGCCGCAGATAGGCTTCGTCCGTGAAGACGAAGGGGCTCGTGAAGTATTTCCCCAGCAGCGAGGTGTAGGTGAACTTCACCTCCGCATAGATCACGCTGTCGCCGCCCGTGGTCAGCCCGGCGGGAAGCCCGACGGTCGAGTTCTTGCTGCGCGCGGCCATGTTGTAGCCGTCGCTCCACGCCACCTTGGTGTTGTTGTTGCTGTCGGCCACAACGCTGGTGACGCGCATCTTGAGCTTGGATGCATCGAAGGGCGCCATCACGGCCGCGGTAGCGGCAAAGATGTCGGTCATGTCGTGATCGGTGATAACGGCGGATTGCGCGACCAGATCGCCCACGGTCTGTGTGGCGAGCGTCACCCGGCGATTGGCCGTCAGCGCATCGGTGATCTCCAGCGCGCCGAAATACATGGCGATCATCAGCGGCAAGATGAGCGCGAACTCCACCGCGGCGACACCCCGCCGGTCGCCGGCAAAGCGCCGATAGATACCGAGAATATACGAACGGGTCCGGCGGTCCTTCATGGTTCAGTTCCCTGGCGGCAGCGCGGCGCCGAACGGCTCATTACGAAAAGCGACGCTGGAAACAAGCAAACGGCCGTTTCCAGACACATTCGACAGGCCGATCGCGGTTGGGCTCACTACATTCCAGACGTAATAGGCGCGCACGAGAACGATGTCGCCTGCCGTGCCTGGCTCGAAACGATGATGTTCGATGACATTGCCGTCCGCATCTACCAGCGGGGCGAACACAACCGACGTGAAGCTGGGAAAGGTCTGCACATCCACATTGAGGTTGCTTTCGCAGTCGCTGATCAGCGTCATGCGGTCGCAGATATAGGTCACGAAGTCGGCCTCGCCCCAACCCTGCATCTGAGCCTGGCCGGTACGGACCATGCGGCCCGCCTGGGCGACCACGCTGTCCATATTCGCATTGGCGAAAAAGGTGAGACAGGTCTCGATAATCGCGAAGAGCAGCAGGAAGAAGGGCGCAGCCAGCAGTGCGAACTCGACAGCGGTTACGCCTTTTTCCTCCCGACGGAACCGGCGCAATCTGGCGAAGAACCCTCTTTTATTGTCGCCATGCCTGTCCATGAACCGGTCCAAACGCTTTCTGTCGGCGGACAATCCGCTCCTTGCTCCCATCCATAGCGGACCCGCTCTTACCAAATCGTAAGTGCGGCCCGCCGCATTTGAGGCGAAGTGCGGGCCTCCTCGGGATCGAGGGCCCTGCACCGGCAGCCGGCGCAGGGTGCGGGAACGACCGCATCCTCGGGGTTATGCTTAAAATTGGCTAAAGCTGTGCTGTGGAGCTTCACCAAAAATTAGGACGCGGAATCTAAAAATGAAATCTGGAGACTGGCGCTTTTGCGCGCGTCCTCGGATTGGAGTTCTTCGGCATGTCTGGCATGGGAAAGCGTTTTTCGTTCACTCACGCGGCGCGTTACCTAGTTGTCTTCAAAAAGGACAAGCGGGGCAACTTCGCGACGATTTTCGCTCTTGCACTCATCCCTATTCTTGTGGCCATGGGCGCGGCGGTGGATATCTCGCGCGCCTATGTGGTGCAGTCGCGCTTGCGTTCCGCGCTCGACGCAGCCGGTCTCGCCGTCGGGACGGCCACCGGCAAGACCTCCACGGAGGTGCAGAGCATCGCTCAGGCCTATTTCGACGCGAACTACCCTGCCCAGAAACTCGGTGTGCCGGGCACGATCAGCGTGACCGACAATGGCGACACCGTCGATCTGAGCGTGACGGCGGAATTGCCCACCACAATCATGAACATCGTTGGCATCAATGAGATGAATGTCTCGGCGACGTCGCAAATCAAGCGCCAGGGCAAGAAGCTCGAAGTGGCGCTGGTGCTGGACAATACCGGCTCCATGGGCCAGCGCGGCAAGCTGCCGGCGATGAAGGATGCCGCCAAGCTCTTGCTGAAAACACTCAAGAACTCCAGCGCTGCGACAAGCGCCGGCGATGTCAAGATCAGCGTCGTGCCCTTCACCGTCGACGTAAATGTCGGCAAAGCCATGAAGAACGAGAAGTGGATCCGGTGGTCGACCACGACGCAGGAATATGTGTGCACCGGGTATTGGTGGTGGGAGACATGTGAATGGAAGGACGTCACGACCACGGTCAACAAGAACAGTTGGAAGGGCTGCGTACAGGACCGCGACCAGGATTACGATGTCAGCAATACCACTGCGGATCCAGCTGACGACAAGACGAAATATCCTGCCGAATCCAACAATTCCTATTGCCCATCGGCCCCCATCCTGCCGCTTACGGACAATTGGGACGTGATCGAGGCAAAGATCAATGCGATGCAGGCAAGCGGCAACACCAACACGACGATCGGTCTGGCCTGGGGCTGGAACATGGTGACATTCGGCGGACCGGAATCAACGGCTGCAGCGAAGGCGGACGATCTTGAAAAGGCAATCGTGTTCCTCACAGATGGTGAGAACACGCAAAACCGGTTCACAAGCTCGCGAAACCAGATAGATGACCGCACGGAACTGATCTGCGATGCGATACGCGACGACAAGATCAAGCTCTATACCATCCGCGTGATTGATGGGAATGCGAGCCTGCTGCGCAACTGCGCGACGGAGTCCGACATGTATTATGACGTGGACCAGGTAGACGAATTGAAGAGCGTGTTCGCGTCCATCGCCCTGCAGCTCTCCAATCTGCGTATTGCGAAGTGAAAACGCCGCCGGAGATGCCCGGGTGTAAGCACTGCGAAAACGTAATCGATAAGAGCTGAATATGACAAAGCCCGGAAGCGATGCTTCCGGGCTTTTGCGTACCGACGTCTTCGTTTGTGGGGGGCCGGAGGGGTTACTCCGCGTTCCCCGGTGAAGTCTGTTGCGCCATGGCATTCGCAGCACCCGTCAGTGCACCCGCTTGTTTCATCAAGGAGTCGAAGCGGTCCACATTGTCGCCTTGCGCGGCCACGGCCTCGCAGCGCGGCGCGCAATTATAGGTGTACTGGCCGGTGCCGCGCGTAAGCGTCACGATATCGTTCTCCGGCGCGGTCACGTTGATCGCCATATCGAGGATCTGTTTGCCGTCCTTGTCGAGCGCGATGAGGTCCGTCTGCCCGTGGTTCTTGCCCAGGATATAGACGAGCGTCGAGCTTTGGACATTCACATCGGCAACCCGCGGATTGGAAAGAAATACCGTTGCCGCGGGCGATGCGAGGGTAAGCGGGCGAGAGCTGTTCACCGGCACGCTCAAATCGTCCGCCTGAGCGGCGGTTGCGACGATGGCGGCAAGCCCTGCGCCCGCCACGGCGGCGACCAGACAGGCGCGAAAATTTGTCGCGCGCCGTTCGCCTTTAATGGTTTGTCGGTTCATGTCTGCCCGTCCTGACACTGAATGTCCCGTATTGCCAACTCGTCGAAATCCGCACCGGTCTCTGTCCGGCGCCATTTCTGTGTGCACGATAGCGACAATGAATGAACGATCTGTTGACCAATTCAGAGCTTGGGCCGACCGGATTAACACCTGCTTAAAGAGGGCGGCCTAGATTGGCATTCTGTCGATATTCGGGAATGTTGAGGTGCGGCGCATGTTTGGCGGAATCTCCCAGGGAGAACAGGCACAAGGCAGCGGCCGCTCTCTCGCCCGGATTGCCATTCTTTCCGATCTGCCGCGCAAGGAATTGGCGCTGCTTTCCACCGAGTGTGAGTGGCGCGAAATGACGCGGGAGGAGATTGTTCTCTCATCCTCCGCGGGCGACGTGCTCGAGGGGGTCGTTTTCGTTGTGGCCGGCACGGTAAGACTGGCCCGGCCCAACGGCTTGACTGGCCAGGTCGACTATCTGGATGTTGCCGCCGGCGGGCAGTTCGGCGAGATGGCGGTTTTCGGTATTCCCGATCCGGACCTGACGGTGGTCGCCAGGCAAGACGGTCTTCTCGCAATTCTACCCCAGACGCGTTTTGAGGAGCTGCTTACCCGGGAGGAGAGCGTCTCGCGCGCGCTTCTCTTTCAATACGCGCATCGGCTGAGAAGCGGGCGTGACGCGGAGCCGGACGTCGGGGCGTCTTCCGATGGCGATCTTTCCGGGGAGCAGCGAGTTTATGGTGAGTTGATTTCGCTCGCAGAACCGAGGGCCGGTGACGAGGACAAGCCGGGCGGTCTTTTCGTCGCGCGGCTCCCCCGCCATCGCGAGTTAGCCAGCCGTTTGTCCACCACGGAAGAAGTCGTGGCCCGCGCGATTGCCGGCCTCGTCCGGGACGGCGTGGCGGTACGCGAATATCCGGGCCTTTTCATACGGGACGAGCAGATACTGCGTCATCTATATGAAGATAAATCACACCGCTGATTTTTCATTAACCCGGAAGTAACCATACTCTTTTGTGCGCGCTTTACATTTTTCCGTGTCGGAAGGATCTTGCCTCAATGTGTATGAAGTAAATACATACGATTATTCTATTACATATTAGGTAGGACCTAAGTGTTCATTCATTAGAACCGAATTGAAAGGGCGAGGTTAGTTTTTAGGTAACGTGTCTCGTCTAGTATTCCCTCCAGTCCGAAAGGGCAGCCTTCGCGGTAGAAGCGCAGGCTTGGTGCTGTCGATAGTCACTTAAGTTCAAGGAGGCTTGTTATGAGCCAGTTTCTGAAGTCTTTTGCAAAGAACGAGTCCGGTGCGACTGCGATCGAATATGGTCTCATCGCCGCCGGCATCGCGGTTGCGATCATCTTCGCCGTGAATACGCTCGGTTCCACGCTGAGTGGCGTGTTCACCGACGTGAACACCAAGATCAAGGGCTAACCGCCGTAAATCAGTCCTCTCTATGGAGGACAAAACTCAGGCCGCCGAAACCGATACGGTTTCGGCGGCCTTTGTCGTTTAAGACCGGCGTATGTGAGTAAATCTTGAAAATGTTCAGTGATGAAACATTAAGGCCGCTCGTTTACGTCAAATTTACGGTCATGCGCCCAGTATTTCCTTGAAAGTCTGGTCAAGGCCGTCCGATCCCCGGGTGGCAGAAGATCAGTTGAGGATGGGCAATCAGGTGATCAATCTCGTGGCCATTATCGTCTTTCCGCTCGCCATGATTTTCGGCGCGCTCTGGGATCTGACGACCATGACGATCCCCAATTGGCTGACGGTTTCGTTGGCTGCCGCTTTCGTGGTGGTCGCGCCCTTTGCGGGGTTGGGAGTGGAGCAGATCGGCTGGCATCTCGCCGCCGGCGGTGCCGCGCTCGTTGCGGGCATGGCGCTATTCGGCTTCGGCTTCATCGGCGGGGGTGACGCGAAATTCGTGGCCGCCGCCGCGCTCTGGATCGGATGGTCCGACCTGCTCGGTTATCTCATCGTCGCATCCATTTTCGGTGGCGTGCTGACGCTCGCCATTCTCGGATTTCGTCGTCTGCCGCTGCCGCAGATGCTTGTTCGTCAGGCTTGGGTGGCGCGGCTGCACGATCATCGCGAAGGCGTGCCTTACGGCGTCGCACTCGCATTGGCGGGT
>NZ_NYVD01000073.1 GCF_002684405.1 Parvibaculum sp. | reverse complement strand
GGCCTGCATCGCCGGTTGGGCCTGCATTACAGGCTGGGCGGGAATTGCGGAAGGCACCATGAACCCTTCGCCACGTCCCTGGCTGCCGATCGACGGCAGATCGAACTGCGCGCCCCCCATGCCCGGCGCGTTCAGCGCGGCCGCGGTGGGGAAGTTGGGCGAGAAGCTGCCTTGCGGCCCCATGCCGGCATTGATCTGCGGCGCGGCGGGCCGCGCCGCGCGCTGCTTGGCCGACTTTTCCAGCCGGGCAAGGCGTTCGGTCGTGCGCGCCAGCACGCTCTGCACCGATTCCAGCGCTTCTCGGCTCTGGTGATCGGTCTCGCTCAGCCGGTTGGCGATCTGCGATAGCGTTTCTTCCACATTGCGCGTGGTCTCGTCGGTGCGGTGTTCGCTTTCTTCGAGACGCTGCGCCAGCATGTCGAGCTGGTCGGCCAGCTCACGCGGCATTTCCGGTTCGCGCGGCCTGGAAAGATCTTCGATCTGGCGCGCAATGCCGTTCATGCCCTTATGCACGGCGTCCAGCGCATCCTGGCTTTTCTGTTCGGTCTGCTCCAGTCGTTCGGAAAGCCGGGAAAGGCTCTTCTGGAGACTGGAAATCGTGTCGCGCTGGCTGTCGGCCTGCGCCTTGTCCTCGAACGCCTTCAGCGCCGCCTGCACGGCCTTGGCCTGGGTCTGTTCCAGATTGCCGCTGACGCCGGAAAGGCTCTGCTCCATCTGCTCCAGCCGCTGGGAGAGGAGCGAGAGGTGCTTTTCTTGTGCTTCCGCACGCTTCTTTTCGGCTTCGCGTTCGTTGGCCTGCTCGGTCTCGTCGATGCGCGAGGAGAGCTGGCCCAGCATGTTGCGGATATCGGACAGGGAAGCATTGGTCCGCTTCTCGCTGGTGTCCAGATGATCGACCACCGCGTTCACCGCCTTCTCCAGCGTCTGGATCGCGTGCTTGTCCTCGGCGGTCTGCTGGGGGCCGCCGCTGTCCTTCTCCGCGCGTTCCAGCCGTTCGGCCAGATGCTGCAGCTTGCGTTCCAGAGGATCGATAACGGCTTTCGTCTCCTGCTGCGGCTGGGCGGGCGCATGTTCGGCGCGGACGATCCGGTCCGCCAGCTCATCGATGGTTTCGCCCAGACGCCGCGTCAATTCCACGGTCCGGTCTTCGCTGCGCTCCAGCCGTCTTGAAAGATTGCGGACCGCATCGGCCAGGCCCTCCATCTCGCCGTCGCCGGGCCGGGCGGCCTGCGCAGGCGCTTGCGCGGCGTAGTCCGGGCGTCCGCCCGAGCGGGTCTGGTTGCTCCAGCCGCTCTGTTCGCCGCCGTCGCCGGACACATCGTCCGTGCCGCTGTCCATGATGACCTGGTTCAGCCACGCGCCAAGCGTCAGGCCCGAGCGGCGCGCAGCCTGCTTTGCAGCTTCGCGCGCTTCAGGCTCTATGCCTTTGACGCTCCAGGGGACCCCCGATCTCATCCGAATCACTAGCCTTTGAACGGTTTGGGTCAGTATATGCCACGGAATATGGCGTTTAAACGTGTGGGTTAGCCCAAAATATTGACATCGGCACCATATCTGGTGAATCGCACCGATTCTCTATCGAGCCTCGGCCGCCTGAACGGCCTCTCCCGCATGCCGCCTATAAAGCGCCGGGCACCGTAAACAGCTGGTTAATGATTCAGGGATTCATGCGTATATGCAGGGACTTAAGGCCCGCCGAAGACCTCGGTTGCATAGACCTTGTCGCCTGAGCGCGCCACCCCCATGCCGGTGATGGTGAAGCTCGGATCCTGCATGTTCCGCCGATGTGCGGGGCTGTTGCGCCATTTGGTGAAAAGCTTTTTCGCCAGCGCCTTGTCGTCCAGATCGGGCCCCTGCACGAAGACGATGTTCTCGGCCAGCGAGCCCTTGTAGTCCTCGTCCACTGCCAGAACCCGCTCTTTCGGGCCCTGATCGTCCGGGTTGAAATGGCCGAAGAAATCGCGAAGCGCCATGTCCTGGCTATGAACGGCGGCGGCCTTTTGCAGGCGCGGATCGACCGAGAGCGGACCGGCCCCCTTGGATTTGCGGAAGGCGTTCACCTCGTCGAGCAGCGCCCGGGCGAGGGGGGTGTCCGCCTGCGCCGAGGCTTCGGCCTGCGCGGGCAGGCTCGATGTGTTGACCCGGACGAACTTGTCGCCGCCCGAGGAATTGCCCGTCGTCTGGCAGCCCGCCAGGACGAGGCTCGCTGCGACGGCGATGATGGCCGCATATCCCGATTTCATGATCCCTCCCTTTAGAGACATCGGCATTCTGACCGAACATGCCCTCTCATCCGAGTGGGAAATTGTGGCGCCGGTTTGAAATCTCCGGGCAGGCGATATGCTTGACGTTTACGTCAACGTCACCTAGAGTCCGGCCACTTCAAATCGAGCGAATAAAGCCGGAAAACCGGCGAATGTCGGGGAGATGGAACATGGACCAGCAGACGTCCGAACATGCTGTTTTGGCGGGCAGTCACGAGGGTGACAAGCACGGGCCTTGCCCGACTTTCTCGATCACCCAGCTTGCCGAGGAGTTCGGCCTCACCACGCGCGCCATCCGCTTTTATGAAGACAAGGGGCTCCTGTCGCCGGAGCGCCAAGGCCAGACGCGCGTCTATTATCCGCGCGACCGCGCCCGTCTGATCCTCATCGTTCGGGGCAAGAATGTCGGTCTGGCGCTGACCGAGATCAAGGAAATCCTCGATCATTACGATCCCGCCGAAGGCTGCGAAACGCAGGACCGGATCGCCCTGGAGAAGTTCCGCAATCGCATTACGAGCCTGGAACGCCAACGCGACGAGATCGGCCTGCAGGTCGCCACGCTGCACGAAGCCTGCCGCCGCCTTGAAGAACGAATTGCCGCCGACGGAAATTCCGGGAAGGATGCGCCGAAGAAGCGTCAAAAAGCCTCTATAGGTTGAGGCTTTGCCAATCGGCGCGGGGCCGTCCGTCATTCCTGTGAGTGATGCAACGGGGTCCCGCGGTCAGACGATCTCGAGGTAATCAATGCCCAGCTACAAAGCCCCCCTTCGCGAATATAATTTCCTTCTCTATGAGCTGCTGGGCATCCAGCAATATTCCAACCTGCCCGGCTTCGCGGATGCGTCGGAAGACCTTGTCCGCGCCATCCTGGAAGAAGCCGCGAAGCTGACCGAGGAAGTCCTCCAGCCGCTCAATCAGGTGGGCGACCGCGAGGGATGCAAACTCGAAAACGGCGAGGTTACCACGCCGACCGGCTTCAAGGAGGCCTACAAGACGCTCGTCGAAGGCGGCTGGCCCGCGCTTGTCGTCGATCCCGAATATGGCGGCCAGGGGCTGCCCAATTCGCTCGGCGTGATCTTCAACGAAATGGTGTCCTCCGCGAACATGGCCTTCGGCATGTATCCGGGCCTGAGCCATGGCGCCTATTCCGCGATCCATCAGCACGGCACGGATGAGCAGAAGCAGAAATATCTGCCCAAGCTCGTCTCCGGCGAATGGACCGGCACGATGAACCTCACCGAACCCCATTGCGGGACGGATCTGGGACTTCTGCGCACAAAGGCTGTGCCGCAGGGCGATGGCAGCTTCAAGATCAGTGGACAGAAGATCTTCATTTCGGCGGGCGAGCACGACCTTGCCGAGAACATCCTGCATCTTGTGCTGGCGCGCATCGAGGGCGGCCCGGCAGGCGTAAAGGGCATCTCGCTCTTCCTCGTGCCGAAATATTTCGTCAACGAGGACGGCTCTCTGGGCGAGCGCAACGGCGTCTCCTGCGGCTCGCTGGAAGAGAAGATGGGCATTCACGGCAACGCGACCTGCGTTCTCAACTATGACGACGCCGTCGGCTGGCTCGTCGGCGAGGAGCACAAGGGCCTGCGCGCCATGTTCACCATGATGAACGAAGCGCGTCTCGGCGTCGGGCTGCAGGGCCTGTCGCAATCCGAAGTCGCCTATCAGAACGCGGCGGAATATGCACTGGAGCGTCTTCAGGGCCGCTCGCTCACCGGCCCCAAGGTGGAAGACAAGCCCGCCGATCCGCTCATCGTCCATCCCGATATCCGCCGCATGTTGCTCAATGCGCGCTCCTTCAACGAGGGCGCCCGTGCGCTGCTCGTCTGGACGGCGCTGCATGGCGACCTGTCGCATAAGTCGGAAGACGAAAAGACCCGCGAATTCGGCGACGACATGATGGCGTTGCTGACGCCGGTGCTGAAAGGCCATCTGACGGATCGCGGCTTCCTCAACGCGGTGGAAGCGCAGCAGGTCTATGGCGGCCATGGCTATATCGGCGAGTGGGGCATGGAGCAGTTCGTGCGCGATGCGCGCATCGCCATGATCTATGAGGGCGCGAACGGCGTTCAGGCGCTCGACCTTGTCGGTCGCAAGCTCGCCTCCAATGGCGGCCGCGCCGTCTTCGCCTTCTTCAAGGAAGTGGACGAGTTCGTCTCCGCCAACGAAGGCAATGCCAAGCTCAAACCCTATCTCGAGCCGGTCAAGCTCGCGCGCAAGCGTCTGGAAGAAGCGACCATGTGGTTCATGGAGAACGCGCTGGAAAATCCGGACAATGCCGGTGCAGGCTCCACGCCTTACATGCATCTCTTCGGCATCACCGGCATCGCCTTCATGTGGGCGATGATGGCGAAGGTCGCGCTGGACAAGCTCGAAGAGGGCGCCGGCGACCAGGCCGAATTCTACGAGACCAAGCTCACCACCGGTCTCTTCTATATGCAGCAGGCAGTACCGGAAACGGCGATGCAGCTTGAGCGCGTGCGCGCGGGCTCGTCGAACATGATGGCGCTGGCCGCGAATGATTTCTGATAACGAGAACGCAAGAAAAACAGGGAGCGTTACGGATGACACTTAATGAGGGATACAAATCCCCCTGGCTCAACGAAGAGCTGGAAATCCTTCAGGACGCGGTGAAGAAATTCTACGAAAGGGAATTCGTGCCGCATGTCGAGAAGTGGAACGACCAGGGCTGCGTCGATCGCGATGCATGGCTGAAGGCCGGTGAGGCGGGCATTCTCTGCGCTTCCATCCCTGAGGAATATGGCGGCGGCGGCGGCACCTTCGCCCATGAAATGGTGATCACGCAGGAACAGAGCCGCGCCGGCGTCGGCGGCTTCGGCAATTCGGTGCATTCCGGCATCGTGGCGCACTATGTGAAAGCCTATGGCACGGAAGAGCAGAAGAAGAAGTGGCTGCCGAAAATGGCGTCCGGCGAACTGGTCGGCGCCATCGCCATGACCGAGCCGGGCACGGGCTCCGACCTTCAGGGCGTGAAGACGACCGCCAAGAAGGACGGCAACCAGTATGTGCTGAACGGTCAGAAGACCTTCATCACCAACGGTCAGAACGCGGACCTCATCTGCGTCGTCGCCAAGACCGATCCGGAAGCGGGCGCCAAGGGCACCTCGCTCATCATGGTCGAAACCGACGAAGTCGAGGGCTTCCGCCGAGGCCGCAATCTGAAGAAGCTCGGCCAGAAGGCGCAGGATACCTCCGAACTCTTTTTCGACGACGTGAAGGTGCCGCTGACGAACCTTCTGGGGGAAGACGAGGGCAAGGGCTTTATCCAGCTCATGCAGCAGCTTCCGCAGGAGCGCCTCATCATCGCCGTGCAGGCCTGCTGCGCGATGGAAAAGGCCGTCGCGCTGACCGCCGAATACACCAAGGACCGCAAGGCCTTCGGCAAGTCGATCCTCGACTTCCAGAATACGCAGTTCAAACTCGCCGAATGCAAGACCGAGGCGACCATCGCCCGCGTCTTCGTCGATGACTGCGCGGTGAAGCTGCTCGACGGCAAGCTCGATGCGACGACCGCGGCCATGGCCAAATGGTGGACCACCGAGAAGGAGAACGAGATCGTCGATACCTGTCTCCAGTTCTTCGGCGGCTATGGCTACATGATGGAATATCCGATCGCTCAGATGTATGCGGACGCACGCATCCAGAAGATCTACGGCGGCGCCAATGAGATCATGAAGATGCTCATTGCCCGCACGCTCTAGGACAAGAAACCACGCCCCGCGATTGCGGGGCGTGGCACATTCAAACCAATAAAAGAACGGTTGCCGGTACGACCGGCGTGTCAGACAGGGAGCTCCCCATGACCGATTGTTTCGTTTACGACACCGTGCGCACGCCGCGCGGCAAGGGAAAGAAGGACGGCGCGCTGCATGAAGTGACCGCGCTGGAACTTTCCACGCAGACGCTGAAGGCCATCCGCGACCGCAACGGTCTGGACACCTCCAAGGTGGACGATGTGGTGCTGGGCTGCGTCGATCCCGTCGGCGAGCAGGGCGGCGACATCGCCCGCATCGCGGTGCTGAACGCCGATTACGCCGATACGACGGCGGGCGTGCAGGTCAACCGGTTCTGCGCGTCCGGTCTGGAAGCGACCAACATGGCGGCGGCCAAGGTCATCTCCGGCGAAGCCGATATGGCGATTGGCGGCGGCGTCGAATCCATGTCGCGCGTCGGCATGGGCGCCTCGGGCGGCTCCTGGTCGACCGACCCCAACATCGCGTTCAAATCCTACTTCACGCCGCAAGGCATCGGCGCCGATCTCGTGGCGACGAAATACGGCTTCTCGCGCGACGATGTGGATGCCTATGCCGTGGAATCCCAGAAGCGCGCAAAGAACGCTTGGGACAAGGGCTATTTCTCCAACTCGGTCATCCCGGTGAAGGACATCAACGGGCTCACCATCCTCGATCATGACGAGCATATGCGCCCCGAAGCGACCATGCAGTCGCTGGCCGCGCTCAATCCTTCCTTCGCCTCGCTCGGCGAATTCGCCTTCGACGGCGTGGCGCTCGACCGCTATCCGGAAGTGGAAGAGATCACCCATGTTCATCATGCGGGCAATTCCTCCGGCATCGTGGACGGCGCCTCCGCCGTGCTCGTCGGCAATTCGGAAACCGGCAAGGCGATGGGGCTGAAGCCGCGCGCGCGGATCCGCGCCATGGCCTCCATCGGCTCCGAACCCTGCATCATGCTGACGGGCCCGGCCGATGTGTCGCGCAAGGCGCTCGCCAAGGCGGGCATGAAGCCGGAAGACATCGACCTCTACGAACTCAACGAAGCTTTCGCCTCCGTCGTGCTGCGCATGATGCAGTCGCTCGACATTCCGCATGAGAAAATGAATGTGAATGGCGGCGCCATCGCGATGGGCCATCCGCTGGGTGCGACCGGCGGCATGATCCTCGGCACGGTGCTGGACGAGCTGGAACGCCGCGATCTCAACACCGCGCTGGTGACGCTTTGCGTTGGCGCGGGCATGGGCACGGCCACCATCATCGAGCGCGTCTGAGCGAGGGAGAAAAGACAATGACCACATACGAAAACTTCAGCTTCGACGTCGATAGCGACGGCATCGCGCTCGCGACCTGGGACATGCCGGGCCGCTCCATGAACGTGCTCTCGCAAAGCTCCATGGCCGACATCGCCTCGATCATCGAAAAGATCATGTCGGATGACGCCATCAAGGGTGCCGTCATCACTTCCGGCAAGGGTGCCTTCTGCGCCGGCGCCGACCTCTCCATGATGGGCGGCCAGGCCGGCGGCGGCGACGGCGGCTCGCCGGAAGACCGCGTGAAGGCCATGTATGAGGGCAACCTCAAATTCAACATGCTGCTGCGCGATCTGGAAACCTGCGGCAAGCCGGTCGTCGCGGCGATCAACGGCACGGCGCTGGGCGGCGGCCTCGAAGTGACGCTCGCCTGCCATTACCGCGTCGCCGCCGACAATCCGAAAACGCAGCTCGGCCTGCCCGAAGCCAAGGTCGGCCTCCTGCCGGGCGGCGGCGGCACGCAGCGCCTGCCGCGTCTTATCGGCGCGGGCGCGGCCCTGCCGATCATCCTGCAGGGCTCGTCGCTCAATCCGGAAAAGGCGGCCAAGGCCGGCATCGTCCACAAGGTCGTGCCCGCCGATCAGCTCATCGATGAAGCGAAGAAATGGATCAGGGAAGTCGGCGATGCCGAGCAGCCCTGGGACAAGAAGGGCTACAAGGTGCCGGGCGGCGATCCCAACTCCAAGGGCGGCGCTCAGATCTTCACCATCGGCAATGCGCAGCTTCACAAGCAGACGCATGGCAACTTCCCGGCGCAGAAATATATTCTCTCCTGCGTCTATGAAGGCCTGCAGGTGCCGATCGAGGCCGGTCTTCGCATCGAAAGCCGCTACTTCACCAAGCTGCTGATGGATCCGCGCTCCAAGGCGATGATCCGTTCGCTTTTCCTCTCCATGCAGGAACTGCAAAAGGGCGCGCGCCGCCCCGCGGGCGTGCCGGAGTTTAAGGTGAAGAAGCTCGGCATTCTCGGCGCCGGCATGATGGGCGCGGGCGTTGCCTATGTCTCCGCCCAGGCCGGCATGGAGGTCGTGCTGCTCGACACCGATCAGGCGAATGCGGAGAAGGGCAAGGCCTATTCGCAAAAGCTCCTCGCAAAGGCGCTGGAGCGCGGCAAGACCACTCAGGAAAAGATGGACGCCACGCTGGCGCGCATCACGCCGACGACCAACTTCGACGACCTCAAGGGCGCCGATCTCGTCATCGAGGCGGTGTTCGAGGATCGCGGCATCAAGGCCGAGGTGACCAAGAAAGCCGAACCGATGATCGCCGAAGGCGGCATCTACGGCTCCAACACCTCCACCCTGCCGATCTCCGGTCTGGCGCAGGCCTATTCCAAGCCCGAAGAGTTCATCGGCATTCACTTCTTCTCCCCGGTAGACAAGATGCAGCTTGTCGAAATCATCATGGGCGAGAAGACGTCCGACGAGACGCTCGCCAAGGCGATGGATTACGTCAAGCAGATCCGCAAGACGCCCATCGTGGTGAATGACAGCCGTGGCTTCTACACCTCGCGTTGCTTCGGCACCTATGTGAGCGAAGGTCTCGCCATGCTGGCCGACGGCATCAAGCCGGCCATCGTGGAAAACACCGGCAAGATGACCGGTATGCCCATGCCGCCGCTCGCGCTCAACGACGAAGTGTCGCTGGAACTCGGCTACAAGGTCCGCCAGCAGACCAAGAAGGATCTCGGCGACAAATTTGTCGAAGGCCCCGCCGACAAGCTCATCGAAAAGATGGTCGTGGAGCTTGGCCGTATGGGCCGCAAGGCGGGCAAGGGCTTCTACGATTATCCGGAGGGCGGCAAGAAGAAGCTCTGGCCGGGCCTTGCCGATCTCGTGGAAACCAAGATCGAGGAAGCCGATCCGGAACTTGTCGAGGAATACAAGAAGCGTTTCCTCTGCATCCAGGCGCTGGAAGCGGCTCGCTGCTTCGAGGAAGGCGTGGTGACGGATGTGCGCGATGCCGATGTCGGCGCGATCCTGGGCTGGGGCTTTGCACCCTGGACCGGCGGTCCGCTCTCCTACATCGACATGCTGGGCACGAAAGCCTTCGTCGAACTCTGCGACAGCCTCGCCCAGAAATATGGCGAGCGCTTCAAGCCGAATGCGCTGCTGCGCGAAATGGCGGAGAAGGGCGAAAGCTTCTACACCCGCTTTGCGCCGAAGAAGGAACAGGCCGCGGCCTGATCCGATCTGGTAACGAACGATGCGGAAGGGCGGTCCTTGGGGCCGCCCTTCTTCTTTGGTTCGCCCGCGCCGCCTGCTAGATTGTTTTCTTTAGGCTTGGGCCTGAGTTTGGATCTGGGGCGTTCGTGTTGGTCCGTCTTTTAGCGTTTCTTGTTGTTGTCGTTCTGCTTGACGGGGCGGGCATACGGGCCCGGGCCGAGGTG
>NZ_NYVD01000072.1 GCF_002684405.1 Parvibaculum sp. | reverse complement strand
GTGCCGCCGGTCGCCATGCCGCGGGCGAATTCCTCGGCGCGGCGCGCGCGCTCCTCGAAGCTCCGGGGCAGCAGGCGCGCCAGCTCCTTGGCGATATGGCGCACCGAACGATAGGTACCGCCCGACAAGAGCCGCGCCAGATAGGCGCTCATCGCGCCCACGGGCGGTGCGATGGACATGTCGTTGTCGTTCAGGATGATGATAAGGCGGCTGTCCATGGAGCCGGCATTGTTCATCGCCTCATAGGCCATGCCCGCGCTCATCGCGCCGTCGCCGATCACCGCAATCACATTGTTCTTGCCGCCGGACAGGTCGCGCGCCACCGCCATGCCGAGACCGGCGGAAATGGAGGTGGAGCTATGCGCCGCGCCGAAGGGGTCGTATTCGCTTTCCGAACGCTTGGTGAAGCCGGAGAGCCCGCCGCCCTGGCGGAGCGTCCGGATACGGTCGCGCCGTCCGGTCAGGATCTTGTGCGGATAGCACTGATGGCCGACATCCCAGATCAGCCGGTCGTCGGGCGTGTTGAACACATAGTGAAGAGCCACGGTCAGCTCCACCACGCCGAGCCCCGCGCCCAGATGGCCGCCTGTCTGCGACACGGCGTCGATCGTCTCCGCCCGCAGCTCGTCGGCGAGCTGACGCAGGTCGGATTCGTCGAATTGGCGCAGATCGGCGGGCGTTTTCACCCGGTCGAGTAAGGGGGTGTCAGGCTTAGTGCTCAATACAAACCTCGGCAAATGTGCCGGCCGGACCGAAAAGCGATGAAATCCGGCGGAAAACGGCGCGCCAGCTTACGGCAGCGGCCTAGTTGCGGCGGTTTATAACGAAAACGGCCGCCTCCCGCAAAAGGTCGGCTTTTTGGTCGAACAAATCAAGGTGGCGGACCGCCTGTTCGGCCAGCATGCCGGCCTGGGCCCGGGCCCTTTCGAGGCCCATAATGGAGACGAAAGTGGCCTTTCCCGCCGCTTCGTCCTTGCCCGGCGTCTTGCCGAGATCGGCCGAACTCCCCTCCACATCGAGGAGATCGTCGGCAATCTGGAACGCCAGCCCCATATCGTGTGCGTAGGCGTGAAGTGCATGCAGCGCGGCAGCCGAGGCATGCCCCAGCACGCCACCCGCTTCGCAGGAAAAGGCGATCAGCGCGCCCGTCTTCAGCTGCTGGAGCCGCGTAATGGCGTTCATCTCCAGCGGCTGGCCTTCGCTGCCCAGATCGATCATCTGGCCGCCCACCATGCCGTGGCCGCCAATCGCCCGGGCGAGACGCCGGGTCAGCTCGCAACGCACCCTTGCATCCTCATGCGTCGCTTCGTCGGCGATCAGCTCGAAAGCAAGCGATTGCAGCGCATCGCCCGCCAGCACCGCCGTCGCTTCGTCGAAGGCCTTGTGGACGGTCGGCTTGCCCCGGCGCAGATCGTCATCGTCCATACAGGGCAGATCGTCATGGACCAGCGAATAGGTATGGATGCATTCCACCGCTACGCCGGTGCGCAACGCTGCTTCCTCATGCACATCGAAGAGTTTCGCGCTCTCCTTCACCAGGAAGGGGCGGAAGCGCTTGCCGCCTGCCGTCAGCGCATAGCGCATCGCCTCAAAGACGCGGGCCTCGGGGCCTTCCGGCGCGGGGACCAGGCGGTCCAGCGCGTCGGCAACCTCCAGCGCGCACCCCTCCATGGCACTGTCGATGGTCCGAACCTCACGGGGGTGGTCTGCCATAGGGGATAATGCCTTCCTACTCGACATCCAGCGGTTCGGTGCCCGCCGGATCTCCGTTTTCGGAGAGGCGGATCTTTTCCACCTTGGCCTCGGCCGCCTTCAGCCGCGCCTCGCAATGAGCCTTCAGCGCATTGCCGCGCTCATAGAGGTCGATGGACCTTTCAAGTTCCACATCGCCCGATTCGAGGCTCGCGACGATCTTCTCCAACTGCGCCAGCGCTTCCTCGAAGCTCAGTTTTTCGATCTCTTTCTGAACGTCGGATTTCGCAGCGGCCATAGGTTCGGTCCTTCTGTCGGGCGGTATCGGTGCTTTGTTGTCTCAGGCGCGACCCGCGCCTTACATGGTCAGCATCAGCGCGCGCACATGGGCCCGCGCCGAAGATGCCAGTGCCCCCAAGTCATACCCCCCCTCAAGAGCCGACACAATTCGGCCCTCGCAGAGATCGTCGGCGCAGCGAACCAGCTCGGCGGTCGCGAAGGCGAAATCATCCTCGGTGAGGTTCATATTCGCCAGCGGATCGGCCGCATGGGCATCGAATCCGGCCGAAATCATGATGAAACCGGGCTGGAACGAACGAAGCGCCGGCATGACCTCTTCCACGAAACTCTCCCGGAAGGCGCTGGAGCCGGTGCCCGGCGGCTGGCAGGCGTTGAGGACGTTGCCGAGCCCCCGCTCGCTTGCCCGGCCCGTGCCGGGATAGAGCGGCCATTGGTGCGTCGAGGCATAGAAGAGCGACGGGTCGGTCTCGAAGGCGGCCTGTGTGCCATTGCCGTGATGGACGTCGAAATCGATCACCGCCACCCGCTCGATCCCGTGGACCGCGCGGGCGTGCATGGCGCCGATGGCAATGTTGTTGAACAGGCAAAAGCCCATGGAGGTGCCCGGCTCGGCGTGATGCCCGGGCGGGCGCACGGCGCAGAAAGCATTTCGCGCCCGTTTCGCCATCACCTCATCGACCGCATAGACGACCGCCCCGGCGGCGCGCAAGGCCGCCTCATAGGACCCCGGCGACAGGAAGGTGTCGGCATCGACCCGCCGATAGCCTTCCGCCGGTATGCCGCCCTCCACGATCTCGATGAGTTCCGGCGTATGCACGCGGGCAATCTGTTCATGGGTGGCGCGCGGCGCTTCCACCCGCTGCAACATCATGAACTCCTCGGCTTCCAGCGCGCCCAACACGGCACGCAGCCTGTCCACGCATTCGGGATGCCCGTCGGGGGTCGCATGCTCCAGACAGGCCCTGTGGGAAACGAGAAGTGTATCCATCTTCAGCTTTGCCGATACCAGTCCACGCCGTTTTCGTCGCGCTCGACGGTCGCCAGTCCCCTGCCGATCAGGCAGCGCAGATGGGCCAGTGACTCACCCGTCGCCATGAAGAACACGTCCGACGTGATCTTGCGCTTGAAGAGCGCGGGGAAAACGTCGATCGAGCGGCGCGGTTCGTCGAGCATCTCATGAAGCTTTACGAGGTTTTCCTCATGCTCGTCTATGAGCTGCGTCATACGGGTGTGCAATCCGTAGAAGGGCTCATTATGCGCGGGCAGCACGAGCGTGTCTTCCGGCAGTTCGTCTCGAATGCGCTTGCAGCTTGCGATCCACTCCTCCAGCGGGTTCTCGAAGGCTTCCGTCGGATGAACGCTGACGATGGAGGAAATACGGGGCAACACCTGGTCGCCCGAGATCAGGATCTTGTCGGCTTCGCTGTAAAGGCAGACATGTTCCGGCGCATGACCGGAACCGATCACGACACGCCATGTCCGCTTGCCGATTTTCAGCTCGTCGCCTTCCTTCAGCCGCGCAAAGACATCCGGCAGGCGCGACACGCGTTCGCCGAAATTGCCGAAGCGCTTGGCGTAGCTGTCGATCCCGCGCTGGGAAAAACCCGCCGCGCGGTAAAAATCCAGCGCCTCTTTCGGCGCATCGCGGCCCGTGTCGAGCACTAGGTTGCGGCATTGCAGAAAGTCCGTGCGGGACATCTGCAGCGTGATGTTCCATTTGCGGGTGAACCACCCCGCCAGCCCCACATGGTCGGGGTGCAGATGCGTCACGATGAGGCCGGTAACCGGCTTTCCGTCCAGCTCGTCGGCAAAAATCTGCCGCCAAAGCGCCTTCACATCGTCGGCGGAAACACCCGTATCGACGACAGTCCAGCCGTCCTCGTCCTCAAGTAGCCACAAATTGATATGGTCGAGGGCGAAGGGCAACGGCATGCGCGCCCATTTGATGCCGGGGGCCACATCGACAAGTTCCGCGGGCTGCGGCAGCGCATCCTGCGGGAAGGTGAGGCCGCCCTTTTCGCGCGGCATTTTTACGGATTTGCTCATCCCACACTGATAGGCGCGGGCTGACAGATCGTCAAATCGCCGTTTCCGGACGCTGCGTCAGGCGGGGCTTTTCCCGCTTATCCAGCCAGCGCATCCGCGTCGAGCGTATAGAGCGGCGCGGCCCCGCCCATGACGGCGCCTTTGAGTCCCGCTGCGCCGGACAGGATGCTGCCGGCATAGAATGCGCCGGTCGCAAGCCGCGACTTCGCAAAGCTGTCGTCTTCCGGCAGCGCCGAGGCCTTCAGCGCCCCGCGCGTCAGGAAATGACCGCCCGCAACCAGACCGAAGAGACGCAGATAGGGCGTCGCGCCCGCCATCGCATCGGCCGGCGCGGCCTTGAGCTTCTCCATGATATAGGCGGTCGCCTCTTCCAGCACCGCAATCCCCTCTTCCAGTCCCTCACCCATTCCGGAGAGGTCCGGGCGATTGGATTTGCGGGCCTCTTCCGCCGTCTCGCGCATTTCGGCGATGAAGTCCTTCACCACCTCGCCATTGCCGAGCGGCAGCTTGCGCCCGACAAGATCAATGGCCTGAATGCCGTTGGTGCCTTCATAGATCGGCAGGATACGCGCATCGCGATAGAACTGCGCCGCGCCGGTTTCTTCCACGAAGCCCATGCCGCCATGGATCTGGATGCCGGTGGAGGCGACCTCGACCGCCGCGTCGGTGGAAAATGCCTTGGCGATCGGCGTCAGCAGATCGGCGCGCGCGCGGCCCTTCGCCTTTTCCTCGTCGCTCCCGCCATGATGCGCATGATCGAGGGCCACGCCGGTCGCATAGCAGATCGAGCGGCAGGCTTCCGTCAGGCTCTTCATGCTCATCAGCATACGGCGCACATCGGGCAGCATGATGATGGGCGCCATTTCGTCCGCCGGAACATTCTCCGCGCCCGGCACGCCTTTGGGCGGGCGGCCCTGCTTACGGTCCTGCGCATAGGCAAGCGCGTGCTGATAGGCGGCCTCGGCAATCGCCACGCCCTGCGTACCGACCAGAAGCCGCGCATTGTTCATCATGGTGAACATGCAGGCGAGGCCCTTGTTTTCCTCGCCGATCAGCCAGCCCCGTGCGCCGCCGTTTTCGCCAAAGGACATGACGCAGGTCGGCGACCCGTGAATGCCGAGCTTTTCTTCAAGGCCGATGCAATAGGCGTCATTGCGCTCGCCCAGCGAACCGTCTTCCTTCACCAGGAATTTCGGCACGAGGAAGAGCGAGATGCCTTTCGTGCCCGCGGGCGCGTCCGGCAGGCGGGCAAGCACGAGATGGACGATGTTCTCCGCCATGTCGTGATCGCCATAGGTGATGAAGATCTTGGTGCCGGTGACGAGATAGCTGCCATCCTCCTGCGGCACGGCCTTGGCCTTCAGCGCATTGAGGTCGGACCCGGCCTGCGGCTCGGTCAGGTTCATCGTGCCGGTCCACTGGCCGGAGATGAGATGGGGCAGATATTTCTCGCGCAGCTCCGACGCGCCATGCGCCGTCAGCGCTTCGATGGCGCCTTGCGACAGGATGGGGCAGAGGCCAAAGGAGAGGTTGGAGGCGTTCCACATCTCCTGCATGGCAACCGCCAGCGCACCCGGCAGGCCCTGCCCGCCATAATCCGGCGTCGCGGCAAGGCTACCCCAGCCGCCTTCGACCCATTTCTTGTAAGCCTCGGCAAATCCCTTCGGCGTCTTCACGCCCTCGCCCTTTTCGAGCCGCGCCCCCTCCTCGTCGCCGGAGCGATTGAGCGGCGCCAGCACGTCGCCGGCGAGCTTGGCGCCCTCTTCCAGCACCGCCTCCACGAGGTCGGGGCTCAGTTCGGCAAAATCTCCCTTGCCGGCAAGCTCCGACAGGCCCGCCACATCGTTCAGAATGAAGGCCATGTCACGAACGGGCGCACGATAGGTCATGGGAGAGGCTCCTGAAATCACGGTAGAAAGACAAAACGGGAAAGGCCGCATAGCGATCCCCGCCAGTTTTACGTATTGTCGGGCCGGATTGTAACCCTTCGTCATGCCGCAGCCTGCCCGTTTCGGCCGTGCATGCGAAAGCATGACAAAATCGCGCTTCGATGAGGTCAGATATGTCGATCAGTTATGAAGGCAAGGGAAAGCGCGCCCTCATCACAGGGGCCTCGGCGGGTATCGGGGCGGAGCTTGCCCGGGTCTTCGCCGAGCATGGCTTCGACCTTATTCTGGTCGCCCGCCGCCGCGAGAAGCTGGAGGCGCTGGCCGAAGAGCTGGCGCGCGACATGAAGACCGACTGCCACATCATCGTCGCCGATCTCGGAGACCCCGCAGCGCCGCGCGCAATCTTCGACGAGGTGACATCGCGCGGGCTTCGGGTCGACGCACTGGTCAACAATGCGGGCTATGGCATTCCCGGCTTTTTCCGCGATACCAAGTGGGAGGACCAGGCCGCCCTCATTCAGGTCATGGTCACCGCCGTCGCCGAGCTTTGCCATCTCTTCGGCCCCTGCATGAAGGCGCGAGGCTATGGCCGCATCCTCAATATAGCTTCGGTCGCGGGTCACCTGCCGGCATCCGCGGGCGGGACGCTCTATTCGGCCAGCAAGGCTTTCGTCATCAAACTGTCCGAGGCGCTCCATTTCGAATATCTGGGGACGGGCGTCCATGTGACCGCGCTCTGCCCCGGCTTCACCTGGTCGGAATTCCACGATGTGATGGGCAATCGCGAGGAAATGAACCGGCTGCCGAAATTCCTCTGGCTCGATACGAACCGCGTCGCGCGGGAGGGTTTTCGCGCGGTGATGGAAAACGATCCCGTCTATATCAACGGTTTCGTCTATCGCCTGATTACCTGGTTCGTCGACATTACCCCCGACCATCTTCTCTACTGGCTGATCGGGCGGCAATCGGGACAGAAGCCGACCGCATGACCGTCCCCTGCGTAACAGCGAACGACGAAACCATCGCCGAGGCCGCCCGGGCCTTGCGCGAAGGGCGGCTCGTCGCCTTCCCGACCGAGACCGTTTACGGGCTCGGCGCGGACGCGACCAATGACGAGGCGGTCGCGCGCATCTTCGAGGCCAAGGGCCGCCCGCGCTTCAACCCGCTCATCGTGCATGTATCGGGTAAGGAGGAAGCCGGGCAGCATGTGACCTTCACGCCCGAGGCCGAAAAGCTCGCCGCCGCCTTCTGGCCGGGCGGGCTGACGCTCGTCCTGCCGCGCCGCGCCGACACACCGCTTTCGCTTCTCGTCAGCGCCGGGCTCGATACGGTGGCGATCCGCGTGCCCGCGCATTCGATCGCTCAACGCCTCATTGAGGCCACGGGCCGTCCGCTCGCCGCGCCGTCGGCCAATGCATCGGGCAAGGTGAGCCCCACCCGAGCCGAGCATGTCGTAGAATCGCTCGGCCATTCGCCGCTGCTGGCCATGGTGCTCGATGGCGGCGCTTGCGAGATGGGGCTTGAGTCCACCGTGATCGGTTTCCCCGAAGGCGGCACGCCCACGCTGCTCCGCCCCGGCGCGATCGCGCGGGACGACATCGAGAAAGTGCTGGGCGCACCGCTTGCCGAGGCCGCGCCGCAATCGGACGAGGCGGGACGTTCTTCCCCCGGCCAGCTCGCCAGCCACTATGCGCCCAACGCGCCGATCCGGCTCAATGTGCGCGAGAAAGAGAATGACGAGATATTGCTCGGCTTCGGCCCGGATGCGCCGTCGCTCGGCGCCTCGCTCAATCTCTCCGTGAAGGGCGATCTCACCGAGGCCGCGGCCAATCTTTTCGCCATGCTCCGCGCGTTGGATGAACAGGCCACTGGCCGCCGCCTCGCCGTGATGCCCGTGCCGCACGATGGTTTGGGCGAAGCGATCAACGATCGCCTGTCCCGCGCCGCGGCGGACCGAGGCTGATCAGCCCGCCTCGCCGATCAGGATCGTCGGCACATTGCAGGTCGGCTTGCGGATGGTCGCGACGAAGCTGCCCTTCTTCCGGCCCGTCTTCACATCGGACATGTCATAGCCTTGCGCGGCGAGCCTCGCCTGCACGGCATTGATGTGATGCGCCTTCCAGGCAAGGCCCCAGAAATGGTCTTTCTTGGGCGCGCGCGTTTCGTCCAGCGGCTGCACCACTTCCAGCGTCATGCCGCCTGTGCGGAAGAAAAGCTGGCGCACGCCCCATTCCGGTTTCGAATGATCGAGCGCGAGGCGGATATTCACTCTCTCTTCAAAGAGCGTCTTCACCGCCTCCGCATCGGGTGTCATGACCACCACATGGTCGGCGGCCTGCACGGCCTCGTCTTCGCGGACGCCCGCGCCGAGCGGCGCCATGGGCAGCGCATCCGCCGGGCTCAGATGTTCGATGGCGAAAACCGTCAGCCCGCGCGTCGCTTGCCTGTCGATGAAGAAGCTCTTCCATTCCCGTTTCGCGCCGGTCATCTCGTCGACGCCTTCTGCGGTCGCGACCTTGCCCACGGGCAGCCCCCGCACGGCGAAGGCTTCACGTGCACTCTCGGCATTTGTCACCTGAAGCGCGATACCGAAAACGCCCTCGCCCTTTTCCTCGATGAAGGTGCTCACCGCCGTCGCATTCGGCCCCTCGCCGGTCGCGGCCAGCAATTCCACATAGGTGTTCTCCAGCCGGTAGAGCACGTTGGAAGTACCGCCGCCCGGATGCCCGCCCCGCCATGAAGGTGTGCGCCCGAAAATGCCGGAATAGACCGTCTCGGCCTCGGCAAGATCGGATACGGCGAGGATGATGTGATCGATGGCCGCGACTTCGCGGTCCGCATCGCTTGGATGGGGCATCTTCTTCCTCGCGTCCTTATCTGTTTCCGGGATGGACAAAAATCACATCGCGGAAATCGTCCTTCAGATCTGCCAGCAGTGCGGACAAGTCGCGGAAAGACATGTCCACGATCCGGCGGGACCCTTTATCCTGCATGCTCGCGCGGTATCCGAGGTCTTCGAAGAAGGTGAGAAGCTCTTCGTAATTGTCTCCCGCTTCGCGCAATCCATCGGGCGATACCTCGCAGAAGACGGTCGGTCTGTCGCGCTCGATCGTCTTGCGGGCGCCCTTCAGCACCTTGAAATCGAATCCCTCCGTGTCGGATTTGAGCAGGTCGAGGCGCTGCGTAATGCCATGCTCCGCCAGATAGTCGTCGAGCGCGACGACACGCACTTTTTCGCTGACGCCCGCGCGCCAGACCTGGCCCGGGTTGAAACTGTGGCCACCCGGATTGTCTTCGTCCGTCACCAGTTCCAGCTCGCCGGGTTCATCGCCGAGCGCCGCCTGCTCCGCGGTAATGACAGGTTTGTCTTGCAACGCAATATTCTGCCTGAGCAGACCAAACGTCACCGGATGCGGCTCGAAGGCAAGGACAAGCCCCTCGCCCTTCATCAGGCCGGAAGCGGTGAGCGCGTAATTTCCGAAATTCGCGCCTGCATCGACGACAAATCCGCCCGGCTTCACGAAACTGGCAAACCGCTCCGTCAATTCCTTTTCCCAGCATCCCCGACGGATCAGAACGCGTGTCAGCGTGCCCTTTTTCGGAAAGACAAGCGCCCGATAATAGGGCAACCGCATCACGAAGGAGGCAGAGGGTTTGAATAGATAGAAAAGAATGCGCCAAAGCGCCGAGAGAATCTTCGACTCCGCCATTTTCTGAGTCGGAAACATATTGGCTATCGACTGGAACACGGCCCCCCCGGATTTTTGAGCGTCTTGTCTCAAGGTCTATCCGATATACGGGAAATCGACCAGTTGTTTGCCAGCAGCTATACCGACTAGGCTAAGCCCATCATCATCGACAGAGCCGTCATGCCCCTTCCCGACCAGACCCGCCTCCAGGAAACGCTCACCACCGCCATCGAGGATTTCGGCGTGCCCGGCGCAACGCTGCTCCTCTGGGATGGAGCGGGCTTTGCGGAGGCGAGCGCGGGCGTCTGCAATATCGAGACGAAAGTGCCGGTGACGCCGGACACGCTTTTCCAGATCGGCTCCATCACCAAGCTCTATACCGCCGCGCTTTGCCTGCAGCTCGTGGAGGAAGGCAAGCTGAAGCTCGACGCGCCGGTGCGCGAGACGCTCCCGGACTTCGCGCTTGGGGACGAGGACACCGCGGCGCGCGTCACGCTGCGCCATCTTCTCAACCATACGAGCGGGCTCGACGGCGATTTCTTCAAGGATGCGGGACGCGGCGAAGACCGGATCGCGAAATATGTTGGCCTGCTGAAAGACGTGCGTCAGGTCCATCCGCTCGGCCATATGTTCTCCTACTGCAATGCAGGTTTCGTCGTGGCGGGCCGGATGGTGGAAGCCGCAAGCGGCATGGGCTGGGACAAGGCGATCCGCACGCGGCTGGCAAAACCCCTCGGCACGCCGTCCTTCTCCACCCTGCCCGAACAGGCCATGCGCCATCAGACTGCCATCGGCCATCTGGGCGTGCCCGGCTCGCTCATCGTCACGCCGATTGCCTATCTCGCCCAGTCCAACGCGCCTGCCGGCTCCATGCCCATGGCGCGGGCGCGGGACGTGCTCGCCTTCGCCCGCATGATGATGAACAAGGGCCGGGCGCCGGACGGCACACAAATTCTCCTGCCGGAAAGCGTCGCCGCCATGCACGGCTTCACCGCCGCCTGCCCGGCGGGCATGAATATCGACGCCATCGGCCTTGCGAGTTTCATGTGGGACTGGGACGGCGACGGCACCTACGAGACCTTCGGCCATGACGGCTCCACCATCGGGCAGGCCGCCTGGTTGCGTTATCACCCTGAAAGCGGTGCAGCCTTCGTGCTGCTGACCAATGGCGGCAATGGCAAGGGCATGGCCGACAAGCTGATGGCGGAATATTTCCCGGCGCTCGGCCATATCGCCCCGCCGCACATGCCGCTGGCCGATCCCTCGCTCGACTATGCGGCGGACCCGCTTCTCGGGCGCTATGGCAAGGCGAGCGGCACCATCGATATTTCGCAAAAGGACGGCAGGCTCATCGCGCATCATGCCCCCAGCGCGGAATTCGCCGCGCTTCAGGGTATCTATGATGTGGAGCTTCACCCCGCCGCGCCAGGGCTTTTCGTCGGCGTGCCGCCTGGCTATACGCGCCCTGTGACCTATCATTTTCTGGAAGAAGACCGTTTCGGCCGCGCGCGTTATCTGCATCATGGCGTCCGCGCGCATCCCAGACTGGACGAATAGACTTCATGCCTTCCCAAGAGATATTGCAGCGCTTCCGCGACATCGTCGGCCCGAAAGGCTTCTCCGACGATCCGGAGACGCTTGCCCCGCATCTTGTCGAACAGCGCGGGCTCTACAAGGGCAAGACCAGCGCCATACTGAGCCCGGCGAATGTGGATGAAGCCGCCGCGATCATGAAGCTCGCGCAGGAAACGAAGACGCCCATCGTGCCGCAGGGCGGCAATACCGGGCTCGTCGGCGGGCAATTGCCGTTCGAGGCGGGCGAGGAACTTATCCTCTCGCTGTCGCGCATGAAGGCGGTACGCGCCATCGACACCGACAACAACACGCTCACCGTGGAAGCGGGCGTCACGCTTCTCGACGCGCAGGAAGCGGCGGCGGAGGCCGACCGGCTCTTTCCGCTGAGCCTGGCGTCCGAAGGCTCCTGCCAGATCGGCGGCAATCTTTCCACCAATGCGGGCGGTACGGCGGTGCTTCGCTATGGCAATGCGCGCGACCTCGTACTCGGTCTCGAAGTCGTTCTCGCCGACGGGCGCATCTGGCACGGGCTCAAGGGCCTCCGGAAAGACAATACGGGCTACGACCTCAAACAGCTTTTCATCGGCTCGGAAGGCACGCTGGGGATCATCACCGCCGCCGTGCTGAAACTTTTTCCGCGCCCCCGTGCCGTGGAGACCGCCTTTGCCGCCGTGCCGAGTGTGGAGGCCGCCGTTTCATTGCTGCGTGTCGCGGAAAGGGAGTCCGGCGGCATGGTCTCGACCTTCGAGCTTGTGCCCCGCATCGGCGTCGAGTTCGTGACGAAGCATCTCGATGGCGCAGAAGACCCCCTCGAAAAGCCGTCGCCCTGGTATGTGCTGATCGAGATGACGGCGGGCCGCAAGGATGCGGGGCTAGCGGAAACCATGGAGGCCACGCTCGCGGCAGGCATGGAAAAGGGCCTCGTCACCGATGCGGCCCTTGCGCAGTCCGACACGCAGCGCACCGCCCTCTGGACCTTGCGCGAAAGCCTTTCCGAAATTCAGAAACGCGAAGGCGGTTCCATAAAGCATGACGTGTCCGTGCCCGTCTCATCCATGGCCGCCTTCATCGAAAAAGCGAGCGAGGCCGTGCAAAAGGAAATGCCGGGCATCCGCCCCGTTCCCTTCGGCCATATCGGCGACGGCAATGTGCATTTCAATCTCAGCCAGCCCGACGGCATGGACAAGAACGCCTATCTTGCCCAGTGGGACCGCATGGCAGGTATCGTCCACGACATCGTGCGCGAGATGGGCGGCTCGATCAGCGCCGAGCATGGCGTCGGCCGCATGAAGCGCGACGAAATCGCCGCCACCAAGGATCCCGTGGAAATCGAAATGATGCGCACGCTGAAACGCGCCTTCGACCCGGCGGGCATTCTCAATCCGGGCAAGGTGGTGTCGGCTGACTAATCCGCGCCGCGCTTCATCGCGCTGCCGATGGGCAGGTTTTGCGCGGCGACGATCAACACCTTGTCGATGCGTGGCCCGTCCATATCCACCACTTCGAAGCGATAGCCGTTCCAGCCGAAATATTCGCCCTCGCGCGGCAGCCGCCCGAACCAGTTATAAAAGACGCCGGCCAGCGTGTTCACTTCCGGGCTGTCGTCGCCCGGCAGCCTGGTAAGGCCCAGCAGGCGGCGCACTTCGTCCACCGACACCACGCCGTCGATGATGTAGGAGCCGTCGTCGCGCTGCACGACCGCGTCATTCGCCGCATCGGCATGTTCGGAGATGTCGCCGATCATCGCGAAGAATACTTCGCTCATGGTCAGCGTGCCGACCACGTCGCCATATTCGTCGATGATGAACCCCATGAACATCTGGTTCGATTGCAGCACGGAGAGCGCCTTCAGCGCGGACGCCGTACGCGGGATATAGAGCGGCGGCGACATTTTCTGGAACAGGACGTCGTTCGACTTCGGCGTTTCCACATGGAAGAGGTCTTCCACGCGGATCATGCCGACGGGCGGGCCGCCAGCGCCGCGCCGCACCGGGTAGCGCATGCTCTGATAGCGCCTGATGGCTTCCAGATTGCTCTCCACCGGCGCGGTCGTATCGAGCCAGACGAGCTGCACGCGCGGCGTCATGATTTCGCTGACATGCATGTCACCCATGCGGAAGACGCGATGCACGATATCGCGCTCCACCCCCTCGATGGCACCGGTCGCCGCGCCCTCTTCCACCAGATGTTTGATCTCGTCTTCCGTCACCTTCGGCACTTGCTGGCCGGTGATTCCGTAAAGCCGGACCACCGCTTCGGTGGACCAGGAAAGGAACGTCACCGCCGGGCGCAGCGCACTCGACAGACCCTTCATCGGGCGGGCGATCGCCGAGGCGATGCCTTCCGGGTTCGACAGCGCGATGCGCTTGGGAACCAGCTCGCCCAGAATGAGCGAAAGATAGGTGATGATGATGACGACGAGGCCGAACGCAACCGGTCCGGCATAAGCGCCGACATAAGGCAGCGGTTTCAGCACCTCCGCAACAGGGGTCGCCAAAGTCGCGCCACCGAAGGCGCCGGTAAAGACGCCGACCAGCGTAATGCCGATCTGGACGACGGAGAGGAAACGGCCGGATTCGCGCTGCAGCTTGAGCGCCGTTTCCACGCCACCCGTCACGCCGCCATCGCGCTTGCGGGCGCTTTTCAACGCGAGCAGGCGCTGGCGGCTGGATGAAACCACCGCCATTTCCGACATGGAGAAAAACCCGTTCAGCAGGATCAGAACGAGAAGGATGATGACGTCAGACAGCATGGGGACCCCGGCGGCGCATGGTCGCCTAATTATAGGGTAGGACAGCCTTGGGCGCGACTGCGCTAAATCCATACGGCCGGACCGGACTTTCATGTTAGCTTCACGCGCTTTCCCGGATCGCCTTACGGAGAAAGCGAATGACCGAAAAACGGCCCGAAACCGCCCCCGAAACGTCCAGTGCGGAGGACTTTACCCTCCGCGACGCGACCATCCGCGACGCCGCCGCCCTCGACGTTCTATGGCAGGCGGCGGGCCTCACCCGTCCATTCAACGATTCACATCAGGACATTGGCTTTGCCCTGGCCGGCCCTGCCTCGACCATTCTCGTCCTGGAACGCGAGGACCGGCTCGGCGCCAGCGTCATGGTGGGCCATGACGGACACCGGGGCGCGGTCTATTACGTCTCGGCCGATCCCGCGTTCCGCCATCTGGGTCTCGGCACCCGCATCATGCAGGCGGCGGAAGACTGGCTGAGCGCGCAGGGCGTCTGGAAATTGAACCTCATGATCCGGCCCGACAATGAGGGGGTGCGGGCTTTTTACGAGATGCTCGGCTATGAGGTCGAAGAACGCATCGTCATGTCGCGACGCCTCAAGGACTGAGGCTCAAACCGGCGTATAGATGACGAGTTTCAGCGCCGGGTCGTCATTGGCCTGAAAGCTCGCATATTCGAAACTCAATACGCCCTTTTCCGGGTGGCGCAGCACCTTGCGCCCCGCCGCACCATGGCGGATGTCATGCGCCTCCCACCATTGCACGAATTCGGGGCTCCCCTCTCTCAGCCGGGCCAGCAAATCGACAAAGGCCGGATCGCCCGCCCACAGATCATGCGTGGCGCGGAATTCCGCCACCATGCGTTTGGCTTCCCCCTCCCAGCTCTTGCCGAAGAGGCGGCGCGTCTCGGGGTTGGTCAGCATACCGATCAGGATGTTCCGATCCTGAGGCGCATGGCCCGAAAAGGCGAACAGCTCGTCCGCCGCCTCGTTCCAGGCCAGCACATCCCAACGCCGCCCGGTGACATAGGCCGGCTTGTTCAATCCCTCCACGGCACGCCTGACCGTCAGCGGCAGTTTTTCGGGCGCGAATGCCGGCTGTCCCCCGTTCCGGGTCAGATCCCGCAAATGCGCGTGTTCGTCCTCGCCGAGCCGCAGTGCGCGCGCCAGCGCGTCCACCGTGGTGACGGAGGGGCTCACCGTCCGGCCCTGTTCGAGGCGGATGTACCAATCGACGCTGATGCCTGCGAGTTCCGCCACTTCTTCCCGCCTCAGCCCCGCCGTCCGGCGGCGGCGGCCCGCGGGCAGGCCCAGCATTTCCGGGCTCAGCCTTTCCCGGCGCGAGCGCAGGAAATTGCCCAGTTCGTTCCGGCTGTGGTTTTCCATCCCGTCCTTTTGCATCGGATCGCCCTTCTCGGGGAGGGATTGCATAGTCCTAGGATAATACTAGGCCTGAATGCGTTTGGAAAGCGCTGCCATGATGAAGCATCAGGACCGAAAGACGGCCACCGAAACGAGCCACGGTCCATCCACTCGAAGTCAGGAAGGATTTTCCCATGCCCCTCATCAATGTCTGGCTGCGCAAGGGCACGACGCCCGAATACCGCAAGGCGATTTCCGACGGCATCCACAAAGCCATGATGGATGTGCTGAAAACTCCGGAAGACGATTATTTCCAGGTCACCGGCGAGCTCGATGCGGAAAACATGATCTTCGATCCGAATTATTTCGGCGTGCCGCGCAGCGAAAAAATGGTCTTCATCCGGTTTTCCTTCAACGCCCGGCCCGCGGCGGTGAAACAGCGGCTCTTCGAAGCGACGGCGGACAATCTCGTGGCCTCTCCGGGCATCAGGCGCGAGGATATTGGCATGTCCATTCTGGAACTCGCACCGGAAAACTGGTGGGCTTACGCCCGCACGGTCGATCCCGACACGGGCACGGATTCCCGCATGTCGGCCTGATCGGGACCGGGAAAACTCAGAAAAGATCCATCTGGTTCGCGTTTGCAGGCTTTTCCTTCGCCTTCGGCGCAGGCTGCACCGGCGGCTCGTCCCCAACCTCGTGACGGTCCCACAATGAAGGATCGTCATTCGCGACGCGGTTGATCCGTGTACCGATGGGAACCGCCTCCATGAGATCGTCGGGCGCGGGGCGCAGCAGTTTCTGCGCGTCCCGCGCCTGCGTCTCCGGGTCCAGCCACATTTCCCAATCCCGCTCATCGAGGATCACCGGCATACGGTGATGGATCGGCATCAGCGTTTCATTGGCGTCCGTCGTCACCACGGCGCAGGTGTCGACCTCGCTGCCATCGGCCCCCATCCAGTTGCTGGCAATGGCCGCCATGGCAAAGCTGCCGCCGTCGCGCCGGCGGATGAGAAAAGGCTGCTTCGGCCCGCCGCCTTTCGCTTTCCACTCGTAAAAGGCATCAGCTGGCATCAGGCACCTTCCATGCCGGAAGGCCCCTCGAAAGCTCGGCTTTTCGTCGATCGTATCGGCGCGGGCATTGATAAGGAGGGATTTCGGCGCCTCCTTGGCCCAGGACGGAATGAGCCCCCAGCGCATCAGCCGAAAATGCCGCTCGCCCCGCTCCATCGCGACCACCGGCACAGGCTGGGTCGGCGCGATGTTGTAGCGCGCCGGAAAATTGGGCTGCTCCCCAAAGCCGAAAAGTTCCTTCATGGCCTTGGGAGGCGTCGTGATTGCAAATCGTCCACACATGATGCGCAGTCTAGGCCGATTCCGGTCCGCTTCGTCAGGCGGCCTCTTCATGTTATATTGTTGCATCAGAGCCTTCCGGAAAGGCGGATATGACCGAGGTAACGGAAACCGCGCCCAAGGCGCATACGTCGCACAACCACCGTGCCTGCGTGGCGGACGCCATGGCGCGCGCGCGGGAGATTTGCGCCGAGCGCGGCGTCAAGCTCACCCCCCTGCGCGAGCAGGTGCTGCAGATCGTCTGGCGCTCGCACAAGCCCATCGGCGCCTATGAGGTGCTGGATACGCTGGCGGCGACCCATAAAGCGGCCCGCCCGCCCACGGTCTATCGCGCGCTCGACTTCCTGATGGCCGAGGGCCTGATCCACAAGATCGAATCGCTCAATGCCTATCTCGGCTGCGCGGATGCCGGCGCGCCGCATAGCGGCCAGTTCCTGATCTGCCGGCAATGCGGCGGGACGGAAGAGATCGTCGATCCGAAGCTCGAACGCGCCCTTAACGCAGCGGCGGCCCATGCGGGCTTCAAGGCCGAGCGCAAAACGGTGGAAATCAAGGGTCTTTGCGCCCGATGCGCCCATTAGGCGCCCCCCGGGCGGATCGACGTCTCCCACCGTATCGAAGGCCATCTCGGATTGAACGGACGCGCTCATCCGTTAAGATCGCCCCTCATCATGAGGGTCCGGGCAGCCCCGCCGCCGATATACCGGCTTAATTTCTGAGGAGAGACCATGATCCGCCGTACCGCGATGCTTTTCAGCCTCGCCATTGTCATGCTCGCACCTCTCATATCCGCCCCTGCCCGGTCGGCGGAGATCGCGGAGGAATACGCCCCCGGTACACGGTCGGGCCCGTTCGTCGTCACCGATCGCAGCCTCGCCGACCTCACCGCAGACGGCTATGAGGTCAAGACCGGCTTCGGCCGCGCGCTGATCCTCCAGAAAGAAGCGTCGATCTATTCCTGCGAGGTGCCCCCGGCCCGCGAAACGCTTTCCTATGCTTCCTATTTCGTTTGTTCGGAACTGAAGGAAGCAAGGCCCGGCGCCGGCGAGAACGAAGAACCGGCGGACGACGGCGCAAAAGACGACAACAAGAAAAACTGAATCCCAACCAGAAAAAACAAACCTTCAGGGAGATAACATGACCTACACACCTTTCGATCTTTCAGGAAAGGTCGCGCTCGTCACCGGCGGCAATCGCGGCATCGGGCTGGGCATGGCGGAAGCCATGGCGCAATCCGGCGCGGATATCGCCATCTGGGGCACGAATGAAAGCCGCAACAAGGAAGCGGAAGAAAAGCTCAAGGCCTATGGCGTGAAAGTCTATTCGCGGCAGGTCGACGTTTCCGAAGAGCAGCAGGTCATCGACGGCATCGATGCAACCGTGGCCGAACTCGGCCGTATCGACAGCGTCTTCGCCAATGCCGGTATCGGCTATGGCGCGCCTTCCTTCGTGGAGATGAAAACGGAAGTCTACCGCAAGGTGCTGTCGGTCAATCTCGACGGCGTGTTCTGGACGCTGCGCGAGAGCTGCCGCCACATGGTGGAACGCGCGAAAGACGGCGATGCGGGCGGCTCTCTCGTCGGCATTGCAAGCCTTGCCGCCATCGAGGGCGCTGGCAAGAACGAAGCCTATGCCGCCACCAAGGGCGCCGTCATCTCCATGATCAAGGCCATCGCGGTGGAACATGCCCGCTATGGCATGCGGGCCAACGCCATTCTGCCGGGCTGGATCGCCACCGACATGACGCAGGGCGCGCAGGACAATCCCGCCTTTGGCGAAAAGGTCATCCCCCGCGTGCCCGCGCGCCGCTGGGGCGAGCCGGAAGATTTCGGCGGCATGGCCGTCTATCTCGCCTCGGAAGCGTCGTCCTACATGTCCGGTCAGACGCTCATCATCGACGGCGGCTATTCGATCTTCTGATCCTTCGATATCGCAAAATGCAAAGGCCGGTCTTCTGGACCGGCCTTTTTTATCGCGCCGTCAATGCGGCCAATTCCTCCATCGCCTGGCCGTTCGCTTCAAGACAGGCCTTCTCCATGCGGCGATAGAGCGTCACGACGTCGCGGCCCGTTTCGCTCAATGCGGCGCCACCGCCTCCCCCGCCGCCGCGCTGCGTTTCCACCAGCGGCGTACCGAAGCGCTGGTTGAGGTCGTTCACCAGCAGCCAGGCCCGGCGATAGGACATGCCCATTTCCTTCGCCGCCCTGCTGATCGAGCCGCTTTCCTCGATGAGTTCCATCAGCCGGACCTTGCCGACGCCAAGCGCATGCTCGCCCCCCATGTCGAGCCGCAGCGTCAGCCGCATTTCCATTGCCATCGTGTCGGCCCTCATCGGGAAAAGCCGATTGCCGGGAGTTTGTCATTGCGAGCGCTAGCGAAGCAATCCAGAGCGGCGCGGCACAAGCTGGATTGCTTCGTCGGCCGAAGGCCTCCTCGCAATGACCGAGACCTCAATCCGCTCCGGTGATTTTGAGGATCTGCCCGCTGGAACTGTCCGTCAGCACATAGAGCGCGCCATCCGGCCCCTGCTTCACGGCGCGGATACGCTCGTGGAGCCCCGTCAGCAAATTTTCCGTATGGGTGATCTTCTCGCCTTCATATTCAAGGCGAACGAGGCGCGGCTTGGCGAGCCCGCCGACGAACAGATCGCCCTTCCATTCCGGTATGGCGTCGGAGGTGTAGAAGGCCATGCCGCAAACGCCGATCGAGGGCGTCCAGTGATAGATCGGGTCGGTCATGCCCGGCGCATAGGCTTCGCCGGTGCCGACCGGCGAGCCGTCATAATTCACACCGAAGGAAACGACCGGCCAGCCATAGTTCCGGCCGGGCTCGATCACATTGATCTCGTCGCCGCCTTTCGGGCCGTGTTCGTCGGCCCAGAGCTTGCCCGTTTTCGGTTCGATGGCCGCGCCCTGCACATTGCGATGGCCATAGGACCAGATTTCCGGCCGGGCATCGCCTTCCGGCCCGCCGTCATCCGCGTATGGATTGTCCTTGGGGATACTGCCATCCGGCCAGATACGGACGATCTTGCCGAGATCGGAATCGAGGTCCTGCGCCTGTCCTCGCACACTGTCGAAATAACGCTCGCCCAGGGTGATGAAGAGATGGCCTTTCCGGTCGAAGACCAGCCGCGAGCCGAAATGCCCGGATCCGTCGACCTTTGGATGCTGCCGGAAAATAACCTTCACATCGGTGAGGCGCGGCTCGTTCATGTCCTCGGCAAGCTTGCCGCGCAGCACCGCCGTGCCGTTCTGCCCGTTTTTGCCCGGTTCGGTAAAGCTCAGATAGACGAACTTGTTCTTTTTGAAATCCGGGTCGATCGCCACGTCGAGAAGGCCGCCCTGCCCCCTTACGTCGATGTCGGGCAACCCGGCCACCGGATAGGACAGCCCGCCCTCCTTGTCGACGATCCGCAACCGGCCCACGCGCTCGGTCAGCAGCATGCGCCCGTCCGGCAGGAAGGCGAGACCCCAGGGATGATCCAGCTCATCGGCGAAAGTTGCGACATGGATCGTCGCCTTTTCCGTCTCGACCGTCTTGTCGATCTTGTCGCTCGCCATGACCGGTCCCGCCCCGAAGGTCAGACACAGAATGGCCGTGGCGAAGGCTGTCAGCAGGCGCGGCATGAAAATCTCCAGATTTGGCCCCTCTTCCCATTTGGGGTTCCGCGGGGGCATGGCAAGTCAGCATATTTCCAGGCGTGGAAATACCTCAATTCTGCCCCTAAACTGTCATTTCGGGATGGAGACTGGACCGGCATGTTGCCTTGGACCAGGGCGGGCTGGAGAAGTCTATGCGTGTGATTTGGGTGCTTCTGCTGGCCGCGGGCCTGACGGTTCTGCCGCGGGTTTCCGCCCATGCCGTGCCGCGCGAGATGATGCGGCTCGCTGAAGTGCTTGGCGCCGTTCACTATCTGCGCCCGCTTTGCGGCTCGCATGAGGGGCAGAAATGGCGCAACCAGATGATCCGCATGCTCGATGCCGTTCACACCTCCGGCGATGAGCGGCAGGTCCTGATTTCCCATTTCAACATCTTCTATTACCGCTATCGCGACGCCTATCCGCGCTGCACCGGCAGCGCCGCGCGGGATGCCAATCGTCTGGTTTCCGAAGGCCAGCGCCTTGCCGAGGCCCTCGCCCGGCGTGGTTACGGGCGATAGACCGAGTTGTCACAAATTAACCGCATCTTCACGAAGGTCGCGCTTGGCCGCGGGAGTATGCTAGTAATGCAGCAAAGGCCCCTGATTTGCTCCGTGGGCCCCTATCGTAGAGACCGCGCTGCGATTTTCGCGCGGATGAGGACAGAATGGCCGATGATTTTCCAGGCGATCCCCTGGTGAGATTTTACGAAGACGAAGCCGGCGACATGGCCGAACCGCCCGAGGGCGAGCAGCGCCGCCTGGCGCTCCAGAATCTTCTGGATGCCTGGGACGAGACGCTTGGCGAAGGCGTATCGCCGGATATTCTGGCGAGTACGGCCATTTTCGCAGCGCTTTCCGACATGGTGGAAGCCTATGGCGAGGAAGCCGTTGCCGAGATGACGGACGGGCTGTCCGACCGCATCCGCTCGGGCGAATTCACGCTGAACCGCGTCGTGAACTGAGCGGCCTCCGACAAAAAACAAGGCCCGGCCGCCTCTCGGCGCCGGGCCTTTTTTGTTGTCCACTTTTGAGCAATCAGATCATCACTTCGATGAGGCGCGGGCCCTTCTGCTTCATCGCGGAGGAGAACTGTTCGGTGAATTCTTCCAGCGTTTCGGCGCGGCTGGCTTCGACGCCCATGCCCTGCGCAAGGTGCACCCAGTTCAGTTCCGGGTTGTGCAGATCCAGCATGGAGAGCGCCTTGGGGCCGGGGTTTTCCGCGCCCACGCGGGAAAGCTCCACATTCAGGATCGCATAGGACCGGTTGGCGAAGATCACCGTCGTCACATCGAGCTTTTCGCGCGCCTGCGTCCAGAGCGTCTGCAGCGTGTACATCGCACCGCCATCGCCATGCAGGCAGACGACCTTGCGATCCGGACAGGCAACCGCCGCGCCGGTCGCCACCGGCAGACCCTGCCCGATCGAGCCGCCCGTGAGCGAAAGATGGTCATGCGGGGCCGCCGACGCCGTTGCGATCATGGAGCCGATGCCGGAGGTCGCCGCCTCGTCTGAGATGATCGCGTTTTCCGGCAGGAAATGACCGACCACATGACCGATGGTGAACTGGTCGAGCTGGCCGTCCGTCAGCTCCGGCTTTTGCGCCGGCGCCACATAGGCGGGCTCCTTCGGCGCGCCCAGCGCCTCGGCCACCGCTTCCAGCGCCTGAACGCCGTCTTCATGGGGATGGGCCAGATAGGAGATGCCGGTTCCTTCCGGCGTGCACCAGCTTGGCTTGCCGGGATAGGCAAAGAACGACACCGGCGGCTTCGCGCCCACCAGCACCAGTTCCTGCACCGGCTCCATGAATTCGACGATCTGCTCGGCGAAATAGGGAATGCGCTCCACGGCGACGCGGCCCGCGCCGCGCTGGATGCGGGGCGCGAAGGTGTCGCACATCAGCCGCGCGCCGGTTGCCGCCGCGATCCGGCCCGCCGCGACGAGGCCGCGCTCTTTCAGCACCTCGCCACGCAGCAGGATGGCGGCATTCTTGCCGGCCTTTTTCAACGCTTCCACGGCGCGCTTCACCGCGGCATCGGAGACTTCGGACGCCACGCGGCGCGGCAATGCGTCGGCGGGGCCTTCTGCCTCCAGCCAGGCGGTATCGGCGGGCAGGATGAGGGTCGCGATCTGGCCCGGCGCTTCCATCGCGGCCTGCACGGCGCGCGCACCGTCGGCGGCGACCGTCTTGGGACTCGTCGAGGAATGGATCCAGCCGGAGACCGGTCCTGCGAAGCCCTTGATGTCGGAGGAGAGCGGCGCGTCATATTGCGCGTGATAGGTGGCGTGATCGCCGACGATGTTCACAAGCGGGGTCGAGGCGCGTCGCGCATTGTGCAGATTGGCGAGGCCGTTTGCCATACCGGGCCCGAGATGCAGAAGCGTCGCGGCGGGCTTTTCCGCCATGCGGCCATATCCGTCCGCCGCGCCCGTCACGGCGCCCTCGAACAGGCCCAGCACGGCGCGCATCCCGTCCACCTTGTCGAGGGCGGCCACGAAATGCATTTCCGAGGTACCGGGATTGGAGAAACAGACTTCGACGCCCGAGCCGACCAATGTGCGTACAAGGCTTTCGGCGCCGTTCATTTTTTTCGATGACATTATCTGCCTCCCTTATTGCCGGTGCATTGCTGCCGGGCTCAAACCAATCCGAAAAGTTTAAAGACCAGACGGCCCAGCACAACCAGGCCGAAAATCGTAATCAGCGCGCCGGACACATGGTTCACCTTTTCCAGCATGTGATCGTTCATGCGTTTGCGGAAATAGGCAACGAAGCCCGAGACGCAGCACCACCACAGAACGGACCCCGCCATGACGGAGGCGACCACCGTGGCGGCATGGCCATAATCCTCGCCCTTGCTGGCGAGCCCCGCTATGCCGCCGAAAATGGCGATGAAGCCGAGCATGGTGGCAGGGTTCGTAATGGTCAGCGCGAATGTGGTGCCGAATACCTTGGCAAGCGCCGTGGCGGCCTTGTCGTTTTCCTGCGATTCCAGTTGTGGATGGGAAAAGAAGGTCCGTAAGCCCATCAGCACGAGAAAGAGACCGCCGGCGAGCTGAAGATAGATTTCAAAGCGGACGACGAGATCGATCACGGCGGTGAGGCCGAAGCCCGCGATGACGGCGAAGATCGCATCGCCCGTCGCCGCGCCGCCACCCGACAGAAAACCGTTCAGCCAGCCGAAATGCAGCGTCCGTCTGATCACGATGAGGTTTACCGGTCCGATCGGTGCCGCCACCGCCATGCCGATGGCTATGCCGTTGGCAATCAGACCGAAATCAATCATACCCGTCCCCGAAACGCATGCCTGCTCACTTACCGACCACCAAGACATCATTGCCGGGCGGTTCGGCATAGAGTTTTTCCACCAGATCGGCGCGGCGTGACAGCGCAGTCGCCTGGTTGATATAGCCCTTGTCGGTCAGTTCGCCCGCATCGATGCTCGGCGGCTCTACCATCAGCAATGCGCGCGAGACGCGCGTGCTCGAGCCGGGATGGCCCGCATTGTGCTCGCGCAAGCCCTCCGCCAGTTGCTCCAGCACAGCCGGGTGGCGAACGAGATCTTCCACCGCCATCTCCGGATCGCCCGCCACGTTGCGGCAGGCCGGAATGTTGGGGAAGCCGAGGATGCCGATATAGTCGCGGTCGAGACCGGCGATCAGCGCGTCCTGCAGGATACCGTTGGAGGCGCCTACCGCCTGCACGCGCAGCTTGCCCGCGCTCACCCATGTGCCGGTGGAGAGTTTGAAATCCTCCGCCACGCGGCCGTCGAAGACGAGGCCTTCCATCGGATTGTCCGGGTTCACGAAGCGCGCGCCGTCGCCGAGGCGGTAGAAGCCCTCTTCGTCATAGGCTTCCGCGGTCTTTTCCGGGTTCTTGTGATAGCCGGGCGTGATGCAATCGCCCCGCACGCGGACTTCCATCTTCTGTCCCGTGGGCGCGAGCTTCAGCTCGATACCGGGCAGCGGCAGCCCCAGAAGCCCCATGCGCTCGGTCGGCCAATGCACATTCATGATCGTCGGCGCGGTTTCCGTCGCCCCGTAACCGGAGGAAAACACGATGCGCTCGCCGGTCGTGCGAAGTGCCACGTCCTGCATGCGGTTGTAGATGTCCTGGCTCAGTGCTGCGCCGCCATAGGCCAGCGAGCGCAGACGCGAGAAGAAATTCTTCGCCAGCGCGTCGTCGCTTTCCAGCGCATCTACCAGCAGCGGATAGGCCGCGGGCACGTTGGAATAGGCGGTCGGGGCGACCTCGCGCAGATTTGCCACCGTCTCCTCGAACTGGCCGGGCACGGGGCGCCCGCCATCGATGTAAAGCGTACCGCCCGATGTCAGCGTGTTGTTGAGGATCGCATTGCCGCCGAAGCAATGGTTCCAGGGCAGCCAGTTCAGCAGCACGCCCGGCTCGTCGTCCTCATGCTCCCGCTGCACGCTGCGCGGCATCACCGCGTTCACGCGCATCATGCGCTGCGTGGTGATGACGGCTTTGGGCATGCCGGTGGAGCCGGAGGTAAAGAGATATTTCGCGACTTCATCGTCATGCTGCGTCTCGAAACGGGCCTCCGCTTCCGCACCGGGGCGCGTCGCCAGAAGTTCCGCGAAAGGCGTGCCCATCGAGCCGTCCACGGTCACGAGTTCCACCCCGTCCAGCGGCAGCGCGGCCAGAGCGCGCTCGAAGGGTGCGGATTCCTGCATGAAGATCATTTTCGGTTCGACGAGATCGAACACATATTTGAGCTTTTCGAAATCGGTGCTGATCGTCGAATAGGACGGCGAGACCGGCGTTGCAGGAGCCCCGGCGAGGATCGCGCCATAGCTCATCAGCGCATGCTCGATGGAATTGCCCGACAGGATCATCACCGGCGTCGACTGGTCGAAGCCGCGATCGATCAGCGCCTGTCCGATGGCGAAGACCTTCTTCTCCGCATCCGCATAGGTCAGCAGGTCCCACTCGCCGAAGCCTTCCGTCGAGGGCTTGCGCTTGCCGAGCCAGACGCGCTCGGGCGCGTCCTGTGCCCATTGGCGGATCGGAGAAATCAGGTTGGGCGCAGGATCGCGCAGCGGATGCGGATTGCGCAATATGATCGACCCGTCGTCGCGATGCTCGACGTCGATACGCGGCTCGACATAACGCGGGTCCCTGAATGGCGGCTGAGACATAGACACCGGGTTCCTCCCCCCTCAATTCACATATTGGCGGCGCATAATGACTATGCGCCGCCTTTTTTTGTTTTTGTGCTTATACAGTTTTTCTTTACGCGGCGTCAGGCATTCACGTCGACGACGACGCGCCCGCGCACCTTGCCGGCGAGAATGTCGCCCGCCAGACCCGGCAGATCTTCAAGCTTCGCTTCGCTTGTCATCGCTTCGAGCTTGCGCATGTCGAGGTCGGTGGCCAGACGCCGCCAGGCCATTTCCCGTTTGACCATCGGCGCCATCACGCTGTCGATCCCCTGAAGGCGCACGCCGCGCAGGATGAAGGGCGCGACCGAGCCCGGCAGGTCCATGCCTTGCGCCAGACCGCAGGCCGTCACCGTGCCGCCATAGGCGGTCTGCGAAATCGCATTGCAAAGCGTATGGCTGCCGACCGCGTCCACCGCACCGGCCCAGCGCTCCTTGCCAAGCGGCTTGCCGGGTTCGGACAGTTCGTTGCGGTCGATGATCTCCGTGGCGCCGAGCCCCTTGAGGTAATCGGCTTCCGAGGCGCGGCCTGTGGAGGCGATCACCTTATAGCCGAGCTTGGAGAGTATCGAGATCGCGACACTGCCCACGCCGCCCGCGGCGCCGGTGACCAGCACCGGGCCCTTGTCGGGGGTGACGCCGCCATCTTCGATCCCCATCACGCTCAGCATCGCGGTATAGCCCGCCGTGCCGATGGCCATGGCCTGGCTCGTGGTGATGTTGTCGCTCAGCTTCACCAGCCAGTCGCCCGGCACGCGCGCTTTCTGTGCGTAGCCGCCATGATGGCCTTCGCCCACGCCATAGCCGTTCAGCACCACGCGGTCGCCTTCCGAAAAGCCCGCATGGCGTGACGCCGTGACGGTGCCCGCAAAGTCGATGCCCGGGATCAGCGGATATTTGCGGATGATCGGCGCAGCGCCGGTCAGAGCCAGACCATCCTTGTAGTTCACGGTCGAATAATCGACGGCGACGGTCACATCGCCTTCCATGAGATCGTCTTCGGTGATTTCGACAAAGTCCGCTTTGGGCGCGTCATCGGTCTTGGAGACCATGAGGGCGCGAAATTTTTCGCTCATTTTCCGTCCTTCATGCGCGTGCAGCGCAATCTTTATGGATTCGGCCCGGCAATCCGGGCCCGAGATGGATTTATAGGGGGACAAACCATCCTAAATCGTTGGCAGGGTCAAGACGGATGCGCCGCTCGGACCGTGGCGCGGAAAGCGACGGAAACGCTCGCAGTTCGCCGATCCGGCATGGCGGGCGGCCAGCCTGGCACTCACCAGAGGGATCGAGTGCTAACCACTTGATTCATTTGAATAATTCGAGATTTTTCCAGCTTGTCAAGCTGGCGCGATGCGTCAGGGCTGCTTACGCTTTTGACGTATCCCTGTCACATGAGTGGGTAAGCGCGATGTCGGAATTCAAGCAGATGCTGGATGGCTACCGCCTCGTCACGGCGGAAATTCTCTACCGGATGCCCGATCACCCCACCCTGCTGCAGAGCTATCTCTGGCAGCATTACGACCTCGAGCCGAAATATCCCGAGCTTCAGCGGTTTCTCGACTTCTGGGACCGGGAGCTGGAAGGCCCCATCCATTCGGTGAAGGTCGCCACAAGGCGGCTCATCTCACCCTCGGAAATGCGCCGGGCGGATTTCTATACGGTGCATTGAGGCTGAGGGCCTTCCCTCACACGTGGTGCGGCAGCGTTTCCATGAACTGCACGGGTTCGCCGCGCGCGTCGCCGAGGAGTTCGTCCTCCCACATCACGCGGTGGCCGCGAATGACGGTACCGATGGGCCAGCCCTTCACCTTCATGCCGTTATAGGGCGTCCAGCCGCATTTGGAGACGATCCAGTCATCGGTGATCTCGCGCTCCGCGCCGAGGTCCACGATGGTGAGGTCGGCGTCATAGCCCACCGCGATGCGTCCCTTGCAGGAGATGCCGAAAACCCGCTGCGGCCCGGCGCTCGTCAGGTCCACGAAGCGTTCCAGCGTCAGGCGGCCCTCATGCACATGGTTGAGCATGACGGGGACCATGGTCTGCACGCCCGGCATGCCAGACGGCGATTTCGGATAGGTCTGCTCCTTTTCCTCGCGCGTATGCGGCGCATGGTCGGTGCCGATCACATCGACAATGCCCGCACGCAGGCCATTCCACAGCCCGTCGCGATGCTCATGGCCGCGAATGGGCGGGTTCATCTGCGCAAAGGTGCCCAGCGCCTCGTAGCATTCGGGTGCGGCGAGCGTCAGATGCTGCGGCGTCACTTCCACGGTCGCCACATCCTTATGGAGTGCAAGCAGCGGGATTTCACCCGCCGTCGAGATATGCAGCACATGGATGCGCTTGCCCGCCTCGCGCGCCAGCCGCAACAGGCGCTGCGTGCACATATAGGCCGCTTCCGCATCGCGCCAGACGGGATGCGTATCGACATGGCCGAGCAGCGCCAGCTCGCGGCGCTCGCGCAGGCGGAACTCGTCTTCTGAATGGAACGCGGCGCGGCGCTTGATCGTCTTCAGCACGCGCAGCACGTCCTCGTCCTTTTCCACCAGCAGCGTCCCGGTGGACGAACCCATGAAGACCTTGATGCCGCAGCAGCCGGGCTGGCGTTCCAGCTCGGGCAGGATGTCGATGTTCTCCGTCGTCGCGCCGCCGTAAAAGGCGAAGTCGCACTGCATGCGATGGCGCGCGCGTTTTACCTTGTCGGCCAGCGCGTCCGGGTCGGTCGTGGGCGGTTTCGTGTTGGGCATTTCGAACACGGTCGTCACGCCACCCATCACGGCGGCATGACCGCCCGTTTCCAGGTCTTCCTTGTGCTCGTTGCCGGGCTCGCGCAGATGGACCTGGGTATCGATCACGCCGGGCAGGATGTGGAGGCCCTTCACGTCGATCGTGTCGGCGGCATCGGCCTGAGACAGGTCGCCGATCGCGGCGATGCGCCCGTCCTTCGTGCCGATATCGGCCCGGTGCCGTCCGTCCTGATTGACGATGGTGCCGCCGCGAAAGATCAGGTCATAGGTGATGCTCACTTGCCTCTCCTCAAACTCGTCCGGTTTCAGATCCGCTTCTCATGCCGTTTCTCAGGCCGTTCGCGGGAAGCGGGCCAGCATCTCGCGCGCGGCCTCTTCGACCATGTCCACGCTGACATCCGTCACGGCGCTCTCCCCGAAATAGGCGTCGCCTTCCTCTGCGATGATTTGATCGCGCGAGCGCTCGCCGCGCAAGGCGCGCGCCCTGTCGTCGCCTTCGCTGCTCCAGGGACCATATTGCGCGTCCGATGTCGGGCCGAAAAGGCCGAGCGTCGGCGTACCCGCCGCCGCCGCGAGATGCATCAGCCCCGAATCATTGCCGACATAAAGCGTGCAACGGGCAAAACAGGCCCCGGTGAGCCCCAGTTCCGCGCCCACAAGGTCGATGCGGCGCTCTTCCGGTACCGCCTCGAAAACGGGTTTGCAGATTTCCTGTTCGCCCGGACCGCCCGAAACGAGCAGATAGGTCCCTTCCATCAGGCCGCCGGGCGCGGTGAGACGTTCGACCAGTTCCGCATAGCGCTCCACCGGCCACATCTTGCGCGGCCAGGCGGCGGTCGGGCCGACGGCCAGCACCTTGCGGCCTTGCGGGATCAGCTTTTCGGCTTCGGCAAGGTCCGCCGCGCCATGCCAGAGGCGGGGATTGGGCGGCGGGTCGAAATCGGCGACCCGCGCATTATGGACCACGCGGTGCAGCGTGTGATCGGCCTTCAGGATGTGGCGCTTTTTCGTCCAGAGAACCCAGGCGGTGGCCGAGCCGCGCAGATCCACCACCAGATCCCAGCGGCGCGGCATAACGGCACCAAGAAGCTTGCGCCAATGGCCGGCACGCTTTTCCTTTTTCATCGGGATGACGCGTTCGACGCGGGGCGCATTCTCGAAAAGCTGAACCGCCAGCGGCCCGCAGGCGACCCAGAAGGTCGCATCGGGATAGCGTTCCATCAGCCCGCCCAGCAGGCCGGTCGACAGCACGGCGTCGCCGATCCGGTTGGAAGTAATAAAGAGAATGCGCAATCCGGCCTCTTTTCGCGTCGGCGATGCCCCTATCGGAAGGGTTGGGCCGTTATAGGTTGCGCTCCGGGGCCTGCCAAGTCTGCACCGGGCCCGCCCTGCCCCTGTAGCATCCGGGCCGCGTCGGGGCCGCCGCCCTCCTTGCGGGGCGCGCCGCCGAAGCCTAAATGTGGACCCTCGTCATTTCACTGCGCTGGAGCCCCATGTCCGCCTCCGAAACGTCCGGCCTCAAAGCGGCAATCCTGCCCGAACGCGGCGTCCTGCGCCTCTCCGGCCCGGATATGCGCGCCTTTCTGCAGGGTCTCGTCACCAACAATGTAGAGAGCGCGGGCCCCGGCGAAGCCATCTATTCGGCGCTGCTGACGCCTCAGGGCAAATTCCTCTTCGATTTCTTCATCGCGGAAGACGCGGAAGGCCGCTTCCTTCTCGATTGCGAGGCCGGGCGCGCCGCGGCCCTGGCCAAGCGCCTCACCATGTACAAGCTCCGCGCCAAGGTGGAGATCGAGAACCTGACCGAAAGCCATTGCGTCGCGGCGCTCTGGGACGGCGAGGTGGCGGCGACCGCCCCGGATGAGGGCGCTCTCTTCCCCGATCCGCGCCTTGCCGCGCTCGGCACGCGGGCGATCCTGCCGCGCGAAGACGTGGCGGGCTTCATCGCCTCCATAGGCGCGGAGGAAGCCACGCCGGAGGCATGGCACCGGCACCGCATCGGGCTCGGCGTCGGCGATGCCACGCACGACTATGAGGCCGAAAAGAGCTTCCCGCTGGAACTCAATCTCGATGAGCTGCACGGGATCGACTTCAAGAAGGGCTGTTATGTCGGTCAGGAAGTGACGTCGCGCACCAAAAGGCGCGGCAGCGTGCGCAAGCGGCTCCTGCCTTGCGCTGTCAAAGGCGCGATGATGCCCGCGCCCGGAACGCCGGTGAAGGCGGGCACGCGTGAGGTCGGAACGGTTTTTTCCGGCGATAGAAAGACCGGGCGCGTCCTGGCGCTCCTGCGTCTCGACCTGCTCTCCGGCCAGACGCTCGACGCGAATGATGCGACGCTCGTGCCGGAAGTGCCGGATTGGGCGGGTTTTTCGCTGGAGGACAGCGCGAATGCCGACGAGTGACGCCTCGGGCCGATGTCCCTGGCCGGGCAACGACCCGTTCTACATCGCCTATCACGACGAGGAATGGGGCGTCCCGGAATATGACGACCGGGCGCTGTTCGAGAAACTCGTCCTCGACGGCTTTCAGGCGGGGCTTTCCTGGATCACCATTCTTCGCAAGCGCGAAGCGTTTCGTGAGGCGTTCGACGGCTTCCAGCCGGAGAAAATCGCGCGCTACACGCCCAAACGCGTCGAGAAGCTTCTCGGCAATGCGGGGATCGTTCGCCATCGCGGAAAAATAGAAGCGACGATCTCCAATGCGCAATCCTGGCTGGAGATTATGGAGCGTGATGGCGGCTTCTCGGATTTCCTGTGGTCGTTCGTGGACGGTGTGCCTCAGGTCAACCGCTTCAAACGCTTCTCGGACGTGCCGGCGGAAACGGAGATGAGCCGGAAAATGTCGAAAGCGCTGAAACAGGAAGGCTTCCGTTTTTGCGGTCCGACCATCGTCTATGCGTTCTCGCAAGCGGTCGGCATCGTGAACGATCATCTCGTCACCTGTCCGCGTCACGATGCGTGTGCGCAGCTTGCACGCAAATAATCACTGTGCCGCAGTGATTTCTCCACACATCTTTTGACGCAATCACTCTTCCGCCACAATCTCGGCACATACGGGCCAAACTACGCTTGTACCGATTGGGCCTTCACCGATTTGCGGAGGGCTCCCAAATGTTCAAACGCCCCAAGAGCGATTCAGGGGATCGCTCCCACGCCGAGCGAACGTCCCAGAAAAATACGTCCACAGAAGATCAGTCTTCATCAGCGCAGAGGGCATCGTCCATGCGACCCATCAACGAGCAGAAAGCCGAAGGGGACGACACTCCCTACAGCCGCGTAACTCCCTCTTACGAAGCAAGGAAACCGACCGTGCGAACTCTCCAGACATCACCGAGCACCAGCAATGGCACCGGGGGCACCGGATCGAGCGCGGAGGCGACGCCGCCGGCCGCCAATCTTCATGTCGGCCGTGGCCTGAAGCTTGAAGGCAAGATCCAGTCCTGCGATTCGCTCGTGATTGAGGGCGATGTGCAGGCCACCATCGAAAGCGGTTCGCTGACCGTGAGCGAAACCGGCGACGTGCGCGGCGAAGCGACCGTGGACGAGGCGGAAATCACCGGCAAGTTCGACGGGACGCTGCTGGTTCGCAAATGCCTGACCATCACCTCGACGGGTCGCGTCACGGGCGAGGTCCGTTATGGCGAGTTGAAGGTCGAGCAGGGCGGCCAGATGAGCGGCGACATTCAGGCCGAGGGGCTGGAAGTGAAGCCGTCCGCCTCGAAAAACGACAAGAAGGCCGACGACAAGTCCGGAAAGTCCGATAAGGACGACAAATCGTCGGACGCTTCCGCCGCCATGCTCTGAGAAGAGCTGGCGTCAGGGGACCAGCCAAACCGCGTCGTCCGGCGCGGTCAGATCAGATGTCGCGTCGTCAGGCGCGGTCAAACCGGATGTCGCGTCGTCCGACGCGGATGCGGGGGATGTCGTCCATCCAAAGAGCGCGCGCCGATGTATGGCGCGTCCCAGCACCAGCATGTCCAGCCTGTCATAGGTGAAGACCAGCACGGCGAAGTTGGCCCTCGCCGCCGCCCTGCGCGCCTCATCCCCCTCCCCGTCCGCCATGGCGGCCTGCGGGGACGGGCTGGGGGTGCCGGGCACGGCGCGGGCCAGATAATCCGCCATGTTGCGGGGACCGAGCGTGTTCCAGGCGCGCTCGGCGCATTCGTCATCGGTGTGTAGCGTCACGCGGCCCGACAGGCGGAGCTGCGTTTCCCGGCGCGAATCGTAAAAAGTGAAGGCCGCCATGGGGTTCGCGTCGAGTTCGGCGGCCTTTGCCGTGCGCGCATCGGTATAGGTTTCGAGCCGGCGGCGCGCCGGATCGAAATGCCGGAGAATCACGGTCCGGGCCCGCGGGGCCCCGCCCACGTCCACAGTGGAAAGCACCGGCTTTCTGAGCGGCGATCCGGGCGTCGTCGCCCCCTCCGCCAGCAGCACACGCGCACCCTGCCAGAGCCCGTCCAGCGTCAGCCGCCCGATGGCCTCATCCCCCGGCGGCCTCGCCTCTTCCCATGGTGAAATACCCATAAGGTTAATCCGTCTATTCACGCTATCGCCAATGTATCCCGCCTTGCATATGGCATAAGCGCTGCCGCTGGCATATGTTTGGCCCTCGGTTTCGGGAGGAGCCGACATGCCGGTGCCTTTGGGGGCAACGCGACAGGCATGGTCCGACAGGCGTTCGGGACAAGGGCGCCGGGACGTGAACATGACAATCAGGTGGCCCAGTGACAAAAGTCGTCATAAGCGGGACGGGTGTCTTCACCCCGCCCAATTCGATCTCCAACCAGGAACTTGTGGACAGCTTCAACGCCTATGTCCGCAAACACAATGAAGAGAACGCCGACGCGATCGAACGCGGCGAGGTGGAAGCTCTCGCGGAATCCAACGTGGAGTTCATCGTCAAGGCATCCGGCATCGAAGCCCGCTATGTCATGAACAAGTCGGGCATCATCGACCCGGACATCATGGCGCCGCGCCTGCCGCAGCGCTCCAATGACGAGCCGTCGATCCTGGCGGAAATGGCGGTCGACGCCGCCAACAAGGCGATGGCGCGGGCGCAGAAGAAGCCCGAAGACATCGACGCCGTCATCGTCGCCTGCTCCAACCTCGAGCGTCCCTATCCGGCCATCGCCGTTGAAGTGCAGGACCTGCTCGGCATCGAAGGCTTCGGCTTCGACATGAATGTCGCCTGTTCGTCGGCCACATTCGGCATCCAGCAGGCCTATGACATGCTGCGCTCGGGCAGCGTCGATACGGTGCTGGTGGTCGATCCGGAAATCTGTTCCGGCCATCTCAATTTCCGCGACCGCGACAGCCATTTCATTTTCGGCGATGTGTGCACCGCCATCGTGCTGGAGCGCGAAGAGACCTGCACCGCGCCCGGCGCATGGGAAATTCTGGGTACGCGCCTCATCACCAAATTTTCCAACAATATCCGCAACAATTTCGGCTTCCTGAACCGCGCGACGCCGGACGGCATCGGCGCGAAGGACAAGCTCTTCGTGCAGGAAGGCCGCAAGGTCTTCAAGGAAGTGGTGCCGATGGTGGCCGAACTCATCCTCCAGCACATGAAGGATGAAGGCCTCGATCCGAAAGACCTGAAGCGGATGTGGCTGCACCAGGCCAACAAGAACATGAACGACTTCATCGGCCGCAAGGTGCTGGGTCGCGACCCGGAACCGGGCGAGCAGCCGAACATCCTGCAGGAATACGCCAATACGAGTTCGGCGGGCTCCATCATCGCCTTCAGCCAGAACAGCGAAGATCTGAAGGAAGGCGATCTCGGCCTGATCTGCTCCTTCGGCGCGGGCTATTCGGCAGGCAATATTCTGGTGCGCAAGCGCGCCTGACCTTCACGCCGTCACGCAATGAAAAAGCCGGTCAGCAAAAGCTGGCCGGCTTCTTTGTTTTGACGGGGTGCTTTTCCCTCAGCTCTTGAGCCAGGGCTCCACCGAGACGATGTGATAGGTGCGCGTCTCGTCGTCGTCTTCCTTCACCGAAAGATATTCGCCAACCTTGATTTCATGGCGGTCGAGCTTGAAGAAAGGCTCGTCTCCTTCGGGCGTGGCGGCATCGTAGTCGATCACCCAGCCGCGACCGATATGGCGCAGTAGGCCGCGCTGGTCTTCTTCGCCTTCGCTGAAATGACGCACGACGCAATCCTTGGAATGAGACTTCCAGGCATCGGGGTCGAGCTTCATGTCGCCGTCGAGCGGCACGACGAAATCATAGCCATGCGCGGAGGAGCCTTCGGGAAATTCGTCGTTGCGCGCGAGCGACATGTGAACGCGATAAAGGGTCATGTCTTCCTGGATCCTGTTTCCTGGTTTACCGCAGCCGGCCGCTTTTTAAGGTCGGCTGTCCTGTCGATGATTGGTTGCGTGCGTCAGTGGGCCATCAGAACGGGCAGCGTCGCATGGGCGCGAATATGCTGCGTGGCGCCCCCCATGAAGAATTCGCGAAGCCGGCTGTGGCCATAGCCGCCCATGACGAGCAGGTCGACCTTGGAGGTTTCCGCTTCGGTCAGCAGAACCTCTCCCACGGCGCGATCTTTCCGGTCGATCTTCTTGATTTCGACCTCGACGCCGTGAAGTTTCAGATAGTCGGAGAGGAGTTCGCCGCTGACCGGTTCGTGATCGTCTTCGCCCACACAGATGATTGTGACGCTTTTTGCCTTGGCGAGAAACGGCAATGCGCCCGTTACCGCGTGAGCGGCTTCGACGCTGCGGTCCCATCCGATCGCGACCGAGCCGCCGACCGGGGCCCATGATTTACGCGGGGCGATAAGCACGGGCCGCCCGCCGCTCATCATGGCCGCTTCGAGCGCGGTGCCGCCGGCGCCGCCGAATTCATCGGTGTCGCCGAAAATGATGAGATCGGCCAAACGGCTGAGCCTCGCGACGACTTCGTCGCGGCGGCCCGTCACATCGAGAAAGCGCGCCGAGGGGAGCGTGAAGTCGCCCTTGTCCACAACCGGGAGACCGACCTTGTCCGCCGCTTCCTTCAGGCCCGCCAGCGCCTTGGCGGCGGCCTGGTCGGCGCCCTGCTTCGCCGCGGTCAGAAGGTCTTCTATGACCTGCCCCGACACGCCGTCGCCCAGATAGGGCAGCGCGTCGGCCGGGTCGGGCCGTGAGAACAGGCCGACAAGCTGGGCGCCGAAATCGCGCGTCACCGACAGCGCCGTCGCCAACACTTCCCCGTCGGACGATGTTCCTGAAAGCGGAACCAGAATCTTGCGCACAGACATTTCTTTCTCCTTATTCGTCCGTCTTGAGGTCGGGGACATTCGTCCGCTCGGACCCGAGAAGCAGAACCGGACAGCCCGCCGCCATGGAGAGCCGTGCCGCGTCCTCATCATTACCCAGCCAGCCGGCATTTGCCACCAGCAGCCCCACGCCCGCGCGATGCGCCGCTTCGGCGATATCGGCCGCCGACGCACCGCGCGCGCGCACGCGCTGAAATGTCGAGCCCAGGCGCCGCGCCAGTCCTTCCGCGAAGGCCGTGCAGCTTTCGCCGAGGCTGGAGCCTTCGTCAATGGCGACGACGGGCCGGCCCGGCTTTACACCCTGTACCGCGCTTTTGGGCGGCACCGCGCCTTTGAGCCCGGCGCGTTTTGCGACCAGCAGCACGTCGGCGCGCGCTTCCCTCGTCGCGGCATGGACGGCCCGGCCGACTTCGCGGGGCGAGGAGCCCGGCGCGCGAATGACCAGCGTGTCCTCATGCCGGGCGGCGGCGGCGAGCGAACGCAAGGGGCGTCCGCGCCGCACATCGAAACTCCACTCCACATGCGCTTCGTCGGCAATGCGCGAAAGGACGCGGCGAGCGCTTTCTGCCTGGGCGCGCATGGCGCGCAGCATACGGTCGGTATCGACGGGGCTCACCTGCCCGGAAAAGGAAATCTCGCGCGCAAAAGGAAGCCCGGCGAGATTGAGCAGATCCTCGTCTTCCACGAAAACGCCGCTCAGCCGCGCATCGACCGAGGCGGCGAGCCGGGCGGCAAGCGACAGCGTCTCGCGCGCCACGATCGAGGTATCGAGGCCGATCACGATACGCGGCTTCTCCGCCTGCCCTTCGCCGGGTGCGGGCGGGGTGCCGGTATTCCTGTCCTTTGCGCCGCTATCGTCCATGGCGTTCTCCACGGCCATCGCTCAGGATTTCCTGTCGCCATTGCCGTCAATGCCTTCGCTGGCAAAGCGGCGCTGGTTTTCTGCAAAGGCGGCCAGGCGTTCCTCGGTGCGGGCGAAGATCGTGCCTTTCGGAAACCGGCCATCCTCGCCGCGCTTTCCCGCCGGGGCGCCCATCAGAAGTTCTACGCCCTCTTCGATATGCTCGACAGGATAAATCGCAAACATGCCGCGCTCGACCGCGTCCACCACATCCTGGCGCAGCATGAGATGCTTCACATTGGCGGCGGGGATGAGCACCCCCTGATCGCCGGTCAGACCGCGCCGCATGCAGATGTCGAAAAAGCCTTCGATCTTGTCGTTGACGCCGCCGATCGCCTGCACTTCGCCGAGCTGGTTGACCGAACCCGTCACCGCGAAGCCCTGCGAAATGGGCGCTTCGGCCAGCGCGGAAATCAGCGCATAGAGTTCGGCGGAGGAGGCGCTGTCGCCGTCCACCCCGCCATAGGACTGTTCGAAAACGATGCTGGCGCTCATGGAAAGCGGCACGGCGGGCAGGAACCGGCCCGAAATATAGCCCGACAGAATAAGCACGCCCTTGGAATGGATCGGCCCGCCCAGATGCACCTCGCGCTCGATGTCCACCACGCGCGACGCGCCGAGCCCCATGCGCACACGCGCAGTAATACGGCTCGGG